>JBGUUU010000030.1:0-27628 GCA_045133775.1 Christensenellaceae bacterium
TTCATTTATAACAGTAGCAAAATCAAACAACTCGCCTCTTAAATACCAACCAATGAAGACAAAACCTTCTTTTATTGGGTCGTTTGGTTTTGTTACACAACTATTTTTATCAATTACTTTATTTTCTGCATAAGCGCCACCGTTTGTATCAAAAGTTACTATTACTGTAGGTGGAACAATCGCTTGCCACATAGCAACAAGTTCTAAATTTTGGCAAATCGGAGAAGAAAAATCAAAGATCTCGCCGTTTAAAAACCAACCTAAAAACTCAAAGCCTTCTTTTTGTGGGTCGTTTGGCTTTATTACAAAACCATTTTCTTTAATTTTTTGTGGTAAAATTTCAATATCACTATTTGATATAAAAGTCACCGAATAAAAAACTTCGTGCCATTTTGCAACAAGCACTAGATTTTCGCTAATCGGCAAAGAAAAATCAAACAACTCGTCTTCGCAATACCAACCCAAAAAGACAAAACCGTCTTTAACTGGGTCTGTAGGCTTGCTTAAAAGATTGCCGTCTATAACGCTTTCGCTTAAATGCTCCACTCCGTCAATTAAAAAGATAACCGAATAAACAACTAGAATTTCACTTTCTTCTTGCGACTCTTCTAAAACCGACTCAAAATCACTTTCGGTTTCTACGTTAGACTCAATCTCAATATCGCTTTCGCTTGAAAATCGGCTTTCGGTAAACTCACTTTCTACCAATACTTCACTTTCTTGCGACGTGGACTCGATTACGATTTGGCTAGTAACCGAATTTTTTACACAACAACAAAGCAAAACGGAAGCAACAACGGTTATAAAAGCAAGAAATATTAATTTGTGCGCTAAATTTCTTCTTTCGTTAAACACTTTCATTGTTTTAAATAATTAAATAAAGGAGACATAGTCTCCTTTAAATTTATTTTTAGCTTTAAATACCCATTTCTTCTTTAACTTGCCTAAAACACTCTACGATATATAAAATATCTTCCTTTTCAAGCGCTGCAGACATTTGGGTTCTAATACGAGCTTTACCCCTAGGAACAACAGGATAAGAAAAAGCAACCACGTAAACGCCTTTATCCATCATTCTCTTTGCCATTTCTACTGCTTTATGCTCGTCATAAAGCATAACGGGAATAATTGGCGTGCCGTTGTCTAATACGTCAAGCCCTATTTCTTTAATTTTTTCAGCAAAAAGCCTTGTATTTTCAAAGAGCTTTTCTCTTATTGAAAGGTCGTTTTGAATTATATCTAAAACCTTTAAAGAACCACTTGCAACGGAAGGAGCAAGCGTATTTGAGAAAAGATATGGTCTTGAACGTTGACGTAAAAGGTTGATTATTTCTTTTCTGCCAGAAGTAAAACCACCAGACGCGCCACCAAGAGCCTTGCCAAACGTGCCTGTTATAACGTCAACCCTACCTTCTACGCCACAATGCTCTGCAGTTCCCCTACCGGTTGCGCCCATAAAGCCTGAAGAGTGGCTATCGTCAACCATAACGAGAGCATCATACTCGTCTGCTAAATCGCAAATTTCCTTAAGATTTGCAACTATACCGTCCATAGAAAAAACGCCGTCTGTTGCGATAAGCTTAATTCTAGCGTCTTTTGCTTCTTCAATCTTTGCTCTAAGGTCTTGCATATCGTTGTTTTTATATCTAAATTTCTTTGCTTTACAAAGTCTAATACCATCAATTATGCTAGCGTGGTTTAATTCATCGCTAATAACGGCGTCTTGGTCAGTTAAAAGAGTTTCAAAAAGACCACCGTTTGCATCAAAACAAGAAGAATACAAAATACTATCGTCGGTTTTCAAAAACTCGCTAAGCTTTTTCTCTAATTTTTTATGAACGGACTGTGTTCCACAAATAAATCTAACAGAAGAAAGGCCGTAACCAAACTCATCATAGCTCTTTTTAGCTGCTTCGATAATTTCTGGGTTGTTGCCAAGCCCCAGATAGTTGTTGGCACACATATTGATGACAGTTCTTCCGTCGGCAAGGCTTACTTTTGCTCCTTGTGGCGACGTTATAATCTTTTCGTTTTTAGTTAAGCCTTCTTTATCTATCGTTTGACAAATTTCTTCAAAATATTTTAATGCGCTTTTCATAATTTCACCCGTTTAATTTAGTCCAATCAAGAATTACCTTACCAGATTTACCACTATTCATAGCTTCAAATCCTGCTTCAAAATCTCTCACGTCAAATCTGTGAGTAATGATTTTTGATATATCCAATCCACCTTGTAACATTGCAGACATTTTATACCAAGTTTCGTTCATTTCTCTACCGTAAATACCCTTTAACGTAAGTCCATCAAAAATAATCTTGTTCCAATCAACCTTAGCATCACTCTTCAAAAGACCTAAAAGCGCGATTTTACCACCGTTTATCATATTGTCTATCATAGTGTTTAAGGCGATTTCACTACCAGACATTTCTAAACCGATATCGAAGCCTTCTCTTATATTTAACTTTTTCTTGATGCCGTCAAGACTTTCTTTTGCCGTATTTATCGTATATTTGATACCTAATTCTCTTGCAAGCTCCAACCTTGCGTCGTTTATATCGGTAATTACAACGTGTCTCGCGCCTGCAAATTTAGCTACAACAGCACCCATAATACCGATAGGACCTGCGCCTGTAACTAAAACGTCTTCGCCAACCAAATTAAAAGAAAGCGCAGTATGCACGGCGTTGCCAAACGGATCGAAAATAGCATACATTTCTTCTGAAATATCTTTCTCGCATCTTCTAACGTTTTGTTGTGGTATAACGAGATATTCTGCAAAAGCGCCGTCTCTATTTACGCCAACGCCTACCGTTTCTTTACAAAGGTGTCCGTGACCAGAAAGACAGTTTCTGCATTTACCACAAACAATATGGCCTTCACCCGAAACGATATCGCCAACTTTCCAACTAGTAACGTTAGAACCAACTTCAACAATTTCGCCAACGTATTCATGACCGATTGTCATAGGTGTTTTAATAGTTTTTTGCGCCCAATCATTCCAATTGTAAATATGTAAATCTGTGCCACAAATAGCAGTTTTATGAATTTTAATCTTTACGTCGTTAGCGCCGGTAACGGGCTCGGCAACGTCTTCCATCCAAAGACCTACTTTTGCATATTTTTTAACAAGAGCTTTCACGTTTATTCTCCTTGAAATTTTATTACTAAAATTATATCACATGCAATAAAAAAAGCAAGCAATACGAGTATATTTTATAAATAAAAAAATGCTACGCATTTTTCGTAGCATTTTTCTGTTTATTTTACCGTTTCATACATAAAAATATTGAATGATTTTTCTTTAAGTTTTTGTTTAAATCTCTCTTTTGCCTTGGCTAAAGCTTCGGTAATACAATCTGCAATTACCCTAACTCTGACAACTCTTTCTTTTTCTTCTTGGTCAGGAGTTTTCAATAAACAGTAAATTTTATATTGCATAACAATCTCTCCTTTTACAACATTATACAACCATTTAAAATAGTTGTCAAGTATAATCAAAAATTTAGACGTTATCTATAAAGTTACTTAAATTATTATATAGGATTTTATGTATGTCTTCCTTAGGAATTTTTCGTTTACAAAGCTCTTTTTCGACGTTTAAAAAACCATTGTAGTCTTCAAGATTTTCCGGCAAAAAATTAGTTCCAAAAAAATCTGTCCCTATACATAAACCGTCTGCGCCATACTTTTCATAAAAATATAAAATATTATTGATAAAATCAGCAATTTTGCAAGTTTTTCTATTTGTCATAAAGTATCCGCAAGCCGTAATTCCTATAAGTCCACCACGTTCTACTATCAATTTTATTTGCCAATCGTCTAGATTTCTCTTATGCTTAAAAACGCCGTTAAAACAGGTGTGGGAATTAACAATTTTTTCAGCGTTATCTATTACGTCTATAAAACCCCGTTTAGATATATGAGCCGTATCTATAGCCACACCGTATTTGTTAAGATTTTTAATAAGCTCAACTCCACTTCTCTTAAGCCCAAAAGAAAAATCACAACCATAACCAAAACGATTTTCGCCATTCCAAGTAAGCCCAACGTATAAAGGCTTTACGCTCACTAAACTTTCAAAATTCAAATCTGTATAACCAATATCTTCAAAGGCTAAAATATTTGAATACTTAGTTAAAGAAAGCGCATCGCTAAAACTTCTCTCTCCCCTAAATATAGCAGATACTACCTTATTTTTGCCAAAATCTAACGGTTTATTTTCAAACCTTTCTGAAGTTAAAATATCATTATGAAAATCTGCTATAGTCATACAAAGTCCCCTTTATATACTATGCAAAAGGCTTGTAAAACTTTACGTCTTACAAGCCCAAATGTTTTATTTTACATTATTTATATAATTCAGGTTCATCGTAATCTACACCATAGGTATCAACTGTTACACACTTAATAACTTGATCACGGAGTGGTTTATCACTATAGTCTACGTTTACGCCCGCAATTTTATCAATAACTTCAATTCCGTTTACAACAGAACCAAAAGCAGCATATTGTCCATCAAGATGTGGAGACGTTGCGTGCATAATGAAGAATTGTGAGCCTGCGCTATTTGGCATCATAGAACGTGCCATAGAAATAACGCCCCTAACGTGTTTTAAGTTATTTGGGAAACCGTTTCTAGAAAATTCACCGCGAATAGAATACCCTGGGCCGCCCGTTCCGTTACCTTTTGGGTCACCACCTTGAATCATAAAGCCAGATATTACTCTATGAAAGCAAAGACCGTTATAAAAGCCTTTTTTAACAAGTGAAATAAAGTTATTTACTGTGTTTGGTGCAATTTCAGGATAAAGCTCAACGTGGAAAACGTCGCCATCCTTCATTTCGAAAGTTACAATTGGATTATTACTCATTTTAGCCCTCCAAAGACATTTGAACTATTTCAATTCCCGCTTCTTCAAAAAGTTGAATTGAAAATTCATCTGGATATCCTTGCTCGTATACAACGCGCTTGATACCTGCATTTATTATAATTTTACAACAAATAACACATGGTTGATGTGTGCAATATAACGTTGCCCCTTCAAGCGAAATACCAAGCTTTGCAGCTTGAGCAATAGCATTTTGCTCTGCGTGAACAGCAAAACAAAGCTCGTGCTTTGTCCCACTTGGAATATTAAGCTTACGTCTTAAACACTCTTCTTTAGACTTACAACTCTCAACCCCAGCAGGCGCACCGTTATAACCAGTTGTCATAATGCGCTTATCTTTAACAATAACTGCGCCAACCTGCCTATTTTGCTGATAACAGCTAGACCAAGAAGACACAAGCTTTGCCATTTCTAAAAATCTTTTATCCCATTTATTCATAATTATCACCTCTTTAATTTATTTTAACACACATAAAATAATTTTTCAATTATTTTGCCGATATTTTCATTATTTTGACGTATTGTTTTTCTATAGTGAAAAGACTGCGAAATTTTACGTTAAAACACCTAAATTCTATTGACAAATTTTATATAAAGTTTATAATATTATTAGCACTCTAGCAAGATGATTGCTAACACACAAATTTTGGAGGTGTAATATGACTATTAAACCATTATTCGACTATTTAGTAGTTGATGCAAAAGAAAAGCAAGAAACCACAAAGGGCGGTCTTATTTTAACTGCAGCTTCTGCAGAAAAATATACTACTGCAAAAGTTATTGCAGTTGGTAACGGTGGCAACCTTTACGGAAAAGACCTTGTTATAACAGTTAAAGAAGGCGACGTTGTTTTATTCCCAGTTGACGCTGTTAACAAGATCAAAGTACAAGGCGAAGAAGTAAGCATTATCCGTCAATCTGACGTTTTGGCTATAATTGAGTAATTTTAAGGAGCAAAGAAATGGCAAAACAAATTAAATATGGCGAAGAAGCCAGAAAAGCATTAGAAGCAGGCGTAAACACACTTGCAGATACCGTTAAAATCACTTTAGGACCTAAGGGAAGAAACGTTGTATTAGATAAAAAATACGGCGCTCCACTTATTACAAACGACGGTGTTACAATTGCAAAAGAAATCGAGCTTGCAGACCCATTTGAAAACATGGGCGCACAACTTGTTAAAGAAGTTTCAACTAAAACTAACGACATAGCAGGCGACGGCACAACTACAGCAGTTGTTCTTGCTCAAGCAATGATTAACGAAGGTCTTAAAAATCTTGCCGCAGGCGCAAATCCAATCGTTTTAAAGAAAGGTATTCAAAAAGCAGTTGAAGTTGCTGTAGACGAGCTTAAAAAGATTAGCAAAACAGTTGAATCTAAAACTGCTATCGCTCAAGTTGCATCAATTTCTGCAGGCGACGAAGCTGTTGGCGCGCTTATTTCTGAAGCAATGGAAAAGGTTGGCAAAGACGGCGTAATTACTATTCAAGAAAGCAAGACTATGAAAACAGAGCTTACCACAGTTGACGGTATGAGCTTTGACAGGGGTTACGCATCAGCTTACATGGTAACTGATACAGATAAAATGGTAACCGTTTACGATAACCCACTTATTTTAATTACAGATAAAAAGATTTCTACTCTTCAAGAAATTCTTCCTATCATCGAGCCTATCGCTCAACAAGGTCAAAAGCTTTTAATTATTGCCGAAGAAGTTGAAGGCGACGCACTCGCTGCGCTCGTTGTAAACAAACTCAAAGGCATATTTAACTGCGTAGCAGTTAAAGCTCCTGGCTTTGGCGATAGAAGAAAGGCTATGCTCGAAGATATCGCCATTTTAACTGGTGGTCAAGTAATTTCTTCTGAGCTTGGTTTAGAGTTTAAAGACGTTACTCCTGATATGCTTGGTAGAGCCGGTCAAGTTAAGGTTGATAAAGAAAATACAGTTATCATTGACGGCGCAGGTAATGCTAGCGATATTAAAGCAAGAGTTCAATCAATCAAGGCTCAAATTTTAGAAACTTCTTCTGATTACGACAGAGAAAAATTACAAGAAAGACTTGCAAAGCTTGCAGGTGGCGTAGCAGTTATTAACGTAGGCGCTGCAACTGAAGTTGAAATGAAAGAAAAGAAGCTTCGTATTGAAGACGCTCTTGCAGCAACTAGAGCTGCCGTTGAAGAAGGTATCGTTCCTGGTGGCGGAACTGCTCTTCTCACAGCAATTCCTGCATTAAAAGCACTTATTTCTAAGCTTAGTGGCGACGAAAAGACAGGCGCTCAAATCATTTTGAGAGCTATTGAAGAGCCTGTAAGACAAATTGCTAAAAACGCAGGTCTTGACGGATCAGTAATTCTCAACACTATTCTTCGTTCTAAAAAGCCAAACTGTGGCTTTGACGCATACAAAAACGAATACGTTGATATGGTTGAAGCAGGTATTATCGACCCAACTAAGGTTACTCGTTCTGCTTTACAAAACGCATCTTCAATTGCATCTACTTTACTTACGACAGAAAGTATTGTAACAGATATTCCAGAGCCAACCCCAGCAGCACCTGCAGGACAAGGAATGGGCGGAATGTATTAATAAAAACTAAAAACATTTTAAAAGGAGTGGCAAGCCACTCCTTTTTTATATCAAAACGCCGACGAGAAATATCACGTCGGCGTTAAAATTTTAATTATTTACCATATAGAAGGGTTACCGTCTTCATCATAGTGCCAATAGTTATCACCATCTGTTGGCACTTCATCCTCATTTTCGATATAGTAATATCTTGTAGCATCTTTTAAATTGTAATTCGCATCGCTATTTAATGGAGAGTTTTCCCAATCTTCTACCGTTCCTTTATAATATAAAGTTGTCAAGTTAGAACAATATCTAAACGCACCACCGCTAAACGTGGCTATACTGCTTGATATTACAACACTTTCCAACCTTGAACAATTATAAAACGCATCCATGCCAATACTTGTTACGCTATCACTTATCTCAACACTCATTAAATATACACAATAATAGAATGCCTCTCTACCAATACTTTCCACACCGTCTGGTATTTTCATACTTGTTAAGTTATAACAATAAGCAAAAGCGCCATCGCCAATATTTGTTACACTTTCTGGTATAGAAAACTCTTTTTCAGTTTTACCTATTGCGTAATGAATTAAAGTTTTGCCATCTTTTGTGTACAAATTGCCATCTATCGAGGTATATACAGGATTTTCGCTATCAACCGTTATTTTTTTCAAATTCATGCACGAGTCAAATACCCTATAACCCATACTTGTTACACTACTTGGTATTACTATAAGAGATAAGCTATCACACTCATAAAATGCTCTACCACCAATACTTGTTACACTGTCTGGTATTGTTATGCCTGTCAATCTTTCACAGTTAGCGAAAGCCTTTTCGCCAATACTTGTTACACTACTTGGTATTGTAATACTTAACAAATTTTTACATGAATAAAACATTCCGTCACTAATTGTTGTAATACTATTCGGTATTACTATACTTGTAAAATTACAACTAACAAACGCATCTTCACCAATAGTTGTAACACTTTCCGGTATTTCTAAGCTTCTCAATCTTGTATCGCCAAACGCATACTTTCCAATACTTGTTACACTATTTGGTATCTCTATACTTGTTAAGCCTCTGCAAAAAGCAAACGCATAATCCCCAATACTCGTTACACTATCACCTATAATAACACTTGTTAAATCGTAACAGTCATGAAACGCATGAGAACTAATACCGGTTACACCATCGCCTATGATTGCACTTGCTAAACTTGTACAATTATCAAACGCATATTTGCCAAGATTTGTTACACTATCCGGTATTATTACACTTTTTAATTTAGAGCATTCTTGAAAAGCATAATCTCCAATACTTGTTACGCTTTTTCCTATTTCCACAGTTACCAAGTTGGTACAATAATAAAATGCTTTTTCTCCAACACTTGTTACATTGTCACCTATCAATGCAGCTGTCATGCTAGAACAATAATTAAACACCCTATCTCCCAAACTTTTTACATTGTTTGGTATAGTTATCCTTGTTAAACTAGAACATCGATTAAATGCATCATCGCCAATAATTGTAACGTTTTCGCCAATCAAAGAGCTTTTTAAGCTAGAACATTTATAAAAAGCCTTATCGCCAACGCTTATTACACTGCTCGGTATAACTATTTTATTCAAACTAGTACAATTATTAAACGCAGAATCACCAATACTTAATACTTTGCTTGGTATAGTTATATTTTCAACGTCTGAACACCCCTTAAAGGCACTACCCGAAATAACTATCGTATCATCATGCATCGTGTAAGATAAACTATCATCTCTTATAGCACTAGCTAACGTATGGTACTTATTGTCTTTGTTACCTAAGTATTTGCAATTTTCATATTCGTTATATTGTAAAGCAATACAACCCTCAAACACCTTATCGCCAACGTTTATTACGCTTTTGCCCATTACAATACTTGTTATTCTATAACAACCAAAAAATGCTTCATCTCCAACATAAGTAACGTTATCCCCAATTGTAACACTTGTCAACTTAAAGCAATGCTTAAAGGCATAATCGCTAATACTTGTTACAGGTAAGCCTTTATAAGTATCTGGTATAACTATATCGGTGCTTACATCTTCGCCAAGACCTGTTACTTGATATTCTTTACCGTTTACAAGCTCAAAAGACAAGTTACTTCCCACGTCGTTTCCATTTGAGCAACTAGTTAAACAAAAAACAAAGGAAAAAGAGCAAGCCAAAACACAAACTGTTGCTAAAAATTTTAAAAAGCGAATCTTCATAATCCCCCCCTAAAATTTGTTTTTATATATTATAACATAAAAACAAGAAATGTCAATAACTATAAAAATTTTTACTAAAATACTGTGCAATATACAAAAAAAGATACCCCCTACGAATAAGGGGGTATCACTTTTAAAGATTATAAATCTTTTTATACTTATTTTTTAGGTAATTCGTATAAGCCTTTGGGGTAAACGGCTCGCCTAAAACACGGTCTAAAAGCTCGTTTGGCTCGTAAAGACATCCGTGTTTCCAAATGTTTTCTTTATTCCATTCGTTAATTGGAGCAAAATTACCTGTTTTAAGGCATTGTTCAACGTCAACAGTCTCTTTCATTTTCAAAAGGAATTGAGCGCCGTATGCACTACCTAAAGCATAAGATGGGAAATAGCCTATTCCACCACCCGACCAATGGCTATCTTGCAATACACCGTGCTTATCGTCTGGCACGTCAACACCTAAATATTCCTTATAAAGCCTATTCCACTCACTTGGCAAATCTTCCACTTCAAGCTCGCCAGACATAACGCGTTTTTCAAGCTCGTAACGTACCATTACGTGCAAAGAATAGGTAACTTCATCGGCTTCGGTGCGGATTAACTACGGAGTTACTAAATTTACTGCCTTATACACATCTTCTGCAGTATACCCTTTCATTTGCTCTGGAAAGCTCTCACAAATCTTTGGGAATATAAAGTTTATAAAATCTTCACTTCTACCTAAAATATTCTCATAAAAACGGCTTTGACTTTCATGAATTCCCATAGAAACGCCACCGTCTAAAAACGTGTAAGCTAACTCATCACTAGAGCCCATATCGTAAAGGGCGTGCCCGCCTTCGTGAATTACACTAAACATTGATGAAGAAAAATCGTCACTCTTATAGTTTGTTGTAATTCTAACGTCGTGATGAGAGCCTAAGCTTGTTGTAAACGGATGCTCGGTTGTTGCCAAACCACAATGATTTAAGTCAATACCCATAGTCATCATAAGCTCGATAGAAAACTTTTGTTGACTTTCATCAGAAAAATCGCCCATAAGACAAGCGTTACTAATTTGTGGTTTTGAAGAAATTTGTTTTATAAGTGGCACTAACTCTTCTCTAAGCGCAGAGAAAAACTCATCACACTTCTCTCTTGTAAGCCCCTTTTCATATTTATCTAAACAATAATCGTAAGGGTGTTTATCTGGCGCGCAATATTTGGCAAATTTTCTTTCAGTTTCAAATATTTTCTTTAAATAAGGGCAAAAAAGCGCAAAGTCGCTATTTTCTTTTGCTGTATGCCACACGTCATCTGCTTCAACTAAAAGCTGTTGATAAGCTACGTATTCTTCCATAGGTATTTTTTGCAACTCGCGAATATCCTTTAAAGCAACTTCTACAGCCCTTTTGTCTTTATAGTTAAGCTCTTGCTTGTTAGCATCTAAAAACTCTAAAAGCTCAACGGTTTCTTTGCCTGTTGATAACGTATAACTTTCTTTACTTAAAATTGAAAGCGTTTGTCCCCTATTTGCAGTTGTGCCTTTTGGCGCAGTTGTTGCACCGTCGTAAAAAATGAGAGCTTGAGCATGATTAAACGCACTCAACTTTTCTTGTAATTCTTTAAATTTTTCTAAAGCTATTTTAATATCCATAAATACCCCCAAACGTGTTTATTTTATTATAATACAAAACGTATATTTTGTAAAGAAAAACTAGATATTTCTGGCTTTTTTACCTTTTAATCAGTTAGACATAGGTAAAAATTTTTATTTTTTAAAAATAGTCTATTTATAGGCTAAATAATACCATAAAAAGACTACTCATATAAAAATTTTATGTTATAATTATTTCACTAACTTAAAGGGCTAAAAACAAATGAACAATTACACGAACACTTATACGGCAGTTAGAAACAGACTTATTGACTTACTAGAAGAGAAACAATTAACTCTTCACAAACTTTCAACCTTGTCTGGTCTAGCGCCTTCTACTATTAAAAACATCATATACGGCAAAAGCGTAAATCCAGGTATCGTAACTTTAAAAATTCTTTGTGACGGACTTGGTCTTTCTCTCATAGAATTTTTCTCTACAGAAGAATTCAAAAATTTAGAGCAAGAAATTAAATAAATCACTCAATACTCTTACATAATAAAAACACACGGCTTAACTTGTTGCCGTGTGTTTTTTTGCTTAAAATTCTATTTTATCAACGTTTTTGCCAACGAGCGAAATACTAAACTTATCGAAATTAAGCATTTCAACAAGCTCGTCTACCTTACTCTTCTTTATATTTTCAATATAGCGTATCTTTTCTTCTGCATTAAAGTTTTTGCCTTGGAATAAAAGATATTTGCCGTATAACATCATTTGCGATGCCGTGCTTTCTTGTCCAAAAGCAAACGAACTTAAAACTTGCGCCTTTCCTTTTTCAAACTCTTTTTCGGTAATGCCGTTTTTCTTAAGGTCTTTTAACACGTCGAATATTGCGTTATATGCATCGGCAGTCTGCTCTGGGTTAAGCCCTGCGTATATTGCAAGCGAGCCTACGTCACGATAGCTAGACGGATAAGAATATATCGTATAGCAAAGACCCATTTCTTCTCTAATTTTTTGGAAAAGCCTACTACTCATACCCGAGCCTAAAATAGTATTAAAAAGGGACATTTCATCAAAAAGTTCGCCGTTATATTTAATACCATCAAAAGCAAGTGCAAGATGATTTTGCTCAATATCCTTATTTACCTTTAATATTTTACCCAAATTTGTTTCTTTTGTGCTATAAAACGGCTTAGATTTGTTACTATCAACAAACGGTGCAAAATATTTGTTTACAAGCTCTTCTGCAGTTTTACCATCAACGTTACCTGCAAAGCTTATAACGATATTGTCTGCATTATAAAAGTCGTTCCTATAATTCTCTATATAACTTCTATCAAAAGCCTTAATATTACTTGCTGGCCCTAAAACCGTTCTACCTAAACCAACGTCGCCGAAAAACGCAGAAGAAAGCCCGTCTAAACAAACGTCTTCTGGAGTATCTGCATACATATTTATTTCTTCAACAACTACACCCTTTTCTTTTTCAATCTCTTCGTTTGAATACAATGAGTTTAAAAACATATCAGATAATAATTCAAAAGATCTTTCTAGTGCAACAGTTGTGCTTTTTGCATAGTAACACGTCATCTCTTTTGAAGTAAAGGCATTAGCTTGTGAGCCTATTTCATCAAAAGCTTCAGAAACACCAAAAGCTGTGAGGGTTGGCGTCCCTTTAAACGTCATATGCTCGATAAAATGCGAAATACCGTTATTTTTTTCAGTTTCAAGAACGCTACCTGCGCCAACTACTATACCAACGCTTACGCTCATAACGCCTTTCATTTCTTTAACGACAAGTTTTAAGCCATTTTCATATTCTTTATAAAACATTTTAACCTATACACTCGCTAACCGTTACAATGGCTAGTCCTTTTTGCTTGTAATATTCTAAAATATCTGGTAGAGCTTCAAGCGTATGCGATTTAGGATGCATAAGCACTATATCACCACCAGAAATCCCTTTTATTGCTCTATTATACACAACTTTTTTACTTTTGTCACGCCAATCAATGGTATCTTTGCTCCACAAAATTGTTTTATACCCCAAATTTTCTGCAACCTTAAGCGTTTCTACAGAAAAAGCGCCAGAAGGTGGAGCAAAAAGTTTAATATCATAACTAAGCTCATTATATATTAAATCATGCAAAAGTTTCATTTCTGCGCGATTTTGTTCTTCGCTCAATTTAGAATGGTCTTTATGGTAATAACCGTGGCTTCCTAGTTCATGGCCATCATCTATAATTTTCTTGACAAGATCTAAATTATCGTCTGCCCAACACCCACCGACAAAAAACGTTGCCTTTGCACCACGTTTATTCAACTCGTTTAAAATACCTTCAACTACGTCTCTACCTTCATAAACGTTAAAGGTAATTGCTACACTATTTTTGTTCCTATCTCCAAAATATATTGGTTCGTAGGTTTTTCCACCTGATATATATACGACCTTGCTTGGAGTAAAACAAACTATCGCAACCCCTATAGCCAAAATGCAAAGTATAATAGCAGTTATAACGTTTAACCCTTTTTTATCTAGTATTTTCATTTTTTTAACCCCTATACAAATATATTATACAAAGGTTATATTTTTGACAATTTTTTGTTTACTTTAAGCATTTAGCATACTTTTATCTATCATAAAAACTTTCAAAATCTACGATTTTACTTGTAATTTTTAAATTTATTATATAAGGAACAAAAAAATAAAGCACCGATCAAAAATTCTCGGTGCTTAAATGTTTTATTTATTAAAAGGCTTTAACGTCGAAAGACTTTTTGATAAGCATTTTAGCTTCGTCTAAGCTTGCAACTGCTCCATCATATAAAAGTTGAGCAACGGCGTTACCAATTGCAGTTGCCTCTACTGGACCTGCCATAACCTTTCTGCCTGTATGTTTTGCAGTAAGTTCATTAAGGTATTCATTTTGACAACCACCGCCAACAACGTTGATAGTATCAAACTTATAACCTGTTACCTTTTCAATAACGTCAACTGCCTTTGCATAACATACTGCTAAACTCTCGTATACACAAAGAGCAAGTTCGCCAGGTGTTTCAGGAACTTTTTGATTTGTTTTTTTGCAATAATCTTGAATTGCGCCAATCATACTTTCAGGTGCTAAGAAACATTGATCGTTTACGTCTACAATACTATCAAAGTCTTTAACTTCTTTAGCAAGAACAACGTAATCAGCAAACGAATATTTCTTATCGTGCTCACGTCTTACACTTTGAATCATCCAAAGACCCATTATGTTCTTAAGGAATCTTGTTGTTCTACCGTAGCCACCTTCGTTTGTGAAGTTAGCCTCAAGTGCATCTGCGCTTGAAATTGCTTTAGGGCTTTCGATACCAAGAAGTGACCAAGTACCGCTAGAAATATAAAGTGGAGTGCCAAGCTCTGGAACAGCCATAACTGCACTTGCAGTATCGTGAGTTGCAGGAAGAACAACTTTTACATCGTA
The DNA here is from genome assembly GCA_045133775.1 of Christensenellaceae bacterium. Lineage (GTDB taxonomy): Bacteria > Bacillota > Clostridia > Christensenellales > Borkfalkiaceae > UBA10281. The sequence goes on from JBGUUU010000030.1 coordinate 14,771, forward strand.
ACCAATTTCTTCAATAAGTTCAGGTTTTAAAGTGCCTACTAAAGTAGCAGGATCTGCAAGTTCGCCGAAAAGCTTTTCAGGAAGACCTAAATCTTTAACGGTTTCCATATCCCACTCTCTAGTTTTTGCAGATAAAATACCGCTTGTAGATGCGTTTGTAAACTCGTTTTTCTTAACGCCTGTTAAAAGGAAGTTGAAAAAGTCTGGCATCATTAAAAATCTTTCTGCCCTGTCAAGTTTACCGCTAAGTTTATCTGTATAAAGTTGGTAAACGGTATTATAAATTTGGAATTGCGAGCCCGTTCTTTCGTAAAGTTTTTCGAAAGGAACGATAGAATGAACTTTCTTTATAGGCTCTTCTGTTCTAGAATCTCTATAAGCAAAAACTTCGCCAATAACGTTATCGTCTTTATCTATAAGAGCGTAGTCTACGCCCCATGTATCAATACCAACTGTTTCTGGCACTTTACCAAGCCTTTTACACTCTTTCATACCTTCAACGATATTTGCAAAGAGTTTTTTATAGTCCCAAATAAGATGACCGTCACGCTCTTCCATGCCGTTTTCAAAACGGAAAACTTCTTCTAAAACGAGCTTGCCGTCTTCAACGTGAGAAAGAATGTGTCTACCACTTGATGCGCCAATATCTATCGATAAATAATATTTCATAGTTTTTTGCGGAAAAACCGCTCCTCCGTTTATTATCGCTTATATTTTATAATAAACGGCTTTTTTTTGCAAGTTATTTTATAGAATAAAATATAATTTTAACTATTCAAGAAAAAAATCTCTATTTTTAACTTCTATTTTTAATCTCTCAACTGCCTTTTTCTCTATTCTCGATATATATGAGCGAGAAATTTTTAGAAGTGACGCGACTTCTCGTTGCGCAAGTGGTCTTCCCCCTTTAAGCCCATATCGAAGGCATATTATTTTGTATTCTCTTGGCGACAAACACTCTTTCATTACGGATAAAAACTTTTCTTTTAAAAGCCTATTTTCCACCTTTATTAAAACGCTTTCGTCCTGCTCTGATAGAAGGTCTATAACGTTTAGTTCATTACCGTCTTTATCTTGACCTATCGTATCGTATAAAGAAACGTTGTTTTTATGTTTTTTATTTGCGCGAAGTAACATTAAAATTTCGTTTTCTATACATCTTGCGGTATATGTTGCAAGTTGCGTGCCCTTGCCCGGCGTATAGGTGTTTATAGCCTTGATAAGCCCTATTGAGCCCACGGAAATTAAATCATCGGTATCTTCTGCGCCTTGATATTTTTTAGCTATATGGGCAACAAGGCGAAGATTGTGTTTAATTAACATTTCTTTAGCTTTTTGGTCACCTTTTTCCCTAAAGGCGGTAAGATATTTTGACTCATCTTCTGGTGATAACGGTTTAGGAAAACAATCTCCCCCAATACTAGAGCAAAAGAAAACTATTTTGCCAACTATAAAGTTTAAAAAATCCCACAGCATAAATTTAACCTCTTGCTAAATTTATGTCGAATTTTGACAATTTATGAGTAAATAAATAATGGCGAGCGTGAAATTCACGCTCGCCATAAAAATATTATATAGCTTATTTTCTTATATCAGGTGTGCCGTCAAATTTTTGTTGATTACACCATATTTTCATAACGAGTTTATGTGGTAAACTTTTAACAAGCAATCTTTGCAAGTTGTTTTTGCCACCGTAAACTGATACGTCTTTGCCTTTATAAGCATCTTTTATAGCCTTTTCTACAACTTTTTGGCTATCATATATTACTGAATACTTAATTACAACGTCTTTTTTATCTTTATTAACAGCTCTATCAAAAAACTCTGTTTTAGTCCAGAAAGGACAAACTGCAGTAACCGAAATTCCCTTATATTTAAGTTCTACGTTTAAAGCCCTTGAAAAATGAAGTAAAAACGCTTTTGTAGATGCGTAAATATTGATATAAGGTATAGGCTGAAATGCCGAGCACGATGCAATATTTATTACCTTTGCCCCCTTAGACATATAAGGTATAGTGTAATTTGTCATAGCAACTACTGCCTTAACGTTAAGGTCTATCATATTAAGCTCGGTTTCTAAGGGAATATTTTCAAAATGGTCAAACTTGCCAAAGCCTGAACAATTTGCTAAAATTACTACGTTTGGGCATTCTTCTTCAAGCTTTTGCTTATAAACCTTTATTTGCTCCATATCCGACAAATCAATTGCAATAGGAACTATTTTAGTTTGAACGTCCTTTTGAAGTTCAATAAGTCTATCTTCTCTTCTAGCGAGAACCCAAATTTCGTCAACTTTTTCTTTTTGCTCGATTTGCTTAACAAAATCTTTACCCATACCGCTTGATGCGCCGGTAACTACAATAATATTTTTCATAAGACTCCTATCGGCGAAGTATATCGCCTGCTTTAAGCATTAAATTGCTATAAACCCTAAGTGTTTGTTGAACGATTTTTGCATCTTCAACTTCGTTACCTTCTTCATCGGTAACTTTATCAACCACAAACGTTTTGTTAAAGTTATCGCTTGGCGAAAGAACTTCTAAAACATCGCCCTTTTTAAAACGGTTGCGCATTTGAACAGTAAAGTATTCACCGTTGCCATCGCCTATAACGTTTGCAATAAACTGTCTGTTACCTGTTGACTGAGTATCCGTATAATTTACGGTTTTATCATTATCACCGAACATATAAGCAGTGGTAAATACACGGTGATTAGTCTTTAAAAGCTCATCGTAAAACATTGGATTTTTACTGTAATCATCGCCAATTTTAACAAATTCATCAATTGCTCTACGATATGCGTTAATTACTGTTGCCAAGTAATACTCACTCTTCATTCTACCTTCAATTTTGAAAGATACGATACCAGCTTTTATCATATCACCGATATGCTCCATCATATTAAGGTCTTTACTATTTAAAATATATGTGCCACGTTCGTCTTCTTCGATTGGATAGAAATCCCCTTCTTTTGTTTTCTCTCTAATTTCATAGTGCCAACGACACGCTTGCACACACTCGCCACGATTAGCGTCACGACCGTTAAAATAGTTAGAAAGAAGACATCTACCGCTATACGATATACACATTGCGCCGTGAATAAACGCTTCTATTTCAACTTCAGGGCAAAATTCGTGTATTTCTTTTATTTCTGCAAGCGAAAGCTCTCTTGCAACTACAACTCTTTCTAAGCCCATTTCGCCCCAGAATTTTACAGTATACTTATTTAAAGTATTTGCTTGAGTTGACAAATGTATACTAAGATTTGGAGCAACTTCCCTGCAAAGACGAATAAGACCAGAATCTGTAATAAGCACGGCGTCTACGCCTGCGCTTTGCAAAAATTTAAAGTATTCTGCAGCTTTTTCTAAATCATAATTTCTTGCAAAAATATTGGCAGTAACGTAAATTTTAACGTTTCTTTCGTGCGCGTATTTAACAGCTTGCAAAATTTCTTCATTTGTAAAATTATTTGCTTGTGCGCGAAGAGAAAACTCCTTTCCGCCAAGATAAACTGCATCTGCGCCGTAATAAATTGCCGTCTTTAATTTTTCAAAATTACCCGCAGGAGCAAGTAATTCAAGTTTGTTTTTTATCATACCGTTTCCTTTGTTTCTATTTCTTGTAAGATATGCTTATTCCATCACCAACGTCGAATACAGTCGTAATAAAATCTGCATCTTCTGATATAAGCCTTAAATACTCTCTCATATTGTTTTTGATAGTATTATGTCTATGTGGCGCTTTTACTTCGCCCGTGATATATCCCCTAAACAAAACGTTATCGGCAAAAATAATACCGCCTTTTACTAAAAGGTTTTTAATTTTAGGATAAAGGTCTTTATATTTTGACTTGTTACAATCTAAAAACACAAAGTCAAAGCCATCGCCAACTTCATCAACAACGTCTAAAGCGTCGCCTAAAAATTGGTTTACTCTACTAGTTAGACCAAACTTTTCAAAGTTTTCTTTAGCTTCGTAAAATGCCTTTTCATACCTTTCAATAGTATATATAGTAGCGTTTTCACTAGCTTGCAAAAGCGCTATACCAGAACAACCTACCGAAGTGCCAAACTCAAGTATTTTAACAGGCTTTTTCATAGTTGCCATTAAAATCAACACGTTTAAACTTTCTGTTAGCAAGGTTGGAATACCCTTTTCTCTATATTCATCTCTAAACTTTTTCAGCTTAGGATCAACGGTTGTTTCGGCGTTTTTTAATATCAAATTGGTTACGTATTCATTCATATTATACTTCAGTTATAACGGGAATAATCATAGGACTCTTCTTCGTTTTCTTTAAAATGTAATTTCTAAGTTGTTTTCTTATAGTATTTCTTATATCGCCAAGGTCAGAAGACTTAACGTCAAAACTACTAATTACCCTAATTACGATATTTTTAACTTCTTGAACTTGCTCGTCAGTTAAAAGAGAGCCCCTATTTATAATGTCTGGCTCTTGCAAAATCTCGCCGGAATCTTCACTAATACAGCAAACTGCAACTATAAGACCGTCTTCTGCCAAATGCTTTCTATCTCTTACTACAGATTCGGTATCATCAATAGAAAGTCCATCGATATATCTTGTTCCTGCTTGGAACTGCTCGCCACGGCGCATAGTCTTTTCGGTAATTTCAATAGTATCGCCTATTTCGGCAATAAGCATATTGCTCTCTTTAAGACCTAACTGCTTAGCAAGCCTACAATGTTTTTTAAGATGACGGTATTCACCGTGCACAGGAATAAAGAACTTAGGCTTTAAAAGTGTTTGAAGCATTTTAAGTTCTTCTTGACAAGCGTGACCCGAAACGTGAATTTTTGTTATAGATTTATAAACTACTTCTGCACCCTTTCTATACAAGTTATTTATAACTTGGTAAACGCTTTTTTCATTACCAGGTATTGGCGATGCAGAAATTATTATTGTGTCATTACTACCTACTTGCACTTGATTATAGTCGCCCGATGCCATACGTGTAAGCGCGCTCATAGGCTCGCCTTGGCTACCAGTTGAAATTATAACAAGATCTTTATCTGCTACGTTTTTAATTCTTTCAATATCAATAACAACGTCGTTTGGGATTGAAATTTCGCCAACCTTACTTGCAGCTTCAACAACGTTTAACATACTTCTGCCAGAAAAAGCGACCTTTCTCTTATGCTTTACTGCCAAATCAATGATTTGTTGAATTCTGTGAACGTTTGTTGCAAACGTTGCAATAATTATTCTGCGCTTTACGTTATCAACAAAAAGCCTATCTAACGTTTCGCCTACGACGTGCTCGCTCATTGTGTAGCCTTCTTGCTCTACGTTTGTAGATTCGCACATTAAAAGTGTAACGCCCTTTTTGCCTATTTCTGAAAGCCTTGTCATATCGGTCATTTGACCGCTAATAGGCGTTAAATCAACTTTAAAATCACCAGAATGAACAACCATACCAACGGGAGTTGATATCGCCAATGCGCAACTACCTGGTATTGAGTGGTTTACGTGTATAAACTCAACGGTAAAAGAGCCAAGTTTAATACTGCTTGATGATTTTACACAGTTTAAGTTGCAATCTAATATTTTTTGCTCCTTAAGTTTATGCTCACAAAGCATAAGCGTAAGCTTTGTGCCATATACGGGAACGTTTATTTCCTTTAATAAATATGGAAGCCCGCCGATGTGATCTTCGTGACCATGCGTCAAAACAACACCCCTAATCCTATCTTTGTTTTGAACAAGATAGGTAACGTCTGGGGCAACTAAGTCTATACCGGGCATGTCTGCTGTAGGAAAGGTAATTCCCGCATCAATTACAATTATATCTTTGCCGTATTCTAAGGCTGTCATGTTCTTACCTATTTCGCCTACGCCACCTAAGAAACGGACTTTTAAACAATTTTTATTTTTCAATATTCTTCTCCTTTTATTTCCACATCTCTATAATATTTTTATCTTTCGTGTATATTATTAAAAACGGGAAAAGGGGAGAAAATTTTCTCCCCGTAGTTTTAACCTTCAAATTCTTTAATGCTTGCCAAAATCTTATCTCTAATTTCGGTAAACTTTTGAAGCTTAGCCTTCTCTCCGTCAATTAAAGCTTTTGGTGCTTTTGCAACGAAACCTTGGTTAGAAAGCTTACCTTCTGCTCTCTTTATTTCGCTTTCAACTTTATCGAGTTCACCCTTTAAACGAGCGAGTTCTTTTTCGGTATCAACTAAAGCGCCGAGTGGAACGTAAATTTCTATTCCTTCTAAAATCTTAGAAACTACCTTTTCTTCAATGTTTTCTTTTGCATCAACAAACTTAATTTCATTTACGTTAACAAGTTTATTGAAAATTATTGCGCTATCTGAAATAAGTTTTCTGTTAGCTGTTACAAAGTAAACGTCAATCTTAGTTGATGGAGCAGCGCCTGTTTCAAGCTTAATTGCTCTAAGCGACTTGATAACGTCCATAATTTTTTCGGTTGCAAGTCTTTCCTTTCTATACGCAAGCTTTGAGTTGTATTTAGGGAAATCTGAAACCATTATGCTACCCTTTGCCTTAGGAATATGCGCATAAATTTCTTCAGTTACAAATGGAATGAAAGGATGAAGAAGCTTAAGCATATTTGTAAGAACGTAGCAAAGAACGCTTATAACGTCGTCTTTCTTAGCATTATCAGTTCCGTATAAGGTAGGCTTACAAAGCTCAATATACCAATCGCAAAAATCAGACCATACGAAATCTTGAAGCGATGCGCAAGCAAGGCCAATTTCGTATTTTTCCATATTGAGCGTTACGTCTTTAACAACAGAATTAAGCTTAGAAATAATCCACTTATCTGGAGCTGTAAGCTTGCATTCTGAAATATCAGTCTTAATCTTTCTGCCTTCGCAGTTCATTAAAACAAATCTTGATGCGTTCCAAATCTTGTTGATAAAGTTACGGCAACCTTCAAGTTTTTCTGGCGAATATCTAATATCGCTACCAGCTGAAATACCGTTAAGTAAGCAATAACGTAACGTATCTGCGCCGTATTCTTCGATAATTTCGATTGGGTCAATACCGTTACCTAAAGATTTACTCATCTTTCTACCTTGAGCATCTCTTACGATACCGTGAATTAAAACGTCTTTAAACGGAATTCTTTCCATATGCTCAATACCACTAAATATCATTCTTGCTACCCAGAAGAAAATAATATCGTATGCAGTAACTAAAACGTCTGTAGGATAGAAATACTTTAAGTCTTTAGTCATATCTGGGAAACCTAAAGTAGAAAATGGCCAAAGAGCTGAACTGAACCAAGTATCTAAAACGTCTTCATCTTGCTTAAACGAAGCGCAACCACACTTAGGACAAACGGTTGGCGTTTCTTTAGCAACGATAGTTTCGCCACACTCGTCGCAGTAATATGCAGGTATTCTATGACCCCACCAAAGTTGACGTGAAATACACCAGTCTTTGATATTTTCCATCCAGTTATTGTAGATTTTTGTAAATCTTGTAGGTGTAAACTTAATGCTCTTCTTTCTAACAGCAGAAAGCGCAGGCTTTGCTAAGGTATCCATCTTAACAAACCATTGTTTAGAAATTATAGGCTCAACAGTATCGTGACAACGATAGCAATGACCTACGTTATGAGCGTGTGGCTCAATCTTTTCAAGATTGCCTAACGCTTCTAAATCTGCAACGATAGCCTTTCTACACTCGTAACGGCTCATACCTTCGTATTTACCTGCGAGCGAATTCATTATACCACCGTCATCCATAACACGAATAACTTCTAAGTTATGTCTTAAACCAACTTCAAAGTCGTTAGGGTCGTGCGCAGGTGTAATCTTAACTGCACCCGTTCCAAATTCCATATCAACGTATTCGTCTGCAACAACAGGAATTTCTCTACCAACGATAGGTAAAATGAGAGTTTTGCCGATAAGGTCTGCATATCTTTCATCTTTTGGGTTAACTGCAACTGCCGTATCACCTAAAAGCGTTTCTGGTCTTGTTGTTGCAATAACTAAATATCTATCGCTATCTTTTACGAAATATCTAAAGTGCCAGAAGAAAGAATTTTCTTCTTCAAACTCTACTTCTGCATCAGAAAGCGCGGTTTTACAACAAGGACACCAGTTGATAATTCTCTTACCTTGATAGATAAGACCTTTATTATATAAGTTAACGAAAACTTCTTTTACTGCCTTTGAGCACTTTTCATCCATAGTAAAAGCGAGCCTAGACCAATCGCATGAAGAGCCTAATCTCTTTAATTGTTCAACAATTCTTCCACCGTATTTTTCTTTCCACGCCCAAGCCCTTTCTAAAAAGCCTTCTCTACCAACTTCTTCTTTAGAAAGACCTTCTTCTTTCATTTGGTCAACGATTTTAACTTCAGTAGCGATAGAAGCGTGGTCTGTTCCTGGAAGCCATAACGCTTCATAACCTTGCATTCTCTTAAAACGAATAATGCTATCTTGAATGGAGTTGTTAAGCGCATGTCCCATATGAAGTTGTCCAGTAATATTTGGTGGTGGTATAACGATTGTAAAAGGCACCTTGTCCTTGTTAGGCTTTGCTTTAAAATAGCCTTTTTGTTCCCACTTTTCGTAAATTCTCTGTTCGAACTCCTTAGGGCTATAAGTCTTTGACATTTCCATAATAATCTTCTCCAACCTTTTCTAAAAGTATAATTTTACTTAGATTTTTAAGTTCAGTATTTATAATTATATTATAAAAAATTTTTATTGTCAAATAAAACTTATATTTCATACGATATAATATGATAAATTTAAAGGAGAAACTATGAAAAAATTAATTGCAGCGTTTGTTGCACTTTTAATAACTCTTACACCCTTAACCGCGTGTAAGAAAAACAAAAACGGACTTACAACCGTTCGTTTAAACGAAGTAACTCACTCAATCTTTTACGCTCCGCTTTATATAGCAATAGAAAACGGCTTTTTTAAAGAAGAAGGCTTAGAAATTGAGCTTACAAACGGCGGTGGCGCAGACAAGACAATGACTGCTCTTTTATCTGGCGATGCCGACATAGGACTTATGGGCGTTGAAGCTTCTGTTTACGTGTATTTAGAAGGCAAAAAAGACGCGCCTAAAATTATAGGTCAACTCACTAAAAGAGACGGCTCGTTTCTAATTTCTAGAAAGCCAGAGCCAGATTTTAAGTGGGAAAACTTAGAAGGTAAAGAAATTATAGCTGGTAGAACAGGTGGCGTTCCTGCAATGACTTTTGAATACGTTGTAAATAAACACGGACTTTTCAACGGTCAAAACGTTACACTAAATAACGACATTGCATTTAACCTAATGGGCCCTGCTTTTGAAGGGGGCACGGGCGACTACACCACACTCTTCGAGCCTACTGCAAGCGAATATCAAAGAGCCGGCAAGGGCTATATCGTAGCAAGCGTTGGCGAAGAAAGTGGCGAAATTCCTTACACAGCGTTTACCGCAATGTCTAGTTACATCAAAGAAAACGGCGAAACTGTAGAAAAATTTATTAGAGCTATGTATAAAGCAATAAAATATATTGAAGAAACTGATGATGCCACTTTGGCTCAAAGCTTATTAAAACAATTCCCAGACACTTCGCTAGAATCTATAACTGCATCGCTTGCAAGCTATAGAAGGATTGATGCGTGGATGAAGCATATGGCAATGACGGAAACAGCTTTTAATAACCTACAAGACGTTATGCAAAACGCTGGTGAACTTTCTAGAAGAATCGACTATAAAGTAATAACCGACAACACCTATGCTAACTCTCTATATAGCGAGGTTTTTGGTTAACCCCTTTATAAGGAGTAACACAAATGAACAAAATACTAAGTATCAATAACGTATCGCTAACCTATCACACCAAACAAGGTGAAATTGAAGCGCTAGGCAACATATCGTTTGACGTTTTTGACGGAGAATTTATCGCAATAATAGGTCCGTCAGGTTGTGGTAAAACAAGTATTCTGTCCATTATAGCAGGACTTTTAAAACCTAGCAAGGGCGAAGTTTTATTAAACAACGTAAAAATAACTTCCCCTGGCGAATCCGTAGGATATATGTTACAAAAGGACCAGCTTTTCGAGTGGCGAACGATTGAACAAAACACCTTACTTCCATTAGAAATTCGAAAAGCAAAAAAAGACGTGCAAAAACGCAAAAACGTAGAACTTTTGTTAAAAAAATATGGATTGTGGGAGTTTAGAAATTCTTATCCGAACGAACTTTCTGGTGGTATGCGACAAAGAGTTGCGCTAATTAGAACGCTTGCCTTTTCGCCCAAAATATTGTTGCTTGATGAACCGTTCTCTGCTTTAGACTATCAAACAAGGCTTTCTGTTTGCGATGACGTTTACAGCATAATTAAAAGCGAAAAAAAGACAGCCGTATTAGTAACTCACGACATATCAGAAGCTATTGCACTAGCAGATAGAATTATCGTTTTAACTAACAGACCGTCTAAAATTTTAAACGTGCACATAATCGACACGGACAAAAGTCAATCTCCACTAAAGCGAAGAGAATCGACAGGTTTTTCAAAGTGGTTTGAACGACTTTGGAGAGAATTAAATTATGAAAAATAAACACGAATTTTCAAGAGAGCATCTTTTATTTATAAGAGCGCAACGATTAAACACTATTTTTGTAAACGCAATGCGAGTTGCAATACTATTTATAGTTTTATTAGCTTGGGAACTGCTTGCCAAATACGAAATTATAGATAGCTTTTTAATGAGTAGCCCTTCTAGAGTTGTTAAAACAATAAAAAATCTTATAAAAGCAAACAATTTATGGCCACACGTTGGCATAACACTATACGAAACGTTTGCAGGGTTTATCATAGCAACTGCTCTAGGCACACTAATTGCAATCGCTCTTTGGTGGTCGTCAAATTTAAGAAAGATAAGCGAACCTTACTTAATTGTATTAAACAGTTTACCTAAAATTGCCCTAGGCCCAATAATTATCGTATGGTTTGGTAGTGGAGTAAAATCTATAATTTTTATGGCTATAATAATTACCATTATCGTAACGATAATAACAATGCAAAACGCCTTTTTAAAAACTGACAACGGCAAAATTATGCTACTTAAATCTATGGGAGCAAACAAATTACAAATTTTGACAAAGCTTGTAATACCATCTTCGTTAGGTAGCTTTATCTCGTGTCTAAAAATTAACGTTGGTATGGCGTGGATTGGCTCGATTATGGGCGAATACCTAACGTCGCGTAAAGGCATAGGATATCTCATCGTTTACGGCGGGCAGGTATTTAAACTAGACCTTGTTATGGCAAGCACTATTATTCTCTGCATATTAGCAGGCGTGATGTATGCCCTTGTCGCACTACTCGAAAAAGTTTTGATAAAAGGAAACTAACTAAAAATAGCGCACAAGCAAAAATACCAAGCATTGGATAAAGCATTTCAACAATCTTACCAAAGCCAATATTAGATATAGCAATAATTATGGCTAAAAACAATATTTTAAACTCAAACCTAAGCTTTACACCACCAAAGTAGTTTACGGTATAAAGCGAAGATATCAAAGTTGAATAAATTGCAAAAAGCGTTATAATATCGATGATTTTTAAAAGTTTTTTATTGCTTGAATAAAGGCTAACAAATGGCATTTCACTTTTGTAACCTTCGTTTTTTATAGCAAGTGATAGCATAAAAATACAACTGCAAATAATTATCGAACTGAGCATTGATGCAACAATTTTAAACAGCGGGGTCTGCTTTTCTCCGCTGTTTTTTATTATTCCTGCAGAAAGAACAACGTTATACCCTACGTAAACTACAGGATTGTATATCCCATAAGTGGTTTTGGGCGAAATTTCAACGTTATAATCCCCTATTTTGATTGAACATAAAATAACTATAACAACCGTTACTATAGGTAGCGTTAAGGCGCAAAACTTTTCTATCGCACCAATTCCGTTTACTGATATAATAAATAGCAAAATCGCAGTAATTATCGAAAATATTTTAACTTTTTCCACATAACAAAACACCCTTTTATATACTATATTAAGGGCTGAAATCATACAACTTGCAACAACTATAGACGCTAAACTGACGAATATTTCAAAGCATTTATCAAACCCTGTGCCTTTCATATTCATAACGTAATAAACTGCAAAGCTAAAGCACAGAAACGCAAGATATATTCCACTTAAAGAAAAGTCCTTTGCAAAGAACTCAAACACTTCTTTTCCCGTAATAAATCCTGCTCCTATAACACTACCAACAATTGTAAACGCGCAAGTTATAGCGCATAAAAAAAGCCTTCTCATATTTTAAGATATGAAAAGGCGTTTATTTTAATGAGCGTTTCTTACGAATCTGCCGTCGTCTTCAACTTCCCCACCAAGTTTTTCAATTGCATTTTTAATTTCGCTATACTCTATTATTGATAAGTCGTTGCGTTTAAAAGTAGAATACAAAACAGTCAACGCTCTATCATCTCCGTATTTTGCAAGATAAGACGCGTTAATTGCTAAGTTGCTCTTACTGTTTAAAAAGCTTGCGTAAAGCAATTTAAACACTCTTTCATCCTTACTCATATTAGAAAACACTTCTTCAAAGCTTTCTGCTCCTGCTCCGTTTGGATTATACGCCTTAATAACGTCTTCTTTAACAATATCTGCGTTTGCGCAAAGAGCTTCGGTTAAAACGTCTACAATAGTTACCTGTGGCTTACTAGTGCTTAAAACTTCAACAAACTTTTTTAGAGATTTTTGCAAACTCATCGCAGATAAAACGTTGATAGCGCAAACTGCAAGTTCTTCGTTTTTGCCTAGCGCCATTTCAAGCAAAGCGTCTTCAGCGTCAATTCTTTTTTCTAAAGCGCTACACAAATAATCAGAT
>JBGUUU010000031.1:0-45212 GCA_045133775.1 Christensenellaceae bacterium
GCGTATCAACCGTGAAATCCGTAGGCTAATTCCAAAAGGTACAGACATAGGAATATATTCCGAAAACGATATTCAAGCGGTTGAAGACTGGATAAACACTTATCCTCGAAAGGTTTTAAACTATTATAGTTCAAATGAAATTTTTGAACGTGAATTACGTAATATAGCCTAATGAGTTAAACAAAATATTATTGACAAGTTGTAAGACTTGTCTATTTTGCTTTACAGTAAAAGTAAAATTTTAAATTTTTACATAGAAAAAGCCGTCAAATTTGACAGCTTTTTTCTATTCTATAAATTTCTAAAAATTTTTTTAACTTTTTCGCATTTACTCTTGACATTTACAAAAATATTTTAAAATAAAAAAGCGGGTAGAAACCCGCTCAAATTTTAAATTGGAGTTGTATTACAAGTGCTATGGCAACAAGTATTTGTAGTGGTTGCCAAAGCGAGCAAAAGCAATAGTTGAGTTAGTGAAATAGAACCACTCGAATAAAGTAAAAATAATAAACCTAATAAAACAATATTATCGTTAAACATAAAATCTCCAAAAGGCTACAAAACCTAATCTAAAAATACTTTATGCGACAAAATCTTCTATTATGCAAAATTGACAAAAAGGTAAATAGATTTTAAAATATAGGTATGAGTAACGCGTATTTAAAATTAAATGATAAAACAGGAGCAATGGTAGAAAACTACGTGCCAGACGGCGAGCTACTTGATGAGCTTACAGGTATATTTTCGGTTTTTGCAGATAAGACAAGGCTTAGAATTTTGTCATCTTTAACAATAACCGATATGTGTGTTAGCGATATATCTTCGGTTTTAAAAATAAATCAAACCACCGTATCACATCAACTAAGGCTACTAAGAAACCTAGGGGCAGTAAACTGTTATAGGTGTGGTAAAATCGTTTACTATTCGTTAAAAGACGAACTTCTTGGAGAAATATTATTAAAGGGTATAGAATTTTTAAGCAAATAAAGGCTTATATGCTGCGGTATGCGTCGTTACTGCAAATTGTCCTTGACTGGTATGACCACAGAGGTCTATCCCATCCAATGCCAATTTGCGAGCCTAGCCTACCTTGCATCTAAGCCTTTATTGTATATAATGATAGGTATTCATTGTAACAGAGCATAATAAAAGCGCCGTTGCGAAACTTCGCAACGGCGCGTATTTATTATATAATGATTATCTACATTCGTCAGCCTTGCCAGCGCAACCTAAAACGTTAACGAGTTTGTGTTCAACGATTTGTTGTACGCTTGCTCTAGCATCGCCAAGATATTGTCTTGGGTCGAAGTGGTCTGGATGCTCAACGAAGTGTTTTCTAACAGCAGAAGTACAAGCCATTCTAAGGTCAGAGTCAATGTTGATTTTACATACAGCCATAGTTGCTGCTTGACGGAGCATTTCTTCTGGAATACCGATAGCGTCTGGCATTTTGCCACCGTATTGGTTAACGAGTCTTACGAATTCTTGTGGAACTGAAGATGCGCCGTGTAAAACGATTGGGAAACCAGGAAGACGTTTGCCAACTTCTTCTAAGATATCAAATCTAAGTTGTGGCTTTTGACCAGGCTTAAACTTGTATGCACCGTGAGAAGTTCCGATAGCGATAGCGAGTGAGTCGATACCAGTCTTAGTAGCGAATTCGTAAACTTCGTCTGGGTCGGTAAACATAGCGTCTTCGCTATCAACGTTTACGTCGTCTTCAATACCTGCAAGCTTACCGAGTTCAGCTTCTACAGTTACGTTTCTGTCGTGTGCGTATTTAACAACTTCACGAGTGATTTCCATATTTTTAGCAAGGTCGTATTTAGAAGCGTCAATCATTACAGAAGTGAAGCCACCGTCGATACAGCTCTTGCAAAGTTCAAAACTATCACCGTGGTCAAGGTGTAATACGATAGGAAGACCTGTGTCTTCTTCAGCAGCTTGAACGAGGTGTTTAAGGTAAAGTGGGTTAGCGTATTTTCTAGCACCTGAAGATACTTGAAGAATAAGTGGAGCGTTTTGCTTAACGCCTGCGTTTACGATACCTTGAATTGTTTCCATGTTGTTTACGTTGAAAGCGCCTATTGCGTAACCGCCCTTATAAGCCATTTCAAACATTTTTTTGGAATTAACTATTGGCATAATGTCCTCCGAAAGTTTTTATTATGGCTATATTATACACTATTTTTTTAATAACTGCAAATAAAAATAAATATTATACTTGACAAATTAATGAAATTTTATTAAAATAAAATTACTGAATCGATGATTTGTTCGGAGAGGAAGCGCAGAGTAAATAAGTAAACCTGTTTTGGGGATTTTATTCTTAAAATGGCTTTATCAAAAAACGTATCTTTTTGCGCATACTCTTTTTGTATGCGCATTATTTTTTTAGGAGAAATTATGAGAATAGCAGTTATAGGAATAGTAATTGAAAAAGACAGAACGGCTTCTTCAAAAGTTAACGAAATTTTGTCGTGCTACGGCGATTATATCGTAGGTCGTATGGGCGTGCCTGATAAAGAAAAGGACGTATACGTTATAAGCATAATCGTAAAGGCTACGACGGAAATTATTTCTGCAATGACGGGCAAACTCGGCAGAATAGAAAACGTAACCGTAAAATCTGCGGTGACAAATGTTGAAGTATAAGGAGACATATTATGAAAAAATTTTTAGCACTTTTATTAGCATTAGTTACTTTATTTTCATTGACAGGCTGTGATTTGTTTACTGATGAAACTGTAGAGCAAGGCGAACTTACTTTTTATGCTCCAGACGGCGCACCAGCCCTTTCAATAGCAAAGTTTATAAGCGATGGTGAAGATTTCGGCACAGGCGCAAATATAAGCTACAACGTAGTATCTGCAGGCGATATAGGTGGCGTTATGGCGCAAGGTAAAGGCGATTTTATCGTTATGCCTGTTAACGCTGCAAGCAAGATGTATAAGGCAAACTCTAAAGATCCATACGTTATGGCAGGCGTTGTAACGCACGGCAATTTATATATTATAAGTAGCGAAGAGATAACCTTACAAAGCCTTAAGGGGAAGGTTATAGGCGTTATAGGACAAGGGCTTGTTCCTGACCTTACGCTTAAAGCAATTTTAAAGGATAACGGTCTTTTAGAAGACGTTGTTACGGGCGATACTCCAACTGAAGGAAAGATTACTATTCGTTATTTTGCTGAGGCTCCGGATATGCTCCCGCTTTTAAAGCAAGGAAAAGTTACAATCGGTCTTCTCCCAGAGCCTGCCGCAACAAACCTTACGACAAAGGTTGCTCCAGAAAAAACTTGGTATAGGCTTGACGTTCAAGAGCTTTACGATGCAGAAACCAAAGCATATCCACAAGCAGTTTTAATGGTAAAAAAGAGTGTTTATGATAAATATAAGGCTCAAATAAATGGTTTTGCAGAGTATTTTGATGCAAATTTAACTTGGATTAAGCAAAATCCTGCCGATGCTGTTGAAGCTATAAAG
Source organism: Christensenellaceae bacterium (assembly GCA_045133775.1). Lineage (GTDB taxonomy): Bacteria > Bacillota > Clostridia > Christensenellales > Borkfalkiaceae > UBA10281. The sequence continues at coordinate 3,486 of JBGUUU010000031.1, forward strand.
AGCGCTTTGCCAGAAGGTGTAATTCCAAGCTTAAACGCAGGAATACTTAGCGCAACTGTTATTGATAACTGTAAAATTTATTATCAGTCTTCGGCTGATGCAAAACAACAAGTAAAGGATTATATAAACAAAATAATCGCTGTAAACGATAAAGCTGCAACGGCTATGTCAGATGATTTTTTTGCTTAAGATAATAGATGAAAGAAAAGAAAGATAAAATTATAAACTTAATACTTGCCATAATTCCACTTGTATGCATATTACTTGTTTGGCAAATTGAAGCAAAAAAGATAGACAACGAGTTTATATTGACAGACGTTGGCGCAACCTTTAAGGCTCTTTTAGAATTGCTTAAAGAAAAGGCTTTTTATAAGTCGTTAGGCGATACTATAGCGCGCACGCTAATCGCTTTTGGCGTGTCGTTTGTAGTGGCATCTGCGCTTGCGTTTTTGTCAAGAATAAGCAAAAGGGCAGACGTTATGATATCGCCTATTATAAGCGTTATAAGGTCGTTGCCTACAATTGCCGTTGTCGTGTTACTTTTGCTTTGGACAAACTCTAAGATTGCTCCTATTATTGTAACGATGTTAGTTGTTTTGCCTACGACCTATAGTAGTATGCGAGATGCGTTTTTTACGGTAGACGACGAGATTGTTACAGTTTTAAAGCTTTATAACGTGCCAATGCGTGAGCTTTTGTTTAAGGTCTATATTCCACAGGTTTTACCCCCAACGCTACTTGCAATTGGGGGCGGAATAGCCCTTAACTTAAAGCTTATGGTTGCGGCAGAAGTTATTGCGCAAACTGCTAATTCGCTTGGTAATCTTTTAAACGAAGCAAAGCACTACTACGAAATTGCTAGTATGATTGCAGTAGTAGTTGTTTCCGTCGTGGTTGGATTAGTGGTTGAATCTGCATTTAGATTTGCATCTAAAAAGGTAGGTAAATGGCAATGATTAAAATTAAAAATTTAACTAAGCGCTATGGCGAAAAGGTTGTTTACGACAATTTTAGTATTGATATCGAAAAAAATAAAACCCTTGTAATTTTAGGCGAGAGTGGGTCTGGTAAAACGACGCTTTTAAACGTTTTGGCAAACTTAACCGATTATGAAGGTCAAATCGAAGGTTTAGACGGCTCGGTTGCAATGGTTTTCCAAAAGGATTATTTAGTGCCAAATCTTACCGTAGAGCAAAATTTAAAGCTTGTTTGCAAAGATAAAGACGTCTTAACTGTTTTGCGAGCGGTAGAAATGGAAGATTGCGCAAAGCAATATCCAAAGAGCTTATCTGCGGGAATGTCGAGAAGAATAGCTATTGTAAGGGCATTACTGTATAGCTCTAACCTTATTGTTATGGATGAGCCTACGAACTCATTGGACGTGGGGCTAAAAAATAAAATTTATAACATACTTAAACAACTAAAAAAAGAAATGGAAAAAACTATAATCGTTGTAACACACGATATAGATGAAGCACTTTCTCTTGCAGATAGGGTTATAGTTGTTAAAGGTGGCGGTGTTGAATACGAGTATTCGTTCAAAAGTTCTATCTACGATAGAGATATAACTAGCGAAGAATGTAATTTAGTAAGAAAAGAATTGCTCGATAGACTTCTTTAATTTGTTATAAAAAGGTTAAAACTGGTCAAAAATATAGGCGAGTGAAACTTAAAGCTAAAAAAATACATATATTATAGCGAAGGGTTTTGCCGAATATATTGGGAGATTGGTTTATGATAAAGCGTGGAGAATTGTATTACGCAGACCTAAGCCCCGTAGTCGGTAGTGAACAAGGTGGCGTGAGACCTGTTCTTGTTGTTCAAAACGACGTTGGCAACAGATATAGCCCAACGGTTATAGCTGCTGCTATAACTAGCCAAATAAACAAGGCAAAACTACCCACACACATTGAACTTAGTGCTGTAGATTACGGGCTTAGTAAAGATTCTGTCGTATTATTAGAGCAGATTAGAACTTTAGATAAAAAAAGGCTAAAAGAAAGAATTGGTGAATTGCCAACGTCGACAATGGAACGAGTGAACACAGCTCTTTTGATTAGCCTTGGCTTTTTAGAGAAAAACGCATAATTAAGGCTTTTGTCATATTTTTGGCAAAAGCCTTTTAATTTGTATCATACTTTTTGGTAAGTTTTGTTAAATTTATAAAATTCACTTTACATTTTTTATAAAAAATGGTAAACTAAAGAAAAATCAAAGGAGTGAATTATGACTGATTTAGCTCAAAGAATTAAACAGTTAAAAGATATAAGAAGGTTAACAAGTAAACAGCTTTCTATTTTAAGTGGCGTTCCACTAGGAACGCTCAATAAGGTTTTAACAGAATCGACAAAAAGCGTTAAAACAGAAACGTTAAAAAAGCTTGCAGATGCGCTTTCTGTTTCGGTTGCATATCTTTTGGGTGAAGAAAACGAGCCTATTAAAAAGACCGTTGAAAACTATGGTTTTATAAAGGTTGCCGCAGTTACTCCAGAGCTTCATCTTGGCAACGTTGAAAAAAATGCCTGCAAGATAAAAGATTGTATTTTAGAGCTTTCTGCAAAGAGAGTATCGCTTGCTGTTTTTCCAGAGCTTAGTCTTTGCGGTTATACGGTTGGCGATTTAACTTCTTTTGATTTATTACTTAACAAATGCGAAAAATCATTATTAGATATCGCTGATTTTACAAGAAATTACGACATGTTGATTTTTGTCGGTTGCCCTATTAGACACGACGGAAGGCTTTACAACTGCGCTGTAGCAATATGTGGTGGCGAGATTTTGGGTATCGTGCCAAAAACGAGAATTCCATCTTATGATGAGTTTGGTGAAAAGAGATTTTTCGCTCCTTCTCCAGACGATAACACTACTGTAAATATTTTAGGCAACGAATATCCTTTTGGCAATAAATTGCTTTTTGAAAATAGTATTTTACCAGATTTTAAGGTTGGCGTAGATATTTGCGAAGACTTGTGGTTTGTTCACAGTCCTTCAGAGCATCACGCTTTAAACGGTGCTACTATTATCGTAAACTTGTCTGCAAGTAACGAGCTTATCGGTAAGGCAGAAAGAAGGGAAAAACTAGTTGCAATGCAGTCTTATAAAGAGTGTGGCGCATACGTTTACGCAAATGCAGGCGTTGGCGAATCTTCAACAGACTTGCTTTTCTCTGGTCATAATATAATTGCCGAAAATGGTAAAATTTTAGCCGAAACGGAGCTTTTTACAAATAATATGGCAATTGCAGACGTTGACGTATCGTTTCTTCAGTTTTTAAGAAGAAAGAAGTTTAACTATAAGTCAGAACATACTGAAGGTTACAAAACTATAAAGTTTACGTCTTTCGTATACGGTGGTTTCTTAACTCGCTTATACGATAAATCTCCGTTTATTCCGTCAAACGAAAGAGAAAGAATTAATGCGATGGAAACGGCTCTTAATATTCAAGCTCACGCCCTTATTAGAAGGTTAAATCAAATATACAGTAAAAAGGTTGTAATTGGTCTTTCTGGTGGTCTTGATAGCACGCTTGCAATACTTGCTGCATGTAACGCATACGATAAAATGCGAAGGTCAAGAAAAGATATAATTGCAGTTACAATGCCTTGTTTTGGAACAACGGACAGAACTAAAAGCAATGCTGTTCTTTTAGCGGAGTGTTTAGGCGTTACTTTAAAAAAAGTTAATATAAGCAAAGCAGTTCGCCAACATTTTGAAGATATCGACCACGACGAAAACATTGCCGACGTAACCTTTGAAAATGCTCAAGCAAGAGAAAGAACACAAGTTTTAATGGATATTGCTAATGGTTACGACGCTATAGTTTTGGGAACGGGCGATATGTCGGAATTGGCTCTTGGTTGGGCAACCTATAACGGCGACCATATGTCAATGTATGGTTTAAACGCTTCAATTCCTAAAACTCTTGTTAGAGCAATGGTAAATCACGTTGCACAAAAAGAAGGTGGTGAGCTTTCTAGGGTTCTTTTAGATATATTAGATACTCCTGTTAGCCCAGAATTGTTACCAACTAAGGGCAAAGAGATGGATCAAAAAACTGAAGACATAGTAGGGCCTTACGAACTTCACGATTTCTTCTTGTATCACTTTATCGCAAATGGTTTTTCTCCGTCAAAAATTTACAAAATCGCAGTAAAAGCCTTTGAAAATGATTATAACGAGCAAACGGTTTATAAGTGGCTTGAAAACTTCTTTAGAAGATTTTTCATACAGCAATTTAAAAGGTCTTGTATGCCAGACGGTATTAAGGTTACGCCAATTTCGTTCTCTCCAAGAGGCGATTGGCATATGCCTAGCGATATGGACAGGGAAATGTGGCTTGAAGATTTAAAAACCGTAGCACCATATAAAAACTAATTGTTATAAATTAAAATGCACCCATGCAGGGTGCATTTATTTTTTGGCTATGTCACAAAGTATGACTGATTAAATTTAAAGGGTTAGATACGAGCAAGACGGGATTTTTGCGAGATTTTTGCAAGGGAATTACCTTGTTGGTCAGCAACGTGACGTTGCATCCGTGTATTTAGCCGAACTCCTTACAAAGTGAGTTTTAAAGGATTAGATACGAGCTAGCCAAGGCTCGTGAGCTTGAAAAGACTTGGTAGACCTTGTTGGTCACCAAGGTTTTGAAAGCGAAACAGTTAACGCAGGCTAGCGAAGTAGATAAGAATTTAAAAAGGGCGCACTCGTTCCGTAAAACAGTGCGCCCAGACGGTCGGCTAATAGGATTTCTCCTTTTGGTTTTCCGTTTCACCGTGTTAATCACGCAATCCGTCAGTCGCAGAAAACCATTAAGTTGATATAATAATACCATATTTTTAAAAACGTTGTCAAGCGTGAAACGACATATTTTTTCATTTTTATTATAAAATAATAAGCCTAGTATTTTATCATTGTAAAAACAAGAAAACGCGACCTTTTGGGCCGCGTTTGTTTATTAAATTTTATGCTCGCTTTCGCAGTAAATACATTTATAAACGCCTTCTCTATCAGTTGGCACGAATTTATGGTCAAGCTCTTGCTCAACAGACGTAATACAACTTAAATTTAAGCATCTAATTTTATTGACTAAAGCGTTACTTTCGTCGTGAGTTGGTAAAACGCCGTTTTCAGCATCTTCTAAAAGCTTTAAAATAAGGGCCATACGCATATATTTTGCATTTAAAACTTGTTTAAAATAGCAAGCTCTCTTATCGTCGTCTAACTTAACGCTAATTTCGTTTACCCTTGGAAGTGGGTGCAAAATACAGGTGTCGTCTTTTGCAAGCTTCATTTTTTCTGGAGTTAAAATATAGCTATCTTTAAGTCTTTCATACTCGTCTTGATCAAAGAATCTTTCGCCTTGAACTCTTGTCATATATAAGATATCAAGGTCTTTGAGAGAACCTTCTAAATCTCTTGTTTCAACGTATTCCATACCGTTCTTTTCAAGCACGCCTTCTCTTACGTATTTAGGAAGTTTAAGCTCGTCTGGAGAAATTAAAACAACCTTAATTCCCGTATATCTTGCAAGCGCGTTGATGAGTGAGTGAACGGTTCTTCCATATTTTAAATCACCGCAAAAACCTATGCATAAGTCGTTTAAACGGCCTTTTTCTCTATGAATAGTCAAAAGGTCCGCAAGTGTTTGAGTTGGGTGGCAATGGCTACCGTCGCCCGCATTTATAACAGGGATTGACGCGTTCTTTGCAGCAACGTAAGGAGCGCCTTCTTTAGGGTGTCTTGTAGCAATAATATCTGCATAACAGCTAACAACCTTTGCAGTATCCGCCATGCTTTCGCCCTTTGATGCAGAAGTGCTACTTGCAGCAGAAAAGCCTAATACGCTACCACCGAGCTCGAGCATTGCAGCTTCAAACGAAAGTCTTGTTCTTGTAGATGGCTCAAAGAAAAGAGTTGCAAGTTTTTTACCCTTGCATTTTTCTGCATATTTGCTTGGATTTTCAATAATATCGTAAGCTGTTTTAATAAGACCGTCAACTTCTTCTACGGTTAAATCTATAATGTCGATTACACTTCTTTTCATTATGCCTTTGCTCCGTAAACTTCTAAATATTTTTTAATTCTTGCAACGTTTTCTTCGTTTGCAGAATCTTCTTCTAAATACTCGATAATATCGTAAACGTCAACAACTGAATATACTGGGAAACTAAATTCTTCGCCTACTTCTGCCATAGCGCTCTTTTCGCCTTGTCCCTTTTCTTTACGGTCTACCATAACGAAAGTAGCGCAAACCTTTACGCCTTCTAAACCTTTCATTATATCCATAGTTTCGCGAATAGCAGTTCCTGCAGTTATAACGTCTTCAACGATAACAACTTCTTCGCCAGCAGTTGGCTTATAACCTACAAAAACACCGCCTTCGCCGTGGTCTTTTGCTTCTTTTCTATTGAAGAAGAAAGGAAGGTTTAGACCATTTTTAGAAAGAGCGATAGATGCTGAAACGGCAATAGAAATACCCTTATATGCAGGGCCGTATAAAACTGCCTTTTTCTCACCCATTTTATCTAAATAACTTTTAGCGTAAAATTCGCCAAGCTTAGCAATATTTTCACCTGTTTTAATTTCGCCCGCATTGATAAAGTAAGGGATTTTTCTACCGCTTTTTGCAGTGAAATCACCAAATTTTAAAACGCCTGCATTTTGTAAAAATTGTATAAACTCTCTCTTGTAATTTTCCATTTTTATACTCCTAATTTGTTTTAAAAACTTAATAGAAACCTTTAAAAAGGTTTAGAGATGCCGTATTGCGTGGTTTATAAGCCTTTTATCCGATAAATTCGGCTACGCAACGCTCATAAGCCGCCACTGGATCTTCAGCTGCAGTTATTGGACGACCAACTACAATGTAGTCAGAGCCAATTCTCTTTGCTTCGGCAGGTGTCATAACTCTCTTTTGGTCACCGATTTCGCCATCTGCAAATCTAACGCCTGGCGTTACGGTTAAAAACTTTTCGCCACATCTTCCGTGAACTTTGCCAGCTTCGAGTGGAGAACAAACAACGCCGTCAAGCCCTGCAATTTTAGCGTTTTCTGCATAGTGCATAACAACTTCGTCGATAGGCTTATCGATAAGAAGGTCTTTTTTCATACTTTCTTCATCTGTTGAAGTAAGTTGAGTTACGGCAATTAAAAGTGGACGTGAGCCATCTTCACGAGTAAGACCTTCGATAGCGGCTTGCATCATACGGACTGTTCCGCCTGCATGAAGGTTTGTCATATCTACGTCAAGGCGAGAAAGAACTGCCATTGATTTTTTAACCGTGTTTGGAATATCGTGAAGTTTAAGGTCAAGGAAAATTTTGTGTCCCCTTTCTTTAATTTCCCTTACGATAGATGGACCTTCTGCATAGAAAAGTTCCATACCGATTTTAACGAAAGGCTTTCTACCTGTAAACTTATCTAAAAAAGCTAAAGTTTTTTGCTTGCTATCAAAATCGCAAGCGATAATAACGTCTCTTCCCATTATTTAACGCCTCCTATAACGTCGCTTAATTTTTCAATTTTATATTTTGCCATTACGTTTGGCAAATCTTCTATAATTTGCTTGCTTGCATAAGGATTGATAAGGTTAGCCGCGCCAACTTCAACTGCCGTCGCGCCAGCAAGCATCATTTCGATTACGTCTTCTGCCGTTGAAACGCCACCCATACCGATAACAGGTATTTTTACTGCGTTTGCAACTTGATATACCATACGAACAGCTACAGGGAAAATTGCAGGACCAGAAAAACCACCCATCTTGTTTGCGATAACAGGTTTTCTTGTTCTTAAATCAATTCTCATACCAAGCAAAGTGTTGATAAGGCTTACGCCGTCTGCACCGGCATCTTCAACTGCCTTTGCAATAGCCGTAATATCAGTTACGTTTGGCGAAAGTTTAGCGATAACCGGTTTATTGACCGACTTTTTAACTGCGCTTATAATTTCGTAAGCACCCTTTTCGCTTGAGCCAAAGTTTGTTCCGCCCGCGTGGACGTTAGGGCAACTTATGTTAATTTCAAGCCAACCAACTTGGTCTTCTTTATCTAAAAGGCTTGCCGTGTGAACGTATTCTTCAACTGAGAAACCACCCACGTTTGCCATTACTTTTTTGTTAAAGCACTTCTTTAATTTTGGAAGTTCTTCTGCGATTACTTTATCTACACCCGGGTTTTGAAGACCTACTGCATTTATCATACCTGCATAGCACTCTGCAATTCTTGGCGTTGGATTACCAAATCTTGGGTCTTTAGTAGTTCCCTTAAAAGAGAACGTTCCAAGGCAATTTATATCGTAAAATTCTGCAAACTCGTAGCCGTAGCCGAACGTTCCACTTGCAGGAATTATCGGGTTATCAATTTCAATACCACAAAGGTTTACTTTCATTTCTCCCATATAATTTCCTCCTTACAAAGAACAGGGCCGTCTTTACATATTCTCTTGTTGCCGTAAAGCGTTTTGCAAGAACAACCCATGCACGCGCCAAAGCCACAACCCATTCTCTCTTCAAAGCTGAATTGTCCACTAGTAGCGCTTGCATTATAAACTGCTTTAAGCATTGGTTCTGGCCCACAAGTAAAGAAATAACTATAGTCTACGCCTTGCATAGCGTTAGTTACAAAACCTTTTACCCCATACGAGCCGTCAACAGTTGTAACGGTAACGTTTGCGCCGAGTTTTTTAAACTCTTCTTCGTAAAAAACTTCATCTTTAGTATTAAAACCGAGTATAACCGAAACGGATTTACCCCCGTCTATAAGTCGTTTAGCGCATAAATACATAGGTGGAACACCTACGCCACCACCAATTAAAAGTGGCTTATCTCCACTTTGCGAAAGGTCGTAACCATTGCCAAGCTCGGTTAGAACGTCGAGCTTTTGTCCAACCTGCATTTGGGACATTTTTTCTGTGCCTTTACCAACGACTTTGTAAACGAGAGTGAGTTCATCTCCCACAATGTCGCATACGGAGATTGGACGGCGAAGATATAATCCATCGATTAAGATATTAACGAACTGACCGCACTTAATACCTGAAACGTCGCCTTTTAATTTCATTTCAAAAACGGTTTCGGTAAGACGGCGAGTTGAAGAAATTTCAAAAATAATTTGTTTCATTTTTATCCTTTGCAACTAATCGTTGCATTCGTGTTGTTTACTCTTATCAAGTAAGTATTTAAAGGGTTAGATGCGAGCAAAAGAAGGCTCGCTTTGTGGCACAAGACACAATAGACCTTTGTGGTCATTGGGGTTTGGGGTACAAAGCAGAAACGCACTTTTGCGAAGTATATAAGCCTTTAAGCGTCGATAGTAGAAATACAAAGCGTAGTTTCTTCTAATACGTCGAGAAGAACTTTTACAGTATCGAGCGACGTAAAGATTGTTACGTTAGACTCCGTTGCATATTTTCTAATTTGGTATCCGTCTGATGCTGACGAAGGTGAACCTACACTGCTTGTGTTGATAACATACGCAATGTGACCTTGACGGATAGAATCAAAGATTTCTTCACTTTCTTCAATCTTTTTAAGAACGTGTGTTCTTATGCCGTTTTCTTTAAGGAATTTAGCCGTGCCTGCAGTAGCTTCAATATTAAAACCAAGGTTGTAGAAACGACGGATAAGTGGAAGGGCTTCTTCTTTATCTTTATCTGCAATAGTTGCAAATACAGTTCCATAATTTTGAAGGTGCATGCCTGATGCTTGTAATGCTTTATAAAGCGCACGGTTAAGTTTATCATCATAACCGATAGCTTCACCAGTTGACTTCATTTCAGGAGAAAGGTATGCGTCTAAGCCCCTAATCTTATTGAATGAGAATACAGGAACTTTTACGTACCATCTTTGCTTTTCTTCTGGATATATATCGAAAATACCTTGTTCTTTTAATGTTTTACCCATAATAACTTCGGTAGCGATATCTGCTAAGCTATAACCCGTTGCTTTAGAAAGGAAAGGAACAGTTCTTGAAGAACGTGGGTTTACTTCGATAATATAAACTTTTTCATCTTTATCTACGATAAATTGAATATTGTAAAGACCTTTAATGCCTATGCCTACGCCAAGTTTTTTAGCATACTGCAAGATAATGCCTTTTACCTTGTTTGAAATACTGAACGTTGGGTATACGCTTATTGAGTCGCCCGAGTGAATACCCGTTCTTTCAACAAGCTCCATAATACCTGGAACAAATACATCTCTACCATCGCAAATTGCGTCGATTTCAACTTCTTTACCGATAATATATTTATCAACAAGTACTGGCTTATCTTCATCAATTTCAACGGCAGTTTTAAGATAATGTCTAAGTTGGTCTTCGTTTGAAACGATTTGCATTGCTCTACCACCTAAAACAAAGCTAGGTCTTACAAGAACAGGGTAACCAATTTTTGCAGCGGCAGCAACACCGTCTTCAATCTTAGTAACTGCTCTACCTTCTGGCTGTGGAATGCCAAGGTCTTTTAAGAGTTTTTCAAATCTGTCACGGTTTTCTGCCTTGTCGATAGCATCGCAGTCCGTTCCAATAATTTCAACGCCCCTTCTCATAAGTGGCTCTGCTAAGTTAATTGCAGTTTGACCACCGAGAGATGCGATAACGCCTTGTGGGTTTTCAAACTCAACGATGTTCATAACGTCTTCTGGAGTTAATGGCTCAAAGTAGAGTTTATCTGCAGTAGTATAGTCTGTAGAAACAGTTTCTGGGTTATTATTAATAATGATTGCTTCATAGCCAGAGTTTTTGATAGTTTGAACTGCGTGAACTGTAGAATAGTCGAATTCTACGCCTTGACCAATTCTAATAGGACCTGCGCCTAACACGACAGCCTTTTGCTTGTCGGTAAGAATAGATGCGTTTTCGCCTGTATATGAAGAATAGAAATAAGGAATATAAGCGCCACTATATAAGGTATCAACCATCTTGAAGATAGGCTTAATATTGTTTTCTCTTCTTAAGTTGTAAACGTCAATTTCCTTCACACCCCAAAGTTTTGCGATATATGGATCAGAAAAACCAAGCTTTTTAGCATCAACAAGAGTTTTTAAATCGCCCTTGTTTGCTTTTAAGGTGTTTTCCATATCTACAACATTCTTAAAACTCTCTAAGAAAAGTTCTGTAATCTTAGTTACGTCGTGAATTTTAGCAATACTTTCGCCACGGCGTAAAAGTTCGGTAACGGCAAAGATATTATCCGACTTAAACTCCGTTAAATATTCGTAAAGCTCCTGTGTTGTATAGCTATCAAATTTAGCAAGATATAAATGGTTTACACCAATTTCGAGTGAACGAACAGACTTAAGTAAACACTCTTCAAGGTTAGAACCAATACCCATAACTTCACCCGTAGCCTTCATTTGAGTGCCGAGTTGGTTTGATGCAGACGTAAACTTATCAAATGGGAATCTTGGGAATTTTGCAACTATGTAATCAAGCCTTGGCTCGTGATCAGCTGTAGTGCCTGCAACTTGAATTTCATCTAAAGTCATACCTACTGCAATTTTAGCTGTAACTCTTGCAATAGGATATCCACTTGCCTTTGATGCAAGCGCTGAAGAACGAGAAACTCTTGGGTTTACTTCGATAAGGTAATATTCGCTAGTAGTTGGGTTTAATGCAAATTGAACGTTGCAACCACCTTCGATTTTGAGCTCTCTAATAATTTTGATAGCGCTATCGTTGAGCATCTTTAAATCCTTATCGCTGAGTGAAAGGATAGGAGCAACAACAACGGAGTCGCCTGTGTGAACGCCAACAGGGTCGATATTTTCCATACCACAAATCGTGATTGCCTTATCCGAGCTATCACGCATAACTTCAAACTCAATTTCCTTATAACCCTTTACGCTCTTTTCGATAAGAACTTGGTGAACAGGAGAAAGCTTAAACGCGTTAAGACCGATTTCGATAAGCTCTTTTTCGTTATAAGCAAATCCGCCGCCAGTTCCACCTAAGGTAAATGCAGGACGAAGAACGACAGGGTAACCGATTCTCTCTGCTGCAGCTTTAGCTTCTTCTAAGCTATAAGTGATTTCAGATGGAATTGTAGGCTCGCCGATTGATTGACAGAGCTCTTTGAACATTTCTCTATCTTCTGCTCTTTCGATACTTTCGCTACTTGTTCCTAAAAGTTCAACTCTACACTCTTTTAAAACACCCTTCTTTTCAAGTTGCATTGCAAGGTTAAGACCTGTTTGTCCACCGATACCGGGAACGATAGCGTCTGGTCTTTCATAGCGGAGAATCTTTGCAATATACTCAAGGGTTAAAGGCTCCATATAAACCTTATCTGCAATAGTGGTATCCGTCATTATAGTTGCAGGGTTTGAGTTTACGAGCACTACTTCGTAGCCTTCTTCTTTAAGGGCAAGACACGCTTGTGTGCCTGCGTAGTCGAACTCTGCCGCTTGACCTATAACGATAGGACCTGAACCAATGATCAAAATCTTTTTTAAGTCTGTTCTCTTTGCCATTTGTTTGCCTCCAATTTTATATCTGTAAAAATTTTATTTTTTAATTTAAGTGGCTTATATCAAGCCTTTTTGTAAACGACCTTGCCGTCGCATACGGTTAAAAGGTTTACGCCGAAAAGCTTTTGCCCTTCAAAAGGAGTTGCCCTGCCTTTTGATAAAAACTCTTCTGGGTTTACCGTGAACTCTTCGTTTAAATCCCAAACGGAGAAATCTTTGCCGAGTGGAATATTAAATCTCTTTCTTGGGTTTATCGCAAGTAAATCAATAAGTTTTTCTAAAGTGATTATACCTGTTTTTACAAGCCCCGTATAACATACTGCAAACGCAGTTTCTATGCCAACTATACCAAACGCGCTATTAGAAAGCCCCTTTGACTTTTCTTCTTTAGAGTGTGGCGCGTGGTCGGTTGCTATCATTTCTATAGTGCCGTCTTTTATTCCTTCGATTAAAGCGAGCTTATCTTCTTTAGAGCGAAGTGGCGGATTCATTTTAAACTTGCCGTCTTCTTGCAAATCACTATCATCCATAACAAGGTAGTGTGGCGCAGTTTCGCAAGAAACGTTTAGCCCTTCTTTTTTAGCCTTTCTTATAAGCTCAACGCTTTCTTTAGTTGAGATGTGGCAAACGTGATAAGCGCAACCCGTCTTTTTAACAAGTTCTAAATCTCTTGCAATTTGCTCGTATTCACTAGCCGAACAAATACCTTTATGACCGTGTGCTTTTGCGTATTCGCCGTCGTGAATATAACCACCCTTTAAAAGAGCGTTTACTTCGCAATGGGCTACTATCATTTTGCCGAGCGATTTGGCTTTAAGCATTGCCTTTTCCATCATCTCGTCAGACTGAACGCCCCTTCCGTCGTCTGAAAAAGCGATTGCTATATCTTTCATACCATCCATATCAGAAAGTTCTTCGCCCTTTTGCCCAACCGTTATCGAGCCGTATGGATAAACGTGTATGCACGAAGTATTTTTAACAATATCCGTTTGAATAGAAATATTCTCTACGCTATCTGGCACGGGATTTAAATTTGGCATAGTGCAAACTGCAGTATAACCACCCCTTGCAGATGCTTTTGAGCCCGTTTCTATACTCTCTTTATAAAAAAAACCCGGCTCACGAAAATGCACGTGCACGTCGCAAAAACCGGGAATAACACACAAATTATCAATATTAGAAGACAATGCGCCGAAATCAAAAGAAAAACCCTTATAAGAATTAGCAATTCCCACAGAGCTTTGTCTATTTACGGTAATAATGTCCTTTAACGCCTTCATCCGTTCTCCTTAAAGTATAAAACTTTAAAAATAATTTTTATTATTATAACAAAACAATTTTAACTTGTCAATTATATATTTTATATATAAGACAAAAATTTTAGCCAACTTTTATATTTTTAAACTACAACCAGCTAGTAAATAACATAAAGCGCATACACTTGCAGTAAAAAAAGCCTTTGCGATAGACGCGCAAAGGCTTATATAATATCAAATTTTGCTTTAAAAAAAATTTAGGTTAGGCTTAAAGGCTTAGATGCGAGTAAGACGAGGCGTTTGCTTTTTAGAGGCAGGGAGCAACCTCTTTGGTCGCAGGAATGTTTATAAAAGGCAAAGTATTGCTTAGTGTTACACCGTGCTTTATTTTATTTAAAGGCTTAGATGCGAACAAAAGAAGGCTCGCTTTAAGGGATAAGACACAATAGACCTTGTTGGTCATTGGGGTTTAGACCTTAAAGCAGTAACACACTTTTGTGAAGCATATAAGACTTTAAAGTTTAGAATAGCCGTGGCTATTTACAAGCGCATCAATCTTTCTGCCTTGTTTACACATTGGACATTGGTGCGCCGGATAACTTGCATAGCCCTGCAAGTCCGTAGGGTCGAAAACTGAATGAACTTCATAACCAGAACACTCGTCAACGGTTGCGAAAATTGCGCTTACACCGGCAACGCTACCACCGTAATATTTTACAGCTTCTATCGCTGCGTTTGCAGTATAACCCGTTGTAACCGATGCAGACAAAATAAGCACGTTTTTGCCTTTTACCGTTGGAATTATGTTATCTCTTAACAAAAGTTGGCTACCAGACGTATGCTCAGGAGTTATTACGTAAACGGTTTTATGCTCGTTCATGCTCATAAATCCACCTTTTGTAAGCTCATCTGCAAGACAAGTGCCTACAACCTGCATACCGTCAAGACACAAAATAGTGTCGATTATAGTGCTTGTTCTATAAAATGAAACCAAAGTTGACGCGATTGCTCTTGCTTCAGAAAGCCTTGTTTTTTGCATTGTAACGTCAATATAGTAGTTTATATGGCTATGGCTCGTTGCAAAGTGACCTTCTGCTACGCGAAGGGTAAGATTTGAATTTTTTACTGCTACTTTTCTAACTTTTTCTACAGGCATAAAAATACCCCTTTTTCTTTATGTTATCATATATGGAATATTCTTGTCAATATCGTTTGCAAAATTTTGCTACTTTTATACCTTTTATGGTAAAAGCGACGCTTAAGTTAGCGTCGCTTTTTGCTACTTTTCGAATTGACTGTTATAAAGGGTATGATAAAATCCTTTCTTTTCTAAAAGCTCTTCGTGCGAGCCTTGCTCTATCACGTTACCGTCTTTCATAACGAGTATTTTATCTGCATTTTTAATAGTTGATAATCTGTGCGCTACGATAAATGAAGTTTTACCTTTCGTGAGCTCGTTGAACGCGCTTTGAATTTTCATTTCCGTCCTCGTGTCGATAGAAGACGTTGCTTCATCTAAAATAAGCATAGGTGGAAGGCAAAGCATAACCCTTGCAATACACAAAAGTTGTTTCTGCCCTTGCGACAAGCAGTTATCATCAATTACCGTATCGTAACCAAACGGCAATCTCTTTATAAAACTATGCGCGTGTGAACGCTTTGACGCGGTTATAATTTCTTCATCAGTTGCATCTTGCTTGCCAATGCAAATATTTTCTTTAACTGTTGCTTTTCTTATCCAAGTATCTTGTAACACCATGCCGTATTGAGCCCTAAGCTCTCGCCTAGAAATCGACGTTATATCTTGTCCGTCTACGCAAATTTTGCCCCTATCTATTTCATAAAACCGCATCAATAGGTTGATTAACGTTGTTTTTCCGCAACCAGTATGGCCAACAATGGCGATCTTTTGCCCTGCGCTAACGTCAAGGTTAAAACTGCTTATTAAAGGCTTATCTTTAGAATATGAAAAGTCTACGCCATCAGCGTTTACGTTGCCGTCTATCGGCAAATTAAAGTGACTGTCTTTAGCATCAGTTTCTTCGTGCACTTCTAAAATATCAAACATTCTTTGGGCGCAAGCCGTCGCGCCGGAAAGCTCTGTCATAACCGAAGATATTTCATTAAACGGCTTTGTGTATCTATTAGCGTAGCTAAGTAGCGCCAAAATTGAGCCTGCCGTAACGGCAAACACACCACTACCACCCTTTAGCGCAAGCAACGCGCCTGTAAGCGCAACTGAAGAATATACTAAAGAGTTTACAAATCTCGTAACTGGGTTTGTTAGCGAAGAGAAAAATACTGCTTTAAAAGACGTCTTTTTATACTCGTCGTTGACCTTTTCAAAATCCTTAACAAACTCATCTTCTTGCGCATACGCTTTTACGGTAGATAAATTGCCTAACGTTTCTTCTATCATTGCAGTTTGTCTACCGGATATTTGCGACTGACCTTTGAAAAACTTATACGTTTTGCCTGTAATAAATTTTGCAACGAAAAGCGAAATTGGGGTAATTACAACTACTACACCTGCAATGAGTGGGTTTAGCATAACCATAAATATAAGCGTGCCAACAATTGTTAAAAGCCCCGTGAAAAGCTTTGAAAAACCTAAGAGCAAGCCTTCTGCTATCTTATCTGCGTCGCCTATTTCTACGCTTAAAATATCGCCGACAGGTCGCTTATCAATATAAGAAAGTGGCACTCTTTGTAATTTGTTAAAGGTGTCTTTTCTAAGCCTTTTTACAACTCCGTTTGATATAATAGTGCATAAAATTTCGGTAAACCATTGCATTAAACCTGCAATTAACGCGCATATAGACGCAGTTATGCCTATTTTAAGCACTCCGTCTAAGTCGACGTTGCCTTTAGATATAATCAAATCGGTAGCATTGCCGAAAAGTATAGGAAGATAAAGCTGAAACACAACGTAAATGCCTGCAGTTATTATAGAAAGAATAAAAGCAAAGCGATATTTACCAACGTAAGCCCAAAGTTTTTTTAACGCGCCCTTTTTCATACTGCACCCCCTTTGCTTTGGGAGTCTTCTATTTCTCTATAGATTTCACAGCTATTATAAAGCTCGTCGTGAGCGCCTATACCAACAATCTCGCCGTCGTCTAACACGATAATCTTATCGGCATCTTTTATTGACGCCGTTCTTTGAGAAACGATTATCAACGTTTGATCGTGCTCTTGATTTTTAAGAGCTCGCCTTAAATTCAAGTCGGTTACGTAGTCAAGCGCGGATGAAGAGTCGTCTAAAATAAGAATTTCAGTTTTAGCAACTATTGCCCTTGCAAGAGAAAGCCTTTGTCTTTGTCCGCCAGAGAAATTTTTTCCACCTTGCTCTACAACAGAATCTAAACCGTTGTCTTTTGCCGATAACACGTCGTTTGCTTGCGCCGTGCTTATTGCAAAAGCCATATCTTCATCACTAGCAGTTGGGTTGCCCATTAAAAGATTGCTTTTTATAGTGCCTTTAAAAAGAGTTGGCTTTTGAAGAGCAATTGCAACCAAACTCTTTCTCTCATTTTGAGAAAGACCGTTTATGTCTTTTCCTTTTATATATATAGCGCCGTCACGACAGGTATAAAGCCCCGCTAAAAGATTTACAACGGTTGTCTTTCCACTACCCGTGCCACCTATTATACCAACGGTTTGCCCCTTTTGTATTGTAAAGCTTACGTTAGTTAAAACGTCGCCACCGCCGTATGATGCGCAAACGTTTTTAAACTCGATAAACGGGCTATTTTCTTCATCTTTTAAAACGCTCTTTTCTTCAACTTGAATTTCAAGAGTTTGACTTATTCTCTTGCCTGACGCTATTGCCTTAGATATGCTTACAACAAGGTTTGCAAACTTAATAAGCTCTACTAAAATTTGCGATAAATAGTCGTATAAGGCGATTATTGCGCCCTGAGTAAGTATACCAAGGCTTACCTTGATACCCCCGAAATACAAAAGGGCAACTATTGCAAGGTTTACAACGCAGAACGTCAAAGGGTTAAGCGCGGCAGATATTTTGCCCGTCGCATTTTGGAATTTTTCAAGGGCTTCAACTCTCTTTTTATATCCTGCAATTTCAGTATCTTCAACGCCAAAAGCCCTAACAACTCTTGCGCCTGTTAAATTTTCTCTAGCAGTTAAAGAAACGCCGTCGAGCATCTGTTGTGCCTTGGAAAATTTAGACATTGTAATCGCCATAATTAAGACTACAATCAAAGCTAAAATAGCAATTGCTAGAACAAAAATAAGGGCTATTTTTATGTTTATTAAAAGCGCAGCTACAAACGCGCCGACAACTACGAAAGGTGAACGGAGCAAAAGTCTTAGCGCAAGGTTGACACCACTTTGCACCTTGCCGACGTCGCTAGTCATAGTAGTTATCATTTTGGCCGTTCCAACTTCATCAGTTTTAGAAAGTGGAAGGCTTACAAGTTTATTGTAAAGCGCGCCCCTTAAATCTGACGAATAGCCTACCGCAGCCTTTGCCGAGAAAAACTGCCCTGCAAGCGAAAACGCCAAGCCAAGCACACCCAAGGCAACCATTAAAGCTACGTCTAAAATTATTACGTTTTTATTTGCCCCGTTTATACCCCTGTCTATAATATCGGCAACGAGCAAAGGAATAAATAATTCCAATAGAGCTTCGGCAAGCTTTAATAAGGGCGCTAAAACACACTCTTTTTTGTATGCCGAAAAATATGAGAAAATCTTTTTCATTTATCTTAACCGTTTAAAATTTGCTTTGCCTTTGTTTTTAACGCGTTTGCTTTAGAAGTGTCAATTCCGTCAAAATATGGGTATATGTCTGCCCAACCAACTCTTGTTATCAATGATATAAAGCTTTCGTTTGCAATCATACCAGAAGTTAAAGCAACAAACTCTTGCCCTTTGCCAAGCGACTTCTCGCCAAAGCTTAAAACGTTGGCAATTTTTATAAGGGCTTTATTTGCATAATTATTGCACTCCATAGAGTATTCTTCTGCTAACTTTTGACTGTTTTGAGCCTCAAATATATCAATTATCGGCTTATAGGCAGACTTTTTATATCTATTCCACATATTTGAGCCAAGATTTTTTATAAGCGATTCCGTTTCAGCAAGAAGAATTTGACCTTCTTTTTGAGCCTTTGCAAGCACGCCGTTCATATACTCAACTGCTTCTAATTTTTCAGATGCTTTTTCTGCAATCTTTACTGCCTTTGACCTTAAAATTTCTGCTAAAGCATATCTAACTTCAAAGTTATCAGAGCTAAGGTCAGTCTTTTCAACTTCACCGTTTTCTATCTTTTCGCCACTTTTTAATTCTTCAAATCTGTTGTAAATTTTATAAAATCTTATATA
This sequence comes from Christensenellaceae bacterium, assembly GCA_045133775.1. Taxonomy (GTDB): domain Bacteria; phylum Bacillota; class Clostridia; order Christensenellales; family Borkfalkiaceae; genus UBA10281. The sequence continues at coordinate 22,556 of JBGUUU010000031.1, forward strand.
TTCTGCAGCAGCTTGTGGGTATTGAACGTATTGTGAAACGAATTGCTCCGTAACTTCAATTTTCAATCTTTCGTATTCACGAATTGCAGTTGACAAATCTTCCCAACCCCTTGGCGTTACAAAATAGAAACCGCTTGCAGACCTTTCTGCCTTAAATAAATATTGGTTATTAAGGGACAAGAACGATATTACTGAATCGTGAATTCCATTATTGTAGGCATAAGTTTTAAAAGCGTCGTAATCTGGTTCTACGACAATCTTTTTAACACGGTCTAACGTAACCATATCAAGCTCGTTTACAGATTTGTTGTATTCTTCAGGGTTACCTGCGGCAGTTAAAATCCAACCGTCTGGTATTTTGTGCGGGCCAAACTTCTTTCTCTGCAAAAGCTCAAGCATTGCAGGGGCAAGCGTTTCTGAAACGCAGTTGATTTCGTCGATAAAGAGAATACCTTCCTTTTTGCCTTGCTTTTCAATAGCTTCGTAAACAGATGCTACGATTTCGCTCATAGTATATTCTGTAACAGAATACGTTTTTCCACCGTATTCCTTTTGCGCAATAAACGGAAGACCTATTGCAGACTGACGTGTATGGTGGGTTATCGTATAACCGATATAACCAATATTGAGTTCGCTTGCAATACTGCTCATTATAGCAGTTTTACCAATACCTGGCGCGCCTATCAAAAACACAGGGCGCTGTCTTTCTTCTGGGATTACGTAATCGCCGTTTTCATCCTTTTCAAGGTATATTCTTATTGCTGATTTTATCTCGTTTTTAGCTTCTAAAATATTCATAATTATTCCTCTATATTAACTCTATAAGCAAAGTGTGGGACGTTAACTCCCTCATTTTCTCCTAAAATTGCAAAGCACGTTTTAAACGGTGGTGTTTCTCTTGGATAAATACCAACGCCGTCGGTAAAATAAATAAGCGCTTCTATCTTCTCTCCCTTTTTCTTTAAATGTGAAAGGTATTCAAACACAGGGCGAAAATCTGTTCCACCGCCACCTTGCAACCTATAATCTTTTAGCATTTCGGCAAACTCTTCAGCAGATACGACAACGTCTTCTCGCTGAATTTTTAAATCGCATTGAATTATTCTTAGCCTATACTTTTTATTCTCGGTTTCCATACTCTTTAAAAGAGAATAAACTTCTTTCAAAAGCCTTTTTATAGGCTCGCCGTCTGTGCTGCCTGACGTATCGACTGCAATTACGATATCTGAATAATCTCTCTTGTCGCTATACTCAAGATTTTCAACTAGTGGCACGTTGCCGTAGGTTTGCAAGCCTAAACAATAATATATATAATCAAACTCTTCATCGCTAGGCTTTATTATCTCTCTTCTTCGTAAAAAACTCTTAAGAAGTGATTTATAGTTACTAGCTTCGCCAACCGCCACAGATATAATTCTTTTTAAATTTGGATTGAGTTTTCCAATTCTAGGGTAAAGGTTTTTTGCAACGGCGCTCCATACGGCGTTCATCTCATCCAAGTCTACTTCATCTTGCATATCGCCAAAGGCAATATTTACGTCGCTTTGCGACTCATCTTCTTGCCCTGCGCTTTCTCTACCGTGCCAAACGCTATGCTCACAAACCTTAAACACAGCATTGAGCTCTTCTATTTTTTCTTTTTTAAGCGCCTTGCAATACTCAAAGCAAAACGATTCGTTTATATTGCCAAAAAGGTCAATAATCGCCTTATAAGCCGATTTTCTAACTTCTTTTGAGCTTCTATCCCCGTGTGAGTAACCCAAATCGTCAAGCACGAATCCTACTAAAATATCACACGCTAGGTCATACGCTTTTTCGTTATCTACCCTTTTAAACGGATGCAAAAAGATGCAATGCAACAAGGTGTGAAGTATAACTGCTTCAACGTGTTTTACACCCTTTTCGGCAGTCACTTTAACGACGTCTAGTTCGTTTAAAACTGCCACTTTTCCGTTTGTAAAAGCTAAACCATCTATCTTACTAGCCTTATAATCTAGCAAGCCCAAGGGGTAAGCAAGGTAGAAAAACTCTGAGCTTAATTCCTTTAACGCATGCGCTAAAATCTCGTTAGAGAGCTCGGTTATCTTATCCATAATCTCTTCTCCCTTATAACGTCAGCATCGTTTTTAAGCTCTTCGCTAAGCCTATCGTAAACAGACTCATCAGACCTAACTGCGTTTACTGCAATCTCTTTTATTTTCTTAAACTCTTCGCTCAAATAAAAATAATTCCTACCGTCACGCCTACAAGCTATAATTGCTTGCTCGTAGGTTAAATTTATATTCAAGCCGTCTAAAATTGCGCCGTCTGCAAGCTTTACGATATAACTTTCTAAGCAAGCCGTAACGAACTCTCGCTTATTTATATAATCAGTATTTTTAACAACCTTTAATATAGTGCCATCTGCCTGCGCTGCAAGCATCATAACTTCTTCATCATTTAAATATTGAGCGTAATTTTCTTTAAACCTTGCCATTGCAGTAGGCGATTTGCGCCTTAATGACCTTACAAGATAAAGCCTTGCGTTTTTATCGTCAACGTCTTTTGCGCCAACGCCACGAGTTGCCTTTAAAAGTAACGGCAACACCCTAACCTTTCTGTTTTCTGAAGCAAATTTTACTTCCGCTAAAATTGCGTTATGTGGAAAACTGTATTTTTCTATTATAAGACCAACCATTTCTACGTCTTCTAAAAGCACGTATTTTCTAAGCAAGTCCGCCTTTTTGAGCATATTACCTTCGCCACATTTAAGACAAACTAAAAGCTTATCTCTATCTAAAGTTGAAAAATCTAAATTTTGAGCCGAAAAGCTAAAGGTTAAACCCCTTCTTTCGATTTCATCAAACACGCCTTGCGGAGTGTTATTTGTGAGCGATACAATTCTAAATCGCCCACCGATAGGCGCTATAACCTTTTCAAAAATAGCCTTGCTTTTAAACGCGTCGTCCGAAGCGTATATAAGCGCAGTTCTATCTCTATTTGCAGCCTGCAAAACAACAGACTCTAAAGAGCGAACTCTACTAGAAAAATACTTGAGCGCTTTAGGATTGCGCGTTACTGCTATTTTTGCAATATACTCATCATCTAAAAAGCTCTCGTCTAAAAGCTCGATAGTTTCGCCACCGCGTTTTGCAACTGCTTCGGCTACAAGAACACTCTTTTTAGCCCTGCCGTGAGCAAAAGCAAAGCTAGCGCAAAAGTTCTCTACAGCACTTAAAACCACCGTTTCGTTCTCTCTAAGTTCATCATCCAAAAAGCGCAAAGCCCTACCGTCGGATTTTACGCACGCAAGAGCAACGTCCACGTCTTTTTTAAGCTCTTCACTAGCAATAAGATAAAGGGAAGGATTTCGCTTTACAACGGCTAAAGTAATCTCCTTATCGGCCTGCAACTGCTTGTCAAGCTCGTATCTTTCAGTTAAATAATTCAGTTGTCGTATACTAAGATTGTCCATATTTCACCAAAAGTCGCATTGCTTGCAAACAACCGACAAAACGTTAGACTATTTATAGTCTAAAAGCTTAGGATTTTTTTGTTACCTATTATTATAACAAATTCTCGCCTATCTTTCTACTGTTTTTAAGCATATTTTTAATTTTTTATAAATTTTCTCTTTTGCATTAAAAAAGCGTGAGCAAACTTTTGTTTTCTCACGCTTACGTTTATTTAGTTTTTTTATCTAATATGTTTAATACGTTTACAAAATAGTCTGGCATTGGGGCGTTAAAACTCATTCTCTCACCAGTTGAAGGGTGTGTAAGCTCTAACCTTTCAGCATGCAAAAGTTGACCTTTAAGCCCAAACTTATCAACCTTTGTGTTATACACAGGGTCGCCTACGATTGGGTGACCTAAATGCTTTGAATGCACTCTTATTTGGTGTGTCCTACCTGTTTCAAGCTTAAACCTACAAAGAGTGTATGCTCCGTATCTTTTTATAACTTCATAGTGCGTTATAGCCCGTCTTCCGTCACTCGTAACTGCCATCATAGTTCGATTTTTTTGGCTTCTACCAATAAAAGTATCAACCGTGCCTTTATCGCTTTTAAGCACTCCTTCTAAAAGAGCAACGTAAATTCTGCCACAGGTTTTATCTTTTATCTGCTCTGAAAGTGAAAGGTGCGCCCTGTCGTTTTTTGCAACGACTAAAAGCCCCGACGTATCTTTATCTATTCTATGAACAATGCCCGGTCTTAAAACGCCGTTTATACCACTTAAACTATCCAAATGATAAAGCAAAGCATTGACAAGCGTTGAGCCGTGAACACCGTTACCAGTATGCACGGTAAGCCCTTGGGGTTTATTTATAACTGCTATATCGCTATCTTGATATACGATATCAATCGGTATGTCTTCTGCCTTGGTAGAAAGCTTAACTGCATCTGGGATTTCAATCTCCACAACGCTGTTTACCTTTAAACTTTCGCCCGCCTTTTTAGGAACTTTACCATCGATTTTAACCTTGCCGTCATCGCACAGCTTTTTTATAGCAGAACGTGTTTTTTGTGTTTTTTCGGCTAAAAAAACGTCAAGCCTTTGCTCGGTTTCTACCGAAAAACGCAAAATTTCCATCAGTTTATATCTCCCTTTTCTAAAAGCTCGTCTTTATTTTTTAAGTTACCTTTATTTTCTTCTAAAGTTTCATCTGCAACGTCGACGCTTTCGCCTTCTTCTTTGCTTGGTTGCTCTTTCTTTTTAAACCTAAAAACAGCGTCTTTATCAAGAAACAAAAGGTCAAACATTAACATACACGCGCCAACAACGAGAGAAACGTCTGCCACGTTAAAGATATAAGGGAAATATTCTACGCCCTTAATTTCAATGATAACATGTATCATATCTCTTACGTATGCGCCGTCGCCAAAATTGATAATTCTATCAATAAAGTTACCAAATGCGCCTGCCAAAATTAAAGCTAAAGTAACGTTTCTCCACTTACTTCTATTTTTAGATACTGCTATATAAATAAAAATACCAATTAAAATTATGCTCGTAGAAATTATAAACATATATTCTGGGCTTACAATCTTGTCGAATATGCCCATCATTCCATCTCTATTTTCATAATAAGTGAACTCTAAAAAGCCGTCGATTACGGTTTTTACAGTTACTCCGTCAACCCCACCTGCATAGTAGCACGCAAGAAGTTTTGTGAGTTGATCTAAAAGTAATGAAAATATAAAAATTACAACATACCACATTTTTCTTCTCCTAGTAGCGTATTATTTTTATAAAACGGCACGCTATAAGCCGTTTATTGGCGATTTTAGTTTAACTTCTCGCCCTTTCTAATCCTATCGAGCATATCGTGTTTTAACTCGTATAAACCATCGGATAGGTCGACCTTGTAAATTTCAGGTTGGTCTATACGCTTATATTCATCCCAAAAACTATCCATTTCAGTTTTTGCATATGTAGCTATATCTTTTACCTTTGGCATATCTGCAACGAGCTTGCCGTTTTCTATAATACATACAGGAAGCTCTCTTACAACGTAATCGGTAAAAGTAGTCTTCTTCCATCTCTCGATTGGATGATAAAGTGTCAACGGCTTTGTAAAATCAAACTGCTCGTCTTTTAAAGCGATAAGGTCTGCTTCTGCCTTGCCTGTCTGCTTATTATAAACGCGATAGAAAGTTTTAAAGCCAGGATTTGTAATCTTTGCAGAGTTATCAGAAACTTTTATTTTAGGAATAATTTTACCGTTTTCAACAACGCCTGCAAGCTTATAAACGCCACCGAGCGAAGGCATATCCGCGCTTGTGATAAGCTTTGTTCCAATGCCCCAAATATCTATTTTTGCGCCTTGAAGTTTTAAGCTTTGAACAAGCCTTTCATCTAAATCGCCAGAAGCGCAAATCTTAACGTAATCGTAACCTGCTTCATCAAGCATTTTTCTTGCTTTTTTAGTAAGATAAGCAAGGTCGCCAGAGTCAATTCTAATTCCCACAGGGCGCTTGCCTTCTTTAACCATTTCGTCAAACACCTTTATCGCGTTAGGAATACCACTCTTTAAGGTATCATAAGTATCAACGAGCAAGATAACTGCATCTGGGTAAACGTTTGCATAAGCTTTAAAAGCTTCGTATTCGCTTGGGAAATTCATTACCCAACTATGCGCGTGCGTGCCTGATACTTTTACGTCGAACATCTTACCTGCAAGCACGTTAGACGTAGAATTACACCCACCTATAATAGACGCTCTAGTGCCGTAAATACCTGCGTCTGGACCTTGCGCTCTTCTCAAGCCAAACTCCATAACGTTGTCGCCCTTTGCAGAATCACATATTTTAGCAGCTTTACTTGCAATGAGCGTTTGGTGGTTTAAAATGTTTAAAAGAGCCGTTTCGATAAGTTGCGCTTCGATAACAGGCGCTTTTACAGTTAATATAGGCTCGCCTGGGAATACCACCGTTCCTTCTGGAACAGCGTATATATCTCCAGTAAATTTCATATTAGAAAGATAACTTAAAAAGTCTTCCGTAAAAAGGTTAAGACCCCTTAAATAATCTATTTCTTCTTTGCCAAAGCTAAGATTTAAAACGTAATCAACAGCTTGCTCAAGCCCTGCAAAAAGCGAATAGGTTATCAAATTGTTGCGTCTAAAAAACACGTCGAATACGGCTACTTCATCCGTTTTGCCTTCGGCAAAATAACCGTTCATCATAGTAAGCTCGTATAAGTCCGTAAGTAACGTAAGATTTCTGTCTGCCATAATTAACTCTCTTTTGAATAATCTTTTAAAGTAGGAAGTGGCTCTGCATCCTTTTTAGCGTCTTCTGCCTTTTTTTCTGCTAAAATCTCTGAATAAGGCTTAAAATCCGGTTTTTCATCCGTTCTTTGTGGAACAAGCGAATTAGACTTAAGCAACGCTAAGAGTAAAACACCTAAAAGCAACATTGCTAATGCAATAATGAGAATGCCATACCATACGAGAACGCCTATTAAAACTACCACTACTGCAACTACGAGTAAAAGATAACCAATAGCAACTTCGTATCCACCCTTTGTAATTAAACCGTAAAGGGTAAATATACCGCCTATACCAAAGGCAAATATCGTAAACCCAAGCTTAAGTGGTTTTGCAGGTATAACCTCGCAAAGTGCCAAAATAAAAAACACCACCATTGAAATAACTACTGCCATTGCAAGAATTATTGCGCCTTTTAAAAGCCTTTGTTTTGTGTTTTTCATTAAAAACCTCCAATTTTCTCTATTAATAGAGAATTTTTTGTTTAGGCTATTATATCACACAAAAATACAAAAGACAACAGATACGTTTGTATTTTAACAGTTTTTTATTAAATATTAAAGAAAAAAGCACCGCGCAGGTGCTTATATCTTTTATACAATTTCGGTTAAAAGCTCTTCGCTTAAATTTAAATTGCTTTCAAACTCTTCTTCTAAATCAAAGCAATCTACGTTATCTTTTGCCGCAAGCTTACATATAGAAACTTCGTAAGCAGTCATTATTTTTGTTTCCGTTTCCGATATCTTTTTAGTATATTCTCTACTTTGAATTCTACCTGCTAGAGCAATTCGTTCGCCTACGGCAAGGTTTTTAACGAATTTTGCATTTCTTCCCCACGCTATGCAAGGGATATAGTCAGATTTGTTATACGCCCTATTTACAGCGATCAACACGTCTGATATTTCACGTGAAAAAGGCGTTGTTCTATAAACCGGTGGCTTACAAATGTAGCCAGATAATACTATATTGTTAGGATTTCTCGCGCCTGCATCTTGCAAAATTTCCCTAACGAAAACGGTGAGCATTAGCTTGCTCTTTCCTTCAATCAATTTGTTATAACTTCTAAATTGACCTATTGCGCATAAGGTATAACCTTTCTTGATCCCGTTGTTTTCAATAAGTCTTTCTGAAATGGTTACAGGCAAAACGTCTTCTTGCCCAGAAAGTCTTTTTACTGAAACGTCCATTTCGTAAAAGCCTTCGCCGTATACTTCGTGCGAAAATCTAGCATCGCTAGAAACCGTGCCCTTTAAAAATACTCTGTTGTTTTGCTTTTCTTCGTTAATCATTTATCTCTCCTAAAGTTTTTATTTGCTTGCCGTTTACGTCAACGGTATAGCTTTCTTTATAAATTAGTGCCCCTATAGGTTCAAAAACAAACCCTTTTTCTTGCAAAGCAGAAAAAATAAGCGGCAGCGATTCGGCAGTATGAAGTCCATTATTGTGACATAAAATAATGCTACCGCTTTCTGCCTTTTTTAAAATTCTAGTCGCTATTTGGTCTGCAGATAAGTCCTTCCAATCTAAGCTATCAACGCTCCATTGAATAGTGTAAAGCCCCATCTCTCTGGCAGTAGAAACGAGCAAATCGTTATAATCGCCATACGGTGGACGAAAGAGCTCCACCTTTCTGCCTGTAATTTTTTCTATCGCTTCTGCCGATGTTTTTAACTCGTCTTGAATTTGACTTTTATTCATTTTTGACATATACGGATGAGTTCTGGAGTGCGTGCCAATCTCGTGCCCACGCTCAAATATCTTTTTAACGTATTCGGGGTTTTTCTCAACCCAAAACTGCGTCATAAAAAAGGTGCATTTTACGTTATAAAAATCAAGCGTGTCTAGTATCTTATCGGTGTATTCCGTGCCCCAAGCGCAATCAAATGAAATAGACAGTTTTTTATCCTTTCTATCAACGCAGTAAATAGGCAAATCACGCTTGCCTGTGGACATTGTGTAAACCGTGTAAGTTCCCGTTTCTTTTAGCGCTATTGCGCATGCAACAATCATTGCAACAGCTATACAAACAGATATAATTTTCTTTGTTTTTTCCTGCATTTAACTACCCCGTAATTTTAACACTTTTTCTATGACTGAAAATGGCTATAAATAGCGAATTTAGTCTTATTTTGGCGATTATGCGTTATTATTTTTATTCGCATAAATTTTCAAATATTCTAGGCGTAAAAAAATAGTCGAAAAATTTATTAAAAAATGATTGACATTACAATTTATTATATATATAATATGCTCACCAGTTTAATTTTATTAAACTTTTTGTTTAAACTCTCTAAATGGGGTTTGAAGAAGGGGGTAACCATGCAAATAGGCAAAAAAATACGAGCCCTTAGGTATCAAATAAACTTAACTCAAGAAGAACTTGCAAATAGGTGCGAACTCACAAAAGGCTACATAAGTCAGCTAGAAAACGACCTAACAAGCCCGTCTATAGCAACGTTAATTGACATTTTGTCTGCGCTCGGCACAAATTTAAAAGAGTTTTTTGCTGAAGAACAAGAAGAAAAAATCGTCTTCTCTCACGACGACTTTATAGAAAAAAACACCGACGATTTTCAACTTTTGTGGCTTGTAACAAACGCCCAAAAGAATATGATGGAGCCTATTTCCGTCGAGCTTAAGCCACACGGCAAAACCGAGCCGGACTTCCCACACGAGGGCGAAGAGTTCGGCTACGTGTTGTCAGGCTCTATAATAGTTCATATCGGCAGTAAAAAATACAAATGTCAAAAAGGCGAAAGCTTTTACTTTACGGCAAGCAAAAGTCACTACGTAGAAAACGTGACGGATAAGCCTGCAAAATTTATTTGGGTAAGCACCCCACCTACCTTTTAAACTAAGGAGAAAGACCATGGAAAATAAAGAAAAAATTATAGAGCTTAAGGGCGTAGAAAAAATCTTCGACGGTCAAACTGCCGTTGAAAAAATGGATTTATATATAAGAAAAGGCGAATTCGTTACCTTTTTAGGTCCTTCTGGTTGCGGAAAATCTACAACACTTAGAATGATAGCTGGCTTTGAAATGCCAACTAGTGGTCAAATCCTTTTAAACGGCAAGGATATAACTAACGTGCCACCATACGAAAGACCTATCAATACGGTTTTCCAAAGATACGCGCTCTTCCCACACCTTAACGTTTACGACAATATCGCATACGGCTTAAAGCTTAAGAGATTTAGAAACACTTACGTTGACAAAAAAGGTAAGCAAAGAGTAAGGATTGAAAAACTTTCTAAAGAAGTTATCGACGCTAAGGTGTCAAGAGTTTTAAAACTTGTTGACCTTGAAGAATTTGAAAAGAGAGACGTTACCACCCTTTCTGGTGGACAACAACAACGTATCGCAATAGCGAGAGCTATTGTAAACGAGCCTGAAATTCTTCTTTTAGACGAGCCACTCGGCGCGCTTGACCTTAAAATGAGAAAGGACATGCAGTTAGAGCTTAAAGATATGCATCAAAAGCTTGGCATTACCTTTATTTACGTAACGCACGACCAAGAAGAAGCGCTTACAATGAGCGATACAATAGTCGTTATGTCTGACGGTGTTATTCAACAAATCGGCACGCCAAAGGACATTTATAACGAGCCTAAAAACTCTTTCGTTGCAGACTTTATTGGCGAGAGCAACATTTTCTCTGGCACGATGGTTGGCAATAAAAAGGTTAGATTTATCAACAAGGTTTTCGACTGCGTAGACGACTTCCCTATAAACGAAAAGGTTGACGTTGTTGTTCGCCCAGAAGACGTATTCTTGGCAGATGAAGGCAAGGGTATGGTTGACGGTGTAATCATTTCTTCAATTTTTAAAGGTGTTCATTATGAAATGACCTTTAAGGTTGGTAAAACCGAAGTCGTTATTCAAGACACTATTGAAAGAAAGGTTGGCGAAAGATGCTCTATACATATTCGCCCAGACGACATTCACATAATGGAAAAGGAATTCGACTGCAACCGTTACGAAGGCTATATTACAAAGCGAAACACAGTTTGCTTTGCCGACGGCGAATTCGAGTGTGACGTTACTCAACTTTACGAAAACTCTCACCTTGACGAAGAAGGTTACCTTATTTTAGAAAACGGTGAAAGCATAGACTTAACCGACGTTGACGTTAAGGTTGAAGTTGGTCTTAAAGATATTGAAATTATAGATAATGATGAAGACGGTGATGCTTGTGGAACTATCATTTCTATCGTATATAAGGGCGACCACTACCAAATCATTATTAGAACAGACGACGAAGAAGATTTTGTTGTAGACACAGAATACGTTTGGAACGAAAACGATAGAGTTTCTGTTAAGATACCAAAAGACAAGATTAAACTTAAATTAAAGGCGGTAAACCAAAAATGATGGCTCTTAAATTTTCGAGAAAGCATCTCGGAATACCATACGCCTTGTTTATGGCTTTATTCGTGGTTTTTCCATTGCTTTTGATTATCTATTATGCTTTTACCGACCCTGATACAGGCAAGATAAGCATGATAAACTTTATAGACTTTTTTACAAGCAACGCAAACCTTACTGCGCTATTTATAAGTTTGGCTCTTGCCGTGCTTACTACGGCTATATGCTTGTTAATTGCATATCCCGCAGCTTATATCTTAGCTAGAACAGATATGAACAAAAACGGTATAATGCTCCTTTTGTTTATTCTTCCAATGTGGATTAACTTTGTTTTAAGAACTGCCGCAATGAAAGAATTGCTCTATTCTATTGGTATGTTCAACTCAAACAAAACAAGCTTTATCAATACGCTTATCGGTATGGTATACGACTATTTGCCTTTTGCAATTTTGCCTATCTATACCATTTTACAAAAGCTTGATAAAAACATTATTGAAGCATCTTCAGACCTTGGCGCAAGTAATGCGCAAACACTTTTTAAGGTGACTATTCCACTTTCTATGCCGGGAATAATAAGCGCTGTAACAATGATTTTACTCCCTACTATGACAAGTTACGTAGTTTCTGACACACTCGGCAACGGTAACGTAACGATTATCGGTAAACTTATCGAAAACCAATTCAGCACTATGTTTAACTGGAACGCAGGCTCTGCTATAGCAATGATTCTCCTTGTTTTCATCTTTGCCACAATGATAATAACAGGCAAATTTACTGAAAACGACTCTGCCGATGCTAGAGGGGGTGGATTATGGTAAAGAAATTCTTCCAAAGGGGTTATATTTGGCTTTTAATTGCCTTTTTATATGCTCCAATTCTTCTCCTTGCAGTATATAGCTTTAACAACGTTCAAATTATTGGTCAAGGAACAAACGACTGGTCGCTCACTCTTTATAAACAACTCTTTACGAGTGAAGAGCTTATGACGACCGTTGTAAACACCCTTGTTCTTGCCATTGTTTCAAGCATTATTTCTACTATTTTAGGAACAATGGGCGCAATCGGTATGTTCTATAGCAGAAAAAGGGTTAGAAACACATTAAATACCGTAACTCAAATACCAGTTATTAACGCAGAAATAGTAACGGCGATTTCTACTGCTTTAGTTTGCACGATGTTCGCGTTTGGTAGAACTTACGTTTCTCTTCTCATAGGTCACGTAATACTCACCTTCCCGTTTGTCGTTTTAAACGTAACGCCAAAATTAAAGCAAATGGATAAAAACCTTTACGAAGCCGCTTTAGACCTTGGCGCAACGCCAACTCAAGCTCTTTTTAAGGTTATTATTCCACAAGTGCTCCCTGGTATTTTCTCTGGATTCTTAATTGCAATTACACTCTCTCTCGACGATTACATAATAACAACCTTTACAAAGCCAACTACCTTTAGCACTATTTCAACCTTCGTTTTCGACGCGTATGCTAAAGGCGGAAGAAGCGCAGACGTTCCTGCACTTAGAGCTTTATCAACTATTATTTTCTTAGTTATAGTTTTAATGTTAATCGTTAAAAACGTGCTTGCATCTAAAGGCGCAAAAGCAGGGGGTAAAAAGTAATGAAGAAGTTATTTTCCATTATTTTATGCGGAATTTTAGCTCTCGGCTTAATTCCCCTTACTTCATGTAAAAAAGAAGATACGTTAGTTTTAAACGTTTACAACTGGGAAGACTATATCGCTTGCGATGAAGAAGTTTACGATATGGTTGCCGAATTTGAAAGCTGGTATAAAGCAACCTACGGCAAAACGGTTAAGGTAAATTACTCTACGTTTGGCACTAACGAAAACATGTATAACGAGTTAAAGCTCACCCAAAAGAAAGACGGAACTTATAGCTACGACTTGGTTTGTCCTTCTGAGTATATGATTCAAAAGATGATACTAGAAGGTATGTGCGAAAAGTTTGACCATTCTAAAATGGTAAACTACAACAACAACCTTGCTCCTTATATAGAGAATCTTTTTAAGGAAAACGGTTGGTATGATTACGCAACCTGCTACAACTGGGGAACAATGGGCTTTACCTACAACCCTGAATACGTTGATTATGACGACGTTTCTAGCTGGGCTGTTGTAACAAACGAAAAGTATAACAACAAAATTACTATTAAAGATAGCGTGCGCGACAGTTACGTTTTAGCGCTTGGCTATATAAATAGAGAAGAGCTTTTATCTCTTGACCCTAACGATTCTAACTACACTAAAGAAGTTGGCAAGCTTTTAAATGATTTTTCTAATGAAACCATTGAAAAAGCAAGAGTATTTTTAACAGACGTTAGAAAAAATCTATACGGTTTTGAAGTTGATAGCGGTAAGCAAGATATGGCAACTGGCAAGCTTTGGATTAACTTTGCTTGGAGTGGCGACGCCGTATATGCAATGGATATAGCCGAAGAAGAAGGCACTTATCTTGAATACGCTGTCCCAAAAGAAGGTAGCAATCTTTTCTTTGACGGTTGGGTTATGCCAAAGGGAGCGAATAAAGAGCTTGCTCAAATCTTCCTTGAATTTATGTATCGTGAAGATAATGCCATTGAAAATCTCGATTACATTTGTTACTCTTCACCAATGGTAGGCGAAGACGTATTCACTTACGTTTGCGATAACTACGGTTTAACAACTTTAATACCTTGCAATGAAGAAACTGATTATCAAGATGCAAACGGAAACTATTACGAAGAGATTTATATTGCTAACGCTCCAGACTTTGACGCAAGTTTATCAACCTATAGGGTGGCTTATTTAGATGAAAATAGCCATTTAGCATATGAAGACGTAGAGTTTTTTGAGTATAGCGTTAAACATTTCTTTGAAGATAAAATCGAAGGCGACGGCATTATTTATACCGATTCTGACAAACGTCAACTCGCCGCAATGTATCCAACTGAAACGATTATGAAAAGATGCGTTGTTATGGAACACGTCGAAAAAGAGCAATTAAAAGCGCTTAACAACATGTGGGACTCTGTTAAGGTTGGCTATATGAAATACTCAACTATGCTCATTATAGTAATTGTTACCGTATTATTGCTTGCAGCTATTATTACGTTTACCACCTTGAAAAAGAAAGGCAAAACGTTAAAACTTCGCAAAAAAGATTATGGCACACTTATAAAGAGTGAAAGAATTAAATAATCAAAAAGCCGTTTGGACTCCAAACGGCTTTTCATTTGTTAACAAATTTTCTCTGCAAAGGCGCGAGATTGTAAAACGTTTATAACGTCGTGGGGCTCTAAAATGCGTTTTAGCACGCCATTATCACTATAAACGTAAATACGATATAGATAGCCACCATCAATCTTTTTGTAAAGATTTTTAACTGTAAAGTCTTCGCTAACGGCGAGAGACTTTATTTTTTTACCATTTTTTAAACTGCCAATAGATATGCTTTGATAAAGCCTTATAAACCTATTTTCTTTGCCTTTATCAATTACCCCAAGTAGCATAAATATTGCAAAAAGCAGTAGCGACGGATTGCCACCTACAAATAGCGACAACACGTAAAGTGCTAAAAAACCTAAAAAGAATATTACCCCAATAATCTTGCAAATAAGCACGGCTGTTTTTCTTGACAGAAAGGTAGATAGCGAGCAAAGAAGAATTCTTCCACCATCTAAAGGAAAAACTGGCAAAAGGTTAATTATGCAAAGGGCAAGCCCCGCAGTTACTGCAAGCTCTGTATAAGGATAAGTTTCGGGGAAAACCCACCAAACGGCTACTAGCGCAATGCTTATGCTTAAATTTAGTAGTGGCCCTGCAAGGCTTACCTTTATTTCATCTACGTAGCTCATATTAGAAATTTCACCCGTAACTATTGCCCCAAACGGCATTAAAGTTACGTTTACGAGCTTATAGCCACACTTTTGCGCCGAAATGGAGTGCCCTATTTCGTGTATTAGCGCGCACAAAGTATAAACTAAAAAAGAATATACCTTGCCGGTAGCGACAAAGTATATTCCTACGATAAAAAACAAAGGATGAACTTTAAACCTTAGCTTTCCCATATAATAACGCCGTCTTCAACGATATAATTGGTGAGCAAATTTTCTCCGTCGTACATATATACTTTTGCGCTATCGCCTGCAACGTAGCAAACAGGAACGTAAGCAAACACCTGCTCGCCACTAGTTGTGTAAACGTAATCTACGTCTGAAATAACTGTTTTAAAACTGTCGCTATGGCTAATTGTGATTGTATATTTTCCGTCTTCTTCTACAATGGAAGTAACCGTTCCGTCGCAAACAGGATAAAGTGCTCCTTTGCCAGAAAAAGTCATAACGCCGTTTTCAACTTCTACAGAAAGGTCGCTTGATGGACTTTTTGCACTAAAACTTAAATAAGTTCTTGCATCAACCATTTCGGCATCAGTTTTAAAAACCTTTTTCATAAGGTTGTTAATGCCGCTATTCTCCCAAAAGATATTTGTTAGCAAGATTGTAACAATAAGAGCAAAAATAGCAATTGCTTGAACTTTTACAACGTCAAAACTAAACTTTTTACCAAAGAATTTCCTGTTTTTAGGAGTAATATCTTCAAACTCTTCTACGTTTTGAGTTTCTGCAGCAATATTTTCTACGTATTCTGTTTCGTTTACTTTAGTTATTACTTCTTCTTTTACGTCTTTGCGCTTTTTTCTTCTCGCAGGTTTTACAATAACGTCACACGATGAAACGTTTAAACCTAACATTTCTGCATATTCCATTCCGTCTTTCATACATTTCTCCTTTCGGGCTATCCCTTTTACTGTTATATCGTATGTAACGGAATTTCAAAATAGAACTATGAAAATTAACAAAATGCTAAATCGCTTATAGCAGTTTTAGCAATATCAAAGCCGTTATCTAAAGCCTTAAATAAGTGCTTTTTAGATTTTCTTATATTAGACCTAACGTAAATACCCTTGCTATAGCAAAGCCCTAAATAATATTCTGCTTCTGCCAAGCCCTGTTTTGCGCCCTTAGACCAAAGCTTAAACGCCTTCTTTTCATCACGGTTTACACCATAGCCATAATAGAAGTTTCTTGCAAGCAATAAAACTGCATTAGCGTAGCCTGCGCGCGCCGCTCTTTTAAGATATTTAGTGCCAGTTTTTATATCTCTATGCCCTGCTTCGCCAACGAGAAGCATATAAGCATACATAAATTCTGATGCAGTATGACCTTTTTTTGCAGCTTCTTTATACCAGCTTTCAGCTAACTGAAGATTTTTGTTTTCGCCTATGCCGTGATAAAATTTTTGAGCAATTAAATATTGATTTTCTGCTACTCCGTCTATTGCGCCTTTTAAAATCATTTTGTTTATCATAAATATCTCCTTAGCTTTTGTGACTACATTTTAACACCTATATATTGACATACGCTTGTCATTGTTTATAAAAATTTTTTAACTATTTTACCTACTTTTTACAAATCTTTAATAAAAACGTTTTTATTTGGCTATACATTATGGTATAATATAGAAAAACATAAAAAGGACAAATTATGCTAGATTTATTCTTTAAAGATGCAGTAATGAAAGACGCTATTCTTCTTTTCGCCTTTGGTTTTATACTCTTAATTAAGGGTGGCGACTGGTTTGTTGACGGAGCAACTGCAATTGCAAAAAAATTCCACATTCCTGATATTTTAATAGGCGCAACGGTTGTATCCATTGGAACAACTCTACCTGAAGTTATGGTTTCGGCTATGGGTTCAGCTAGTGGACAAGGCGATCTTGCATACGGAAACGCAATAGGCTCTATAATTTGTAACACTGCTTTAATTGCCGCTATTACAATTGCCGTAAAGCCCGCTGAAGTAGACCGTAAAACCCTTATCATTCCAGTATGCTTCTTCTTTGGTGCTGCAGTATTTTACTCTTGCGTGGCAATCTTTTTAAAAGATTTTGCCCTTTGGGTAGGTATAGTTCTTCTTATAACCTTCGTTATTTATATGGCTGTTACTATATGGCAAACACTAAAAACTGCTAAACAAGACCGTGAACTTTTAAAACCCGAAGAAAAAACCGAAGAAGATGATGATCAAACTCCTTTTTATAAATCTATTCTTCTTTTAGTACTAGGAGCATTCGTAATTGCAATAGGTGCAACCCTTTTAAAGGAAAAAGCCGAGTTTATTGCACATAAATGGGGAGTTTCTACTAAAGTAATCTCTATCGTTATCGTTGCGCTTGGAACGTCGCTTCCTGAACTCATAACTGCCATCAACGCTCTTTTAAAGGGCCGCGGAGCGCTTTCTCTTGGCAATCTTATAGGCGCAAATCTCTTTAACATTGTTTTAGTAAGTGGTTTAGCAATAACTATCGCACCTTTTAAATTACCTGCTAAGGATTTCATAGGTCGTTTTAATGCATCACTTGTTTTAGACACACCTGTAATGCTTGCAACAATGGCAATACTTACAATCCCAACTATATTAAGAAATAAACTTTCTAAAGTGCAAGGCTATACACTTCTTGCTATCTACGCAACGTTTGTAACTTTGCAATTCGTTCTTTAAAAATTTGCAAAATAAAAGGCTAGTTTTACTAGCCTTTTTTTATTTGTCTATTGACTTAATATGATTAAATATATATAATAAATATATGTTAAAAATTACTTCTCCAAACGGCACAGTTTGCCTTTATACGAAATCTGCGCAAGACTATCTACAAAATGGTGGCGACGTTGCAAAATACTTTAACGAGCAACTTATAGAGTCTAACCAAGCTATACCAGTTTTTATTAGCTGGGAAACAGACAAGCCTGCGCACTCGTTTACAATTAAATATAGCGAAAACAAGTCTTTTGAAAACTGCCAAACGGTAGTTGCAGTAGGCAATGCAAACAGCGTAGAAGTTTATAATCTTTTAAAAGCTACTACCTACTACGTAGAAGTTTCTGCTCTTTTCACAGACGGCACTATTGAAAGCGCAACTCACACCTTTTCAACTATGGAAAAAGGACCACGCCCACTTAAAATCGACGGCATTTTTAATACTCGTGATATTGGTGGCTATCTTCTCGCTAACGGAAAACGCACTAAGCAAAATAAAATCTTCCGTGGGGGCGCGCTTTCGCCTTGCAAAGATAGCGAAACTATTGGGCTTACTGGTAGTGGTAGAAAATATATGAGCGAAGTTTTAGGCATTAAGACGGAAATCGACTTTAGGGGGCGTGAAGAAGCCCAAAAGGGAGATGATAGCGAAATTCCTAACGCAAACCTTTATTACACAATCTTGAACGGATACGACGCTATAATAAACCACGCAGAGAGTTGCCGTGAACTGTTTTCTATATTAGCAAATGAAAAAAATTATCCTGTCTATCTTCATTGCACAGGTGGAGCAGATAGAACGGGAACCGTTTGCTACCTTATAAACGCCTTGCTTGGCGTAGATGAGCAAACCCTTATCGAAGACTATGAATTTACAACCTTTTCTTACTATACGATAAGAAGCACTAAAAGCGAATGGACTGAGCCACTTTGGAAAAAGTTTATGAATATCATCAACTCGCAAGAAGGAAATACGCTTTCAGAAAAAGTTGAAAACCTACTCCTTTCAATGGGTGTAGATATAGAGAATATAAATTCAGTTAGAAAAATAATGATTGATTAAAGGATACTATTTATGCAAAATTTTAAAAGAACAAAATTTGCTTGCTACTCGGCATATTTTACAATGTCGTCTGTTTTTTGCTTGCCACCACTACTATTTGTAACGTTTAGAAATACGTTTGGCATATCTTACACTCTACTTGGCACGCTTATACTTGTAAACTTCTGCACACAGCTTGCAGTTGACTTGTTTTTTACGGCTTTTTCGCACAAGTTAAATCATAAGTTTATAGTTAAGACAATGCCGTTAGTTACAACCTTAGGTTTGTTACTTTATGCGCTTATACCAACGTATTTCCCTAACGTAGCATATTTGGGGTTACTTATAGGAACGGTTATTTTTTCAATTTCGGCAGGTCTTTCTGAAGTGCTTTTAAGCCCAACGATTGCTGCGCTTCCATCAGACAACCCACAAAGAGATATGAGCACGTTGCACTCGCTTTACGCGTTTGGTGTTTTCTTTGTTGCTACGGTTAGCACGGTATTTTTAAAAATTTTCGGCACGGAAAATTGGATGTGGCTTGTAATTTTGTTTGCATTATTCCCAATAATTGCAGCAACTCTCTTCGCTATTTCTCCAATGCCTGAAATGAGCGCAGACCACTCTGCTATTAAAGAAGTTAGAACTAGAAGTAATACGGTTGGCATTATTCTTTGCGTTGCTTGTATTTTCTTTGGCGCGTGCGCAGAAAACGCTATGTCTAACTGGATTTCTAGCTTTATGGAAAACTCGCTTAAAATAGATAAAGCGCTTGGCGATATTTTAGGTCTTGCCTTTTTTGCAATACTACTCGGCTTAGTTAGAATTTTATATGCAAAATTCGGCAAAAACATATTTAAAACCTTGCTTATCGGTATGATTGGCGCAACTTGTTGTTACCTTGTCGTAGGTCTTTTTACAAGCACTATTCCAGTATTTATAGCCTGCGTATTGACGGGAGCGTTTACTGCAATGCTTTGGCCGGGCACACTTATTATGATGGAAGAAAAAATGCCAAAACTTGGAGTTTCTGCATACGCTCTTATGGCGGCGGGTGGAGATTTAGGCGCATCTGTTGCCCCACAGCTTTTAGGCATTGTAACAGACACGGTAACTGCAAGCCCAATAGGAGCACAAATAGCATCTAGTTTAAGCCTTACAGCCGAGCAAATAGGCTTAAAGGCAGGAATGCTCGTAACTGCAATCTTCCCACTTATCGGCGCAATAGTAGTTATAATTGCAATGCGCTACTTTAAAAAGCAAGATGCTAAAAATAACGTTATAGAAAGATAAAACAAAGGCGAAACTTGCAATAAAACAGAACGATAAATAAGAATTTGTCGAGTAGAATATTGAGTGTGCAAGAATAAGTAGAAGGAGAACACGAGCAATGATTAAATACAGCATCACAAAAAATGATATAAAAACGCAAGCGACAACCCTTGCAGTGTTTAAATTGAAGCCTTTACTTATTATTGGAGCGGTTGCACTTCCTCTTTCAATATATTTCCTTATAGTCGGATATGCTTCATCTGAGGCAGAAGCACTTAAAATGGGATACCCCTCGTTGTTAATTTCAGTCCTCGCAGTAGTTATGTTTGTGGCACAGTATTCGGCATTCAACAAAGCTCTATTGGCTCATTTCGAGAAAAACGCAGAAGATGACAAGGTGGAATACAGTATTGCAAAAATCGAGGGCAATATAGAAATAGCATGTACTTCCGATAAATTCAGCTTTGCAACGGTGGATATTGAAAAAGTATCTTGCACAAAAAACAATATTATCGTAAGACTTGGAAATAAAATGCTCCTTGCATTCCCGAAGCAAGAGGATATTTTTAAATTACTTCAATAAGCAAAACGGAAATGTATTGACCGTCAAATTCCAATTTATCGAACAGAATAAATTAACCCCCACAGATTTAAAATCTGTGGGGGTTAATTATTTGTTTACTGCGGAGCAAATCTGCATCCTATAAGCAAACATCCTTATGCAAAGTTCTTTTAGATTCACTTTATATTTATGCAGCTACTAACCGGATTTGAACCGGTGACCTCGATTTTTTGTCGAGGTCTTTCATTTTATTGTTTATTCACAAATTGTCAAAGACGTAACAGCATCCGTACGAATCCAAAACGTCATTTTCATACTAGCTTCAGGTATCTCATTTGCTACACGCGATTGAAATACATACGTATGCTCATAAATGCTATTGCCACTTTCCGCTTTAATCGTTAAAACAGGTTTATTATCAATGATTTTTACAGTCATATATAGCGTAGCCCCACCATCAAACATGGTATTAGGCAAGTGCATACCCGTATTTCGACCAACTTCTTTCATATTACCGCTTGCATCTATCGTATAAGGGCGCATTTCCCCGCCACGACATTCAAACCCATAACTACCGATAAATACTCTCAATCCACCTTCCGTATTTGCAACAGTCGTTGTTTGCATTTTTACGAGAGCTGTTTTACCGTAACCAATTGTTCCCGTGCTTACAAGCGGTGTTCTATTAGCTGTAAGTTTAATTTCCCCTTGCTCGTTAAACGCAAAAATCTGGTTCATTGTTACTATATTTAATTCTTTCCAATCTAACGTAAATTCCGTTTCCGTTCCGTCATTAAAGACAACCTTACACAAAGTATCCCCATCAGGTAAAGATGGAAGCTGTGCCGGTGTAACGGTAATTTTACCGTCAGAATAAGTAAAGGCTGTTTCAACGTTACCAATATATAATTTGCTAGGTATCTTCTTACCAACTAAAGAAAGAACTAAATCGCCATCCACGTTCTTTATATAAGAAGCAGGAGCATATATTGTTGCTTTTGTAGGCTCACCAAAAAATATTGCTTTAATATTATAAATTTCCGTTTCGGTTACACCAATAGAAAGCAAATAATTCTCTGTTTTTTCCTGCAATGAATTTCCCGGATACGTCTTCAATGTTGTAAGGAATGGTTGGAAATAATTATTTGCCCAGTCCCCAGAATGCGCATTACGAATATTATAAGTTGAAAAACTTGTAAATTCATATCCTTGAATACACTCTAATTTCGACACACCAAGAAGCGCATGCAATAAAAACGTCACCGTTCCTGTTCTATCTGCCCCACCTGTACAATGATAATACAATGGGTAATTGTTTTCGTCTGCTAAATAAGAGAATATTTTACGATAGCCTTCTTTAGAAGTAAATGCAGCCGAATAACCACCTACAGTGATATAAGTAAGCGTTGCACCTGGGATTACACTACCCCCTTCAACACCCGATTCTTCAGCATTACGGAAATCAAGCTCTGCCTTAATTCCCATTACTTCGCTCATATATAGTTTACCATCATCGGTAAGATTACTTGTATATATATCTTTAGGTGGGGGAGTCAATGATCCGCCTCGATACGCTATACCTTGCACGATTGTTTTACCAAATGAAGTCTCATACCCACCTAAATCTCTTACGTTATGTATAGCATCAATCTTCATAACACGTGGTCCAAGCGACGTCGTTTGAAATTCGCTTTCTGCTATATCAAGCGTTTCGCCTTCAGAATCTAATGCTTCCACACTTACGTAATAAGTTGTTCCCCTATACAAGTTATATAAATCAACCGAACGTTTTGAAGAGCTAACTTCAACCGAAATAGCATCAGAAAAATCCACCTTAGTTGCATAGCTTACAAGAAACTTTTTTACATTTTCCCCTTCATATTCCCACTTCACTTTAATAGGCGCATAAGCATTATCCATTAGCTTAAAATAATCAGCAACGTCCGCGCCTTCTCCTGCTTGCAAATACTCTTTAGCTGCATCTGCATAAGGAAAAACTTCTCCTACTGGAGCAGTAATCATAAGAGTATATTCAATAGGTGATTCACTCTCGCTCTCGCTTTCACTCTCACTTT
>JBGUUU010000032.1:0-15902 GCA_045133775.1 Christensenellaceae bacterium
CGGCGTTATGCGTCGTTAACTGTTTCAAAAAGGCAGACACAATGACCAACAAGGTCTATTGTGCCTGCCTTTTCTTACGAGCCTAGCCTAACTTGTTTCTAAGCCCTTAAAGTGGTTTTAACAAAAGTTTGGCGTTATCCCATATCTAAACTTTTATAACACTTTAACAAAGTATAATTTTAAAAGACAGACTTCTATGTCTGTCTTTTTTTACGAGTATTCTTTTGCTTGCATCTAAGCTCTTAAAGTGGTTTCAACAAAAGTTTGGCGTTATCCCATATCAAACTTTTATAACACTTTAACAAAGTAAATTTTTAAAGGCAGACACAATGACCAACAAGGTCTATTGTGTCTGCCTTTTCTTACGAGCTTAGCCAAACTTATCTATAACCCTTGAAGAGTTTTTAATAAAGGTTAAAAATAAGAAGGATGCAACGTCACGTTGCTTACAATTTTACATGTCACTCTGGAGCGTAGCGATAGAGTCTCATTTGTTTTAGATTCTATTGTTTGCAACGCAAACTGCCAGAATGACAGCAAGCAAAAGTAGTAGGATGCAACGTCCGTTGCTTGCAACTTTACATGTCACTCTGGAGCGTAGCGATAGAGTCTAGTAATACAAACAAAGAGATTCTATCGTTTTCTGGCGAAAACTCCAGAATGACAGAAAAACAAAACAACGGCTTAGGCGTCACGCTCACAACGTTACGTTGCACGAAAAAGAGACGACCCAATAGCCGTCTCTTTTCACAATGGAGAAATGATTTAACCCTAAAAAGTCCCCAAATAGTTCAAACGTTATCAATAACGGGCTAAATACCATTGCACGAAAAAGAGACGACCCAATAGCCGTCTCTTTTCACAATGGAGAAATGATTTATAAAAACAAGAAAAAACTTAAGTAAATGTATCTTTATCTTGGCTTTATTATACAACACTATATTGAGAGCCATTTGATAACAATATATAAAGTTTGTGAAAAATTTTTTCACACCGTTTTTTCTTTCTGCAATTTATTTTATTGTCGAAAGGTTTGCAAAATTAAAAAATAGTTGTATAATTGTATATAGTTTTGTTAAGGATGTGGTTTTATGGACGTTTGGCATATATTTATTCACAGTTTAAAAGAATGCTCTATTATGCTCCCTATAATGTTCTTAACCTACGTTGTAATAGAGATTGTCGAGCGTAAAACGAGTTTTGCGACAAATGGTAAATATCTTACTGGTAAAGGTGCTCCGATTTTAGGGGCAACTATAGGAACGATACCTCAATGTGGCGTTAGTGTTATGTCTGCAAAACTTTTTGATAAAGGAATTATAAGTTTAGGCACGCTCTTAAGTGTGTTTATAGCAACGTCAGACGAGGCTTTTGCCATATTGCTTGCAAGCGATAAAAGGATTGCTATAGTTCCGTTAATTGCAATAAAAGTTGTTTTGGCGATAGGTGTTGGGTTATTTTTTAACCTTATTTTACATCCGCAAAACAAGTTTGAAAACGACGTTTTTGAGCATGATAAGGTATGTGTGCATTGTCATAGTAATGCGTCTAGCGGTAAAGGGGCGTGGATTAAAATATACTTTGCGTATCCACTTCTTCACTCTTTGCAAACGTTTTTATACGTTTTTGCAATTGTTTTTGCTTTTGGCATTTTGATAGGAGAGCATGGGCTTATCGGCGAGAAAGAGTTTGCAAAATATTTGTCATCAGTAAAATATGCCGAGAGTTTTGCAGTTTCGCTTTTAGGTCTAATTCCTAGTTGCGCGTCTTCGGCAATAATTACAAGTCTTTTTGTTAGTGGTGGAATTTCCTTTGGTAGTTTAGTTGCAGGGCTTATTTCTAACGCAGGCGTTGGACTTGCAGTTCTTTTAAAAAATACAAAAGAAATCAAACGCAATCTTTTTATTCTTATAACACTTTATTTTATTGGTGCGTTTAGTGGCTTTTTTATCAACTTGGTTTACAGTTTACTTTTTTAACTTTTAAGATTATGGAAAAAATAAAAGAACTTTTACAAATAAATTGGGTGCATCAACTAATAGGGGCTTTATGCTTTATGGCAGGGGCTATATTGGGCGCTTTGGTAATTTGTATTCTTTGGAAGAAATTTGCATCAAAACAAAAGACAAAAGAAAAGGTTGTAAAAGACATAGAGTATATTGCGCAAAATGCAATTTCGGTTTATCAAAACGGAAAATCAAAGCTAGAGATTGAAAAGATTAGCTACTTATGTGAAGCTATAACCTATTTATTAGATAAAATACCGCAAGAATACGGTAACAGTAAGGTTTACGACGTTTTGAAAAAGCAAGACCTAAAAATTGCAGATAAGGAGTTTTTGCTGTCGGATTTAGGTGTTCGTTTAGATTTTACCGTTTACGAACTTTTAGGGTTTATAAACTGTTTAGCAAGTGAGCTTAGGGGCGAAGTTTATTCGCTTTTAGAATCTAAGCTTGGCAAGCTTGCTTGGGGTGTTGGCAAAATTGCTTTAAAAAACACGCTTGGCGAAGAAAATAATGCAAAGAATTTAGATGAAATAACCGTAAAGGCACTACAAAGCGTTATTGCAAAACTCACAGATAAACCTAAAAAAGAAGATAATGCTCAAGGTTTTTTTGCGTCTATCCTAGATAAAGCAAAAGGCGTTGCGTTTGGCGTTGCTAATACCTACCTAGACGTATACGTAAAAGAGATTATAGAAATTTTTGCAAACGAGCTTAATAAATTGTATTCTGGGCAGTTTAAAAAGACGCCCGTTAAAGACCTTTCTGACTCTGTTATAGGGGAGGGGGTGTAATATGTTTTTGACTGTTTTAGGATGGATGGCCTTATTTTTTGCAGGATTTTTGCTAGGACTTCTCTTTATTTTGCTATTAAAGATAAAAAGAACAAAGCGAGCAATATTTAAAGGTTTGCAAGAGCGCAAGAGATTTTTTAACGGAGAAAGGGCTAGAATTGATGAGATTGTAAACAAAAAACGGAAGATTTTTAAAAGAAAAAATCGTTTTCACGTGTTTAAAAAGGTCGTTGGCTTAAAGGTTAAAACAGATGGTTATTTTGCAATGTATGGCGAAATTATACGCGAAATTGCAACTATACACAATCCACAAAGCCAAACTCCTTTTTTAGAGTTTAGCATAAAGCAGGCGTTTGAGTTTATAAACGACGTGACAGTAGATTTAGAGTGCGTTTTCAATTCTTTGCAAATGCCAATGCTCAAAAACGTAGACCTTTCTACGATTTATGGATTTGTAGACTTAAAAAATAAAATAAGCGAGTTAAAAGTTGTAAAAGCTGCAAAAACAATAACAAAGCCTATAAGTCCAATACTAAAGATTTTAAAGCTTTTAAACCCTGTAAAATGGTTTGCAATGCTAATAACTGCAATATTTACTGCAAGCTTAACGAGAGATTTAATTTTTGCTTTTGCGGATATAGTTGCTTGGGAATTTTCGCAATTCTACGCTACTTGCAAGGATGAAAACGTCAGTTTTATTGCCTGATTGGTTTGTTTTTAGTATAAAGCGCTTTACAAAAAAGCGTTTAAGGTTTATAATAAAAAGGTGGAAATTTTACTAAATTGCAGTTGCAAAAAGGGGATATAAAATGAAAGTTAGAATAAAAAAGTTGACCGATAGGGCGATTATTCCAACATATGGTAGCGTAGGTAGCGCAGGTGGCGACCTTTATTCGGCAGAAGAAAATGACGTTACGATTGCTCCAAACCAAACGGTTTTGATTGGCACGGGTTTAGCAGTTGAAATTCCTGACGGCTACGTGGGGCTTGTTTATGCAAGAAGTGGCTTGGCAACAAAGAGTGGGCTTGCGCCTGCTAATAAGGTGGGCGTTATAGATAGCGACTACCGTGGCGAAATAAAGGTTGCGCTTTATAACCATTCTAGCGAAATTAGAACTGTTGCTAAAGGCGATAGAATTGCTCAAATGGTAATAGCCCCTTATCTCAAGGTGGAATATGACGAAGTTGAAGATTTAACCGACACTACTCGTGGCGCTGGTGGTTTTGGCTCGACTGGTAAAAACTAAAAATTTAAGCCTTTTGCTGTTTGCAAAGGGCTTTTTTTACGCCAAGCCTTAAATAAAGGCAAAAAATCATCACTTATATTATAAAAATATAAGAAATCTTGGTTATTTACATTGACAAAAGCATTTAAAAAGTATAAAATAGATACGTTATATGTGGCATTGTCACAATCTATAATTAGAAATTATGATATTCGTAGGAGTTTTATCTATGAAAAACAAAAAACGTTTTGGTTTTCTTTCAGCAGTAATGGGGCTTTGCCTTTCTGCAACCTCAATTTTTGGAACAACTGCTTTTGCAACAGAAGGTGAGGGCGCAGGCGAGCAACCAGTTGTTTATGCTGCTCAGTCAGACATAGTTGACATCGTATTTGCAAAGAATAAGGTTGATTACTTTACAGCAAACGACAAGGTAGTTGATCTTACTTCTAAAGATAACGCTAATTTAACAATTAGAGTAGAGTTAGGCGGAAACGTATTAGTATCTGGCGTAGACTATTCTTATTCTGCAGGTTCAATCGTTTACGGCGAAACTGATGATTATTCAGTTGTGCTTGTTAACAACAACGGCACGGCAGAAGCATCAGACGATATAGATCTTGCAACTGCAACTGTAAAAGTTGTTAACTCAACTGACATTTCTAACAACGCAGACTACCAAGTTAAATACGCTGTAGAAAATGATGCGCTTACACTTTTCAATGCTGCTATCGCTACAAACGTTAACAAGGTTATTAATGACAAATTAGTTTCTACTTCTACATCTGTAGAAATTCCAAAGTCTTTCTGGGATCTTCTTGACTTAGGCGTATTCGAGTCTTCTCAACTCGTAACAAAGGTTTACCTTGCTAAGCCAAAGACAGATTTCTCTGTTGTAAACTCTTCTTGGAAGAGTGATTTATCTAAGTTAAGTCTTTCTGGCTACGGCACTTATGCTTTCTACGTAGAAATTAAAGATTTCTATGGCAACCAAGTCGTTGTAGATAAAGAAACTATGGAATTAAGAACTGACGGTTGGTATTTAAAAAATACTGATACGTGCGTAATTCCTGTATTTAGCTTTGATTATATTAAAGAAGTTGTTCCATCAATCGAAATTTCAGCTAAGCAAAGAACTGGTATTATTGGTGTAGAATATAACTCTGGTAGACTTACTACTGAAAACGTAGCTAAAACAACTATCACTCTTTACTATAATGAAAATCCAAATGCAACTATCACAGGCGAAACTGCTGAAGAAAGAGTTGCTGCATTATCTGCAAACGGTTGGAAAGTTGCAACTGCAGAGCAAGCAACAATCTCTGGTGGCACACTCACTTCTTCTTCACTTAAATTCACTCCGCTTGTAAAGGGCGCATTTGCATACAAGGTTGTAGCAATTGGTTCAGACGTTGATAACCAAACAATTGCAGACGCAAGTAGCGCAATTAGCGTTACTCAAGCAGTTCAAGCTCAAAAGCTTGTAAACGTTAAGTTTAGAAACTTCCTTAAGACAAACTGGCTCTCACTCGTATTCCTTGGCATCGCATTCCTTTGCGTAGTTGGTATTATCGTTCTTGCATTCTATAAACCAAAGGATGCTGAAGAAATAGCTGCAAAGAAGGCTAAGAGGGCAAAGGTTGAAGACGTTGAAGAAGTTGAAGAAACTGAAGACGCTGAAGAAGTTGAAGAAGTTGTTGAAACTGAAGAAACTGAAGAAGTAGTTGAAACTGAAGAAGCTGAAGAAGTTGAAGAAGCTGAAGAAGTTGTTGAAGCTCCTGCAGACGAAGAAAAACCTGAATAATAAATTAAAGCCTTGACGGTTCCGTCAAGGCTTTTTCTTTAATATGCATTATTATATAAATAACGCTCCACCCAAAAGGGGGGAGCGTTATATTATTTATTTTTAAAAATTATAGTAAAGGTTGTGCCAACTTTTGGTGTGGAGCTTACTTTTAACTCTAAATCTAAAATTTCTGCTATCTTTTTTACAGTAGAAAGACCCAAGCCGTTGCCGTGTGTTGAACGTGATTTATCACCCCTAAAATACTTGTCGTACATACGCTTTTGGGTTTCTTCATCCATGCCAATTCCGTTATCTTTTATGCTAACTAAAATGTGCTTGTCCGTTTTTAAAACGTTTATTTCAACCGTGCCATTGTTATTTGAAAACTTGATTGCATTTTGTATAACGTTTATAAAAAGTTGGCTTGTAAGCTCTGAATTTGAATATACGTTATGGTCGTCAAAGTCTGCAAGTATTTCAATGTTTTTCTTCTCCCAATCGTTTTGAAGAAGTAATAAACTTTTTCTTATTTGCTCCGAAACGTTATAGTATTCCTTATTGATTGCAAGGTTCGAGTTGCCCAATCGGTCGAGAAGTAGAGTGCTTGCAGTAAGGTCGATAAGCCTATCAGATTCGGAAACGATTATAGAAAGGTATTCTTTAGCTTCTTCTTGCGTGAGATTGCCTTTTGCAATAAGCCTTGCAAATCCCCTTATAGAAACGATAGGGGTTTTAAGCTCGTGCGAAAAGTCGTTTATAAAATCGTTCTTTTCTTTGTCTGCAAGCTTTAATCTTTGCGCTGTTGCAGATAAAACGTCTGCCACCTTTTTGTATTCGCCAGAAAGGTCTTCAACGTCTATTTCATAGTCGCCCTTTAAGATTTTATTGCACGTGTCGTGCAAAACCTTTGCCTGCGTTGCGCGGTTTACGTATCGTCTATAAAAAAGGAAAAATCCTGCCCCTATGGCACATATAAGTATAAAGGCTAAAAAGAAAAATCCGTGTTCTAAATTAAAGGTTATCGCCTTTGATTTTTCAAGCAAAAGTATTGGAATAACACAAAATAACGCAGTAACTAAAACACATAAAAACCCGTATATAAGTTCAAAAATGGCAGATTTTTGCTTTTTGGGAGCTTGTTTTTTAACTTTGCTTTGGCGATTGTTTTCACTCATCTGTTTTTACTGCCTTATAGCCAAGCCCACGCACGGATTTTATTTCTATTGACGTAACGCCATCAAGCTTTTCTCTAAGCCTATTTACGTGCACGTTTAACGTGTGGTCGTTTTTGTCTGAATACCCCCAAACGTCTTCCATAAGTTCGTTACGGGTGAATATTTTACCAAGTGAAGAGAGAAGCTTAAAGAGCAGTAAAAATTCCTTTTGGGTAAGGTCTGCATTTTTGCCGTTTACCGATGCAGACATTTTCGTGTAGTCAAGCTCAAGCTCGTTAAACTTGAGCTTTTGTTCTGAAGCGCTCTTTGCTCTTCTAAGAAGAGCTTTAATTCTGAGAATTAATTCTTCTTCGTCAACAGGCTTTGTCATATAGTCGTCTGCTCCCACCATGAAGCCGTAATGCTTGTCAGAAGGGCTTTGCTTTGCCGTAACGATAATGATAGGGATATCAGACTCTACGCGCCTAAAATGCTCTGTTAAACGGAAACCGCTAACGTCTGGGAGCATTATATCGCAAAGAATAAGGTCTGGCTTTTTACTTTCAAAAAGCTCTAACGCTTCTGCGCTGTTTTCTGCAGGGATAGGATTAAATCCAGCGTTTTTTAAAACGACAGACATAAGCTTTCTCGTGCTGAAATCATCTTCAACGATTAGTATGCTAAACATAACGCTCTCCTTTTGTTTTGATAGATTAAGTATAACATATTTTTGTGATAAAAAAAAGAAAAATTATCAAATTTGCAAAAAAAGATAAAAGATTGGTGAAATCATATGAAAAGGCAAAGAAAACTATTTACTTTGGTAGTAAATAGTGATATATTGTTTTTGTGGAGGACATAATAGTATGTTAGAGTTAAAAAATATTGTAAAGGAGTATCATACCGAAGACGAAACGGTGCGCGCTTTAAACGGCGTTAGCCTTAAGTTTCGTAAGAGTGAATTCGTGTCTATTTTAGGTCCGTCGGGTTGTGGTAAAACTACGCTTTTAAATATTGTTGGCGGTCTTGATAGATATACTGACGGCGACCTTGTTATAAACGGCAAGAGCACTAAAGATTATACGGATAAAGAGTGGGATACGTATAGAAACCACTCTGTTGGTTTTGTTTTTCAAAGTTATAATTTAATACCGCATCAAACCGTGCTTGAAAACGTTGAACTTGCGCTCACGTTGTCTGGTATTAGCAAGGAAGAAAGGCGTAAAAGAGCAAAGGCAGTTTTAGAAAAGGTTGGTCTTGGCAATAAGTTAAAGAGTAGGCCAAACCAACTTTCAGGCGGTCAAATGCAGAGAGTTGCAATTGCCCGTGCCCTTATAAACGACCCTGAAATTTTGCTTGCAGACGAGCCTACCGGCGCGCTTGACAGTAAAACAAGTGAGCAAATAATGGAGCTACTTAAAGAGATTTCTAACGATAGGCTTATCGTTATGGTAACTCATAACCCAGAAATTGCAGAGGCTTATTCTTCTAGAATTATTAGAATGCTCGACGGTGACATTGTTGAAGACCCTAACCCTGTAACAGAGGAAGAAGACGTTGAAGAGAGAAAAATAGTTTCTAACGAAAAGCGCACTAATAAGGGTAAAAATAAGACTTCAATGTCTTTCTTTACAGCGCTTTCACTCAGCCTTAAAAACTTGCTTACAAAAAAGACAAGAACAATTCTCGTTTCGTTTGCAGGTAGTATTGGTATTATAGGTATAGCGCTTATTCTTTCGCTTTCTGCAGGTTTCCAAGCATACATAAATAAGGTGCAAGAAGACACTCTTTCTAACTATCCGTTGACTATTCAGGCAAAAACCACAAACTACGAAGCCTTGCTTGAAGGTATGACGGGTGGAGATGATAAGGATAAAGTAGAATATCCGTCAAACGATAAAATCCTTGCAGACCAAACGTTTAATGAACTTTTAGACGTTTTGGCAGAGCAAACTGTTAATAACGATTTAGAAGCGTTTAAAAAGTTCTTAGATTCGTATAATTATGATAAAGAAAAGATAACGGCTATACAATATTCGTATAATATTGATTTCGATTTATTTAAAAATGGAGCGAAAATGCCGTCTACGAACAAAATGTTCATAGAAAGCATGAAAAATTTACCTCCTCAATTTGAGATGCCAATGGATTTGTCTGCTTTTGCCGGTATGTTTGGCTCTAAGAGTGAAGCGATTGATAGCCCTGAACTTTTAAAAAGACAATACGAGTTGGTTGGTAATGGTAGATGGCCAGATTTTAAAGACCCTAGCGAAGTAATTCTTGTTCTTGATAAGTATAACCAAATCCCTGATTACGTTTTACCTGAACTTGGTCTTATAGATCCAAACGAGATTTTATTCCCTGCAATGGTTGACTTGTTGGTAACAATGACCGAAATGCCTGAAGAAACGGCAAAAACAATGGTAACGTTGTATTTCGGTTTTCACGAAGTTCCTCAAACAGAAAGAAAGTTCGACGTTGACGACGTAGTTGGAACAAAGTTCCAAATAGCTCTTCCTTACGAGTATTATAAAATGGATGGAACGGCGTGTGTTCCTAACGACAGTTTTGCAGGTGGAAGAGAAATTAAAATCGTAGGCGTTGTTAGACCTAAGCAAGGTTCTGCAGGTGGAGCGCTATCTCCTGGTATAGTTTACACAAAAGCGCTTACTGATGCTATTATTAGAGATATGGAAAACTCTGCGGTAATTCAGGCGCAACTTAATAGCCCTGACACGGATATTATTACAGGTCAACCTTTTGAAAGTATCGACCCTGATTACTATTTAACGCATATGGCGACAACGTTTGGTTACGTTGATAAAGACATTCCGTCAGCTATTAGTTTCTACGTTGCATCTTTTGATGATAGAGAATATATTCTTCAAATTGTTGACGAATATAATAGCAGTAAGACCGAAGATGAAAAAATTGAATGTTCAGACTTTTTAGGAACAATGATGTCTGGTATAACGGATATTATTGATGCTATATCATACGTCCTTATAGGTTTCGTTTCGGTATCACTTATCGTTTCTTCTATAATGATAGGTATCATCACGTATATTTCCGTGCTTGAACGTATTAAAGAGATTGGTATTCTTCGTGCGCTTGGCGCGTCTAAACGAGATATATCTAGAGTGTTTAACGCAGAAACGCTGATAATAGGTTTAACTGCAGGTCTTCTAGGTATTGGCGTTACCGTGCTTTTGAATATTCCAATAAGCTTTATCATCTTCAAGCTTGCAGGAATAAAGGGAATTGCAAAGTTGCCATGGCTCGGTGGAGTAATCTTAGTTGTAATTTCTATGCTTTTGACAATCGTTTCGGGACTTATCCCTGCTAAGATTGCAAGTAAGAAGGATCCTGTAGTAGCTTTAAGAACCGAATAGTTTAGAGCTTTATAAACGGCGTTATGCGTCGTTAACTGTTACAAAAAGACAGACACAATGACCAACAAGGTCTATTGAGCCTGTCTTTTTTTACGAGCCTAGCCTAACTTGTTTCTAAACCTTTAAACGAGTTTAAAGGTCTATATATCTCGCCTTCGTTTTTCACGAGCCTTCTTTTGCTTGTATCTACGCCTTTAAAACGTGCTTAATAAGTGTCTATCCTATCCGAAACCATTTTTTGAGCCTAGCCTAACTTGTTTCTAAGGCTCTAAATACGCGTTTTTAAACAACGTAGTGTCACTCTGGAGCGTAAGCGATAGAGTCTGGCAAAACAGTTAAAGAGATTCTATCGTTTTTTGCAAAAACTCCAGAATGACATAAAAATAGCAAATGCAACGCTATAAAGCAAAACGGCGGACACGTAAATCGTGTCCGCCGTCAGTTTTATTCTTTTATAGTTAAGTTGTCGCCGTCAACAACAATTTCAAATGCGCGGTTATAAGTGTTTGCCCAGCTAAAAATTTTAACGGTAACGTTGCCGTTTTTCATAAAACCAAGCAAATTTTCGGCAATTTTATCGTTGCCACCTGCATAAAAGCTTGCAAATTCTTCTACCGTTTTAAAGTTTGCCCCTATAGTTTCTCTAGAACCACCAAAGAGTGGTTTTTCGCTTAAAAAGATTTCAACTGCGCAAAGCTTTTCAGTTAAAAACTTTTCTGCGTGCAAAGCGCCGTCTTCTTCCGTGCCATACTTAAACCTTGCAGTTTGGTAGGTAAATTCCATAGCAAATTCTTCTTCGCCAAAGGTTATCGCCATATGGTTTTCAGAGTTTGGGTTGGCAATTGCAATAAACTCTTGCCCACGATAGTTGTATACGTTTGCGCCGTATTTTTTAAGTTTTTCATGTAAAAATTTTATCGTTTCTTTTCTATCCATAGCGTATATATTTTATCACGATAATTTTATTCTTGTCAATCTTTTATTAAGATAAGGCGTATTATTTTTCATTATTTATTGACAACAGTTTTAAATATTTGTTATTATTATAACAAATAAATTGCTATTCGAGGTGTTAGTATGAAAGGCGTTATTTTACCAAGAAAAATAGTAGCATATAAAAACGCTTTAGACGTCGAAAATCTCAAAAAAGACAAGCCTATGCAAATCGGCTTTAACGAGCCATGTCTCACAGTTATAAACGAGGGTGGATACGTTGTATTAGATTTTGGCAAGGAAATATGCGGAAGTTTTCGCATTTTAGTGCGCAATAGCACGGGTGATAAAAAGGTTAGAATAGTTTATGGTGAGTCCGTTTCGGAAGCTATGTCTAAAATAGGAGAAAAGGGTGCTACAAACGACCATATTGTAAGGGATTATGAGTATTTTATTCCTAATTGGTCAGATACAACCTTTACGAATTCAGGTTTTAGATTTGTAAAAATTGAGTGTTTGGGTCAAACCAGCATAGAAATTAAGCACGCAGTTGTCGTGCCAACTATTTTTAGCAAGCCTTTCAAGGGTAAATTTGTTTGTGACGATAAAGTTATAAACAAGATTTTCTCTACTGCAGCATATACTTTAAGATTATGTGTGCAAAATGGGTATATTTGGGACGGAATTAAACGTGACAGGCTTGTTTGGATAGGAGATATGAATCCTGAAACGCTTTCTTCTAACTGTCTTTTTGGCGAGCTTAAAGAAGTTGAAAACACCTTGACTTTTGCTAAAGAGCAATCTCCGCTTCCACTTTGGATGAATAACTTCCCAACTTATTCGCTTTGGTGGATAGTTTGTTTAAAAGATTATTATTTCCAAAATAAAAATCATGGCTATCTTTTAGAGCAAAAAGAATACCTAAAGGGTCTTGTAAAACAGCTTTTGGCATTTGTTGACGATAAAGGGCATACCTTATACGATTTTAACTTTATTGATTGGCCAACACATTATTTAGAAGGAGACCCTGACGATAAAAAGCGTCTTGATGAGATTACAGGCACTCACGCATTGACGGTTTATGCTGTAAAATGCGCTAAAGTGCTTTTAGAAATCTTAAATGAGAGCCAAAGCGATTGCGACGAGCTTTTAGCAAGGCTTTTAAAAACTGAATATAAGGTTGAAAAATATAAGCAAATTTCAGGGCTTAAATTAGTTGCAGGCATTGGCGACGAAAAAGACGTTGATTTAATAGTGAACGGTTATGCAAAGGGCATGTCTACCTTTATGTCTTACTTTATATTGAAGGGCGCTATTGATGGCGGTCGCTACGAAGAAAGTATCAAAATGCTTAAAGATTATTACGGTGCAATGCTAGACCTTGGCGCAACGTCTTTCTGGGAAGATTTTGATATTTCTTGGGCAGAAAACGCAGGTAGAATTGATAAGTTGCCAAGGAAAGGTAAAAAAGACGTTCACGGGGACTTTGGCGCATTTTGTTACAAGGGCTTTAGACACAGCTTTTGTCACGGCTGGTCTAGTGGCGTAGTTCCGTTTTTAATGAACGTAGTTGCAGGTATAGAAATTGTAAAGCCTGGTTGCGAAGAAATACGAATTTCTCCAAAACTTGGTAGTTTAAATAACGTTAAGGTCGAATATCCTACCCCTTACGGTATTTTAAAGGTTGAGCATACCAAAAATGCAGATGGTAGCGTAACTACTAAAACTATAGTTCCTGAAGGAGTTAAAATTGTAAAATGAGCAAAATAGAATTTAAAAATCTTGCATTTGAAATAGTAGACGGTAGAATTTTTCTTACAAAATGCGGTAATTTTGCAAGACAAGACGGGCAAGGACTCGGTTTTTTCACGTTTTGTGAAGTAAGTATTTCTGGCGAAAATAAAAATACTCACTTGGGCGCAAAAATGGCGTTGTCTTCTGAGTGGGAAAAACTCAAATACGTATCACATAATCAAACTAGTGACCTTTTAGAGATTGTTATGCGCTCTGAAAAGGTAGAAGCAAAGGTTGTTTTTAACGGCTACTGCGATACAAACGCCGTGCGCGTTCACACCGAATATACGAATATTTGCAATGAAGAGATTTGGCTTGAAGAAGCGTCTGCCTTTACCGTTTTGGGCGTTGGCAATATAAATGAAGATGCAAATAAGCTTAAATTTACGAGATTTACTCAAAGCCATCACAACGAGTGTCAACCAAGAGAGTTTACTTTTAAAGAACTTGGTCTTTATCGTGGCACAGGCGAGAGTCAACGTAAAATCTCGTTTGCAAACGTTGGTAGCTGGTCTTCTAAAGAAGAACTTCCACAAGGTATTATTCAAACGGCAGACGGCAAGCTTACTATGTTCCAAATAGAAAGTAGCAATAGCTGGTATTACGAAATAAGCGATAAGTTTAGCATATATTACCTTTATTTAAGTGGCGCAAACTCAACTTACGGCTCTTGGTGCAAAAAACTTGCAACTGGCGAAACTTATAAAACTATAAATGTTGCATTAAGCTTTGGTGAAGATTTAAGTGAAGTTGTAGGTAATATGACGGCATATCGTCGCCATATTAGGGGAAGATGTGTAAGTGATGAGCATTTACCTACTATTTTTAACGAATATATGCACCTTTCTTGGGATAACCCAAGTGAAGATAACACTAAAACCTACGCTCCTGTTGCCAAACTTGCGGGCGTTGAGTATTACGTTATTGACTGTGGTTGGCACGACGAAGTTCCTACCCATCTTATTTACCACTACGTAGGTAATTGGAAAGAGAGCAATTTGAGATTCCCTAGTGGTGTAAAAAAGACAACCGATTATATTCGCTTGCTCGGTTTAAAGCCAGGTCTTTGGATAGAGCCAGAAGTTGTTGGCTTTAAAAATCAAGAGATGATAGATTATTACGGTGAAGACGCATTCATTAAAAGAAACGGCAAAATCGTTACCGTAATGAACAGATTACTTCTTGATTATAGACATCCTAAGGTTGTTGAGTATATGTCTGAAACTATTAGAAGAATGGTTGAAGACTATGGCGCAGAATATATTAAAATGGACTATAACCAAGATTTAGGCGTTGGAACGGAAATTGATTCAGATAGCCTTGGCGAAGGGCTTGAGAGCTCTGCAAACGCCTTTGTAAACTGGGTTAAGGCTATGACGGAGAGATTCCCTCACGTAGTTTTTGAAGGCTGTTCATCAGGTGGTATGAGAATGGACTATAAAACACTTTCTCTCTATCCATTAGTATCTACGTCAGACCAAGTTGATTGCTATAAATATCCTTATATTGCTTGCAATATTTTGTCTGCCGTTGCTCCTGAACAATCTGCAGTTTGGAGCTATCCTGTAGGTGGCATTAACGGCGAGTGCTTAAGAGACGTTACTAAAGAGTGGACTGACCAGAACGTTGACGAAGATAGAGTAGCCGTTAATATGATAAACAGCTTTTTAGGAAGAATGCACCTTGCGAGCAACATTAGCCGTTTAGATGGCGAGAGATTAAAGCTTGTTCAAGAAGGCGTAGAGTATTACAACAAATTAACACCGTTTAAAAAGAAAGCTCTTCCATATTTCCCAATTGGATTTACTCATATGGATGAGAAAACAGTTTGTTCGGGTTTAATTTGCGATAAATCAATTCGTTTAGCCGTTTATAATTTAGATGGAGAAATGCAAAAGAGAATACCGTTAAAGGGCTTAATTGCTAAGGCTAAAGCCGGTTATCCATCTTTAAGCCCAGTTAAAGTTAGCGCGCAAGAAGATATTTTGATTGTTGATTTTACTAAAGAAAGACAAGCAGTTTTTGTAGAAGTAGAATTAAAGTAATACAAAAGTCCACGTATAAGTCGATTTTCGTGGTGAAAGAAAGCAAATGAAGGTAAAAACAAGAAAAATCTCACATGATAAGTTGTTAACTACGTATAAGCTCCCAAGAAAAAGCCCACCACATCCTAGCTTTCTTTTTAGAACGCTAGTTAGGCTTTTGTCGATAGGGGAACTTAGAAAAACTAAGTTTAGTTTTGCATTAGAGAATATGAAAAAGATACCAAAAGGGCCGTGTCTTTTTCTTATGAATCACTCGTCGTTTATAGACCTTAAAATTGCATCTAAAGTGCTATATCCTAAATGTTATAATATTGTTGCAACGTCGGACGCAATGCTTGGTAAAGAGTGGCTTATGCGAAGGCTTGGTTGCACAGCGACAAATAAATTTGTGCCAGACGTTCCACTCGTTTTTGATATGATGAGACTTGTTAAAAAGTGGAAAAGGAGTGTTCTTCTTTACCCTGAAGCAGGTTATTCGTTTGACGGCACGTCAACTACAATGCCAAAGAATTTAGGGTCGCTTATAAAAAAGATGGGTGTGCCTGTTGTAACTATTATAACTGACGGGGCGTATCTTTACGACCCACTTTATAATGAGCTTAAAAAACGTAAAGTTAAAACTTCGGCTAAAGTAAAGTTATTGCTTTCTGCAAAAGATATAGAGAGTAAAACTGCTGATGAAATACAATCTATGGTGGAAACTGATTTTGCTTTTGATAACTTTAAAAGTCAGTATGAAAAAGGCGTTTTAATAACCGAGCCAACAAGAGCAGACGGG
>JBGUUU010000033.1:0-3058 GCA_045133775.1 Christensenellaceae bacterium
CTTTTTAACAACAGGAAGCTCGCCCGTTCCGTCGATATACGCGCAAAGCTCTTTTAAGTTGCTAGCAGCTATTATTTCAACACCGTCGATATACTCCCCTTCTTTTGCGTTTACAGCAGGGATAATAGCTCTCTTAAAGCCCTTTTCTCTTGCAGAAATGAGCATAGGAAGTATGCCTGCAACACCCCTAATTCCACCGTCTAAAGAAAGTTCTCCTATAAAAACGGTGTCTTCAAAAGGCTTGTCTGCAAGCTGACCACTAGCCTTTATTATGCCCAAAGCGATAGGAATATCTAACGCCGCGCCTTCCTTTTTAAGGTCTGCAGGGGCAAGGTTTACGGTTATTTTATGATTTGGAAATCTCTTTCCGCTATTTTTAATAGCAGAACGAACTCTCTCTTTAGACTCTTTTATTGCAGCGTCAGGAAGACCTACAATCTCAAATGCAGGAAGACCGTTGTTTGTATCTACTTCAACTTCTACTACTTCGCCGTCAAGACCAAAAAGAGTAAAACCTGTAAATTTTGCTAACATTATAACACCTGCCAATAATAAAGTATGCTTTTTGCAACTTCAGGAATAGCCAAGCCAACGTAACCTACGTATGCCATACCAAAAATCAAAAGACCTAATATAGTTGCAACGGAAAATGCTAAATTAACAATATTTTCTTTTACGCATTTTACTAATATACAATGCGCAAACGCAACGTAAGCGCACATAAACACCGACACGCCTGCAAAACCGTAAGGGCTTGAAGTTAAGCCGAAAAATATTGGAAGGCAAAGCGATAAAAATGCCACGGTAACTATTTTATACTTATTTTTAACAACTTCCACCTTACTAAAGAATGCAAACTTCTTGCCGAAGAATACTACAAACGTTACAAAGATAAAGCAAAGAAGAGCAAAAATACAAGTGAAATAGTTAAGGAACGAATAATACGAATTGAGTTTTGCTCCACCAAAGCCAACGAAAAGAGCAAATGGAGAAGATACGTATGCAGGCTTTAAACCAGCAAAGAAACACTTGCTAGCGCCCTTCATAAAGCCAACGCCATAGTAAGCCTTATACACAGGCGCACACGCAGTATAAGAAATAATGAATAATATTGCAGGCAACACGATCAACGATATTGCCATTATGCCAAATGAAGCAACGTTTCTTTTACGGTATGCAAGGAAAACTTCTTCCTTTTGAAGACCTACCGCTTCTTTTTCATCTCTCTTAAATTTCTTATAAGCTCTCTTTCTAGCCATGGTAAAGAGAACTATATGCCCTATTCCCGTAAGAGCGTATGCAGGGCTACACGCTATTGCCAAACCGTAGAATAAACCTACGCCAAGCAAGCAAAATAAACCTTCGGTCATATCGCTTAAGCTATAGTGGTTTATGAAATATCTTGAAGAAATAAGTAAGCTTAATACTGCAAAGAAAGTGCCAATTAGAGAAACGGCAAAATTTGATGCAGTAAATACTGCGCCTAAAGATAATACTGCAAGCAAGGACATAAGCCCGTATTTTTCTTCGCCGAATAACGTTTTTGCAAACGCGAAAGCAAGAATAATTAAACCTAAGCCTGCTAATAAATCAAAAAATCTAAGGGTGAAGGTAGTTAAACCTAAAGGCGACGAAGTGCTTATAAAATACAATATAGTTGAAAACGGTCCGCTTTCGCCTACTGCCAACTTTCCACCCCTTAGCGCGTTTACTGCAGAAACTGTTTTAAGTTCTCTATCCGTAAAGTGGTATTTCTTTGACGTAGAATATACAAAGGTGTTTTGCTCGTCAATAAGTAAACTTGCGTTAGCTTTTTGTTCTTCCGTGCCAAATTTAGCGCTTGCAGGAAAAACGTAGCCGGTAGCATCTGTAAATACCACTTCGTAAATATCAATACAATCCGGCGTGCTTATCTTTACTCTGTTATAGCTTACTTCTTCACTTTCTGTTTGCGCATCGAAAACCTTAATCCATTCGTAGCCACCAGAAAGCTCCCTTACAGGAATTTTAGCAGATATAGATTCATTGTAGAAACTTGAATCGTCACCAGTAGTTTTGAAGTGAAAGAACAATTCTACGTAAGGATTG
Organism: Christensenellaceae bacterium; assembly: GCA_045133775.1. Taxonomy (GTDB): domain Bacteria; phylum Bacillota; class Clostridia; order Christensenellales; family Borkfalkiaceae; genus UBA10281. The sequence continues at coordinate 2,089 of JBGUUU010000033.1, forward strand.
CCCTGCTCGTCCATAGCGTAAGACCTAACTTCGCCTACGAACACGTAAATTTCGCTTATATTAGCAGTGTATTTTTCTTGAGTTTCTGTGTCTTGCCTAGTCCTTACCAAATCAACCACGGCAAACGCGTTGTTGTGCGTTTGCTCTCTGTTAGGATTGATTGACCTAACTTCTAAAGCTGTCGCAGGGGCAAAAGCCGTTCCAAGCGTAAATATAGCCGACACAAGATATAACAAAATAACTGCTATTATAGTTGTGAGAAATAAAATCTTTGTATTTTTTTTCATAAGCGCTCCAAACGCGATATTTATCAGGGATTTTATAAAAACCCTATATCCTTATACTAATGGTAGTTTATACTATACACCATATTTTTTCATTTGTAAATTGTTTTTAATAAGTTTTAACACAGTTTTCATTATATATATATTATGAAAAGACAAAAAACGCAAAAAAAGACCGATGCAAAAGCATCGGTCTTAATTTGTTTTGTTGATTAAAGAATCTCTTCAACCTTAGCAGCTTTACCTGTAAGATTTCTAAGGTAGTAAAGTTTAGCTCTTCTAACTTTACCTCTCTTAAGCACGTCGATTCTAGCAACCTTTGGTGAGTGAACTGGGAAAGTTCTTTCTACGCCTACGCCGTAAGAAATTCTTCTAACGGTGAAAGTTTCTCTAATGCCACCGTTTCTCTTAGCGATAACGATACCTTCGAATGCTTGAATTCTTTCTTTAGTTCCTTCAATAACCTTTACAGATACCTTAACAGTATCACCAACTGAGAATACAGGAACTTCTGCTTTTAAGTTTTCTCTTTCGATTTGTTCGATAATATTCATGACTCATACCTCCAATTATCCGTAACGTTCATGCGCTATTTTGCCAGAGGACCGTTCGAAGTCTTGAACTATTTTACCACATTAACACTCATTATGCAAGCGTTTTAACGGGGTATTTATAAAAAATTTTAT
>JBGUUU010000034.1:0-13692 GCA_045133775.1 Christensenellaceae bacterium
CAGGCGCTCCATTTGGTGGTCGTTATTTACCTGAAATCACGTTATACTTCAACGGTGAAAGCTGGCAAACTGAAGAAACAGACGTAGAAGAGGAAATCTTAGGTATAGTTGATACTCAAAACAACAGCGCATGGGATGACACTCAAAAGTCTGTAAGAATTAAACTCAACTATAGCTTCAATAACGATGCAAACTATAATATTAACGATGCAGACGGATTAAATTTAATTTCTAAGCTTACCTTTAACGGTGTAGCGTTAACAGTAGATGATATTACAGTGTTTACTGAAGATATTCGTGGTAATACTATTACTATTCTTTACAATAATGCTATGCTTGATTGGGCAATGTTAGACGGCGCAAGATATCATACATTAAGCCTTACTGAAAGTGTAAATTATCTTGGCGTAAATATTCCAGCGTTTACCATGTATTTAAGAAAAGGCGTTTGGACGTTAGAGATTCCTGAAGTAATTGAACTTAACGACGTTGAAACTGCAGTAGGATACAAAACTACAAACCTTATCCATATTAGAGATTGGAACTTAGACCAAGATGAAGCTACTATTGTGAATAATATGATTATATTCTTCTTCCCTAGTGGCGGTTTCCCTGCAGGAGAAAATATTTTCCTTAATCTTGATAAGGTTAACGAATACAACGTATTTGATAAGATTAAACTTCATATGATTGAGCCTAATGCAGATGCTGACGCAAACGGATTTGTAACGCTTGGTCAAGTATTTAATGCAGGTGGTTGGTATCCATCAGATCTTACCGGTGGAAAAGACCAAATAGTGGTAGTTAATATTTGGGAAACTAGAAACAGTATTGCATTCTCTATGGGTGCTGAATACAATGCAGAAAGCTTTGATTACGTTATTATCGAAGAAGGTTGCGAATTCCCAAATTATTACTATACTAATGCAAGTGACAAAGTAGACTACTTACAAAACGGTGCATACGTAGAGTATGGCGATTTAGAAAGAGCTTCGTTTATTCAAACTCAAACTGTAAAAATGTTTACAAACCCTGATGATTTCCGAGGTCCAAGCATTAATACTAACTGGGGTATTGATACAAATATGGGTGAAATTACAATAAGTGGCGTAGACTTCCAAGATGGATACGTAGTTCTTCAGTTAGAAGATTCTAACTATCCTACTGAAGGTGACGAACACCTTAACGTTTCGGCAGGTAACGCTCCAATGTCACTTAACATGCTTGCAGAAATCTACGTAAACGGAATTAGCCTTTACGATAGAGTTGTAAACTTTGGCGCACCAAATGGTATTAAGGCTTTCTTCAACTATAATGGTTATGGTAATTTCGCTATAAGCGTTGAATTACTTGATGGTGAAGTTGTTAACGAAATTATCGTTGCTAAAGATTTGAGAGTTCCTATTTACGGCACGTCTGTATTAGGATCTACTGCATACGGTGTAATGTATACCGAAACTGTAAAAACTATGTCTTATACTAAGGGCTCAACTGGCTTTGAAGCGGACGAAGAAGTTTACTGGACAGTAACGTTTGATGATGGTCAAAACGTGACTACAATCAGAGTTAAAGACGGTGAAATGTTAAATGCAGAAGATTTCCCAGCAACACCTACAAAGCAAGGATTTGAATTTGTTGGTTGGGTACATGGTATAGACGGTATTTATTCTTTCGATCCAACTTCTCCAATTAAGGCTGGTTATTACTTGACTACTAGTTGGACAGAAAAGACTGAATCTGTAGAGTCTTCTACAAATAACGAAAGTCAAGCTAGCAAGGGTGGATGTTCAGGTTCTATCGCTACTATTGATATGATGGCAACCTTATTACTCGTTGCAGGCGGTATGCTTTTTATAAAGAGAAAAAGAGCATAATTTTATAGTTTAAAATAATCCCACCGAATTTTTCGGTGGGATTATATATGGAAAAATGAAAAATATCAAATTGTATAAAATTGGTTGTTTATTTTTGGCGCTAGCCGTATCGTTTTGCACTTCGTCTTGTAGAGCTGTTGGTGGCGAGTTGGATGGTGAGAAAAAGATAGAGCTTCTTTCACCAAGCCAAGGTGAGATTGTTTTATTAAACCATCCAGAAGTTCAATCCCTATTGGAAAGTGAAACGGAAAACGAGATAGCTAAGATATTGTGGAAAAATCACGTAGCAGGAATAATGAGGCTTGATTCTCAGTTTGTGTTTTTAGACTGGGCTTATAAAATGGGCGTAAATTATACGATTACAATAGCTACCGATTCTAGCCTTTCAAAGGTGGTTCACATTATAGAAAGCAACGGGCAAAGTGCCGAGATAGGTTGTTTATTGCCTAAAACTAAGTATTATTGGCAAGTAAAAAGCGATGACGGAGCAAAGTCTAAAATAGGTAGTTTTACGACTAGTGATAAGTCTTGTTTTTTAGAAGTTGAGGGTGTTGAAAATTTTCGCGATATTGGTGGCTATAAGACCGAAACAGGAAAAACTGTAAAATTTGGCGCATTATATAGAAGTGCAAGGTTGGAAAATGCAACCGAAGCCGGCGTAATGGTTATGACCGATCTTTTGGGTGTAAAAAGCGAAATTGACCTACGCCTTGAAAAAGAAATGTCTGCAGGGTTTTCGTTTAAAGAAACAGGTAACTATTTAAATGCAACTTTTGATGGATATACGTCTATTATTCCTGAGTCAGGAAACTTTGACGGTAGAGTAAGGGTTGCTTTTAAGCAGATATTTGAGTTTTTAAGTAACGAAAGTAATTATCCTATTGTTTTTCATTGTTCTGCGGGCGCTGATAGGACGGGAACTCTTGCATACTTGATAAGTGGTCTTTTAGGCGTGCCTTATTTTGAGCTTGCTAAAGATTACGAATTGACTTCTTTTTCAAATCAAGGAAATCGTTGGAGAGATAATATCATTGAAACTCCGTTTGGGTATGTGTTTGATGGAAGTGGTGTTATGGAGTATGGCAATATAACCGCTTCTTTTGGCAAAATGCATAATTTAATGATGGAAAACTACGCTGTGGCTGACGGCACTTTGTCTTCTGCGATAGAAAATTATCTTATAAAAGAATGCGAAGTGACAAAAGAACAAATAGACAACTTTAGAAACATTATGTTAGAACGTTAAAACTGCAGATAATCGACTTATAGAGTAGTATTTAATAAAGAAGCCGAGAAAACTTAGTGTTTTCTCGGCTTTAATTTACTTGGCGTTTTGTTTTGATTTCTTTTTATATTGGGTTGGAGATAAACCGTAATATTTTTTAAAAGTACGGTTTAGGTGGCTAGAGTCACTATATCCAAGCATCATAGCAATAGATAAAATGGAACCGTTAGTGTATGTTAACAATTCGCAAGCACGTTGCATTTTAATTTCTGTAAGGTATTCTACCAAGGTTTTGCCTGTATGTTGTTTAAATAGTCGTATCAAATGAGATTGACTAAACGGAGTGTTGTTTACAACGTCTTTTACAGTCCAGTTTATATTTTCAGGTGAGTAAATTTTTAAAAACAAATTTGTTAGCCACTGAGGTTGTTCGGAATTTAAGAAATTGTATTGGCTAAAGACTTTTTCAAAAATGTATGACGCAAGAAAAAATATAGACGATTTATTCGTGTCGGACGGGTTTGATTTTATAAACGAAGTATAATCGATTATTTTCTTTATCTGCCCTTCGGTTAAAGGGAAAATCATTCGTTCGTTTTTCATTAGTTCGTCGTAAAAAGATGATGAAATGCTAGAGCAAAAATCCTTTACAAACGAAGAGTATATACGGATGTTTAATATGGTGCCATCTGGCGAATTGCTAATTAGATAGTGAGAATCAAGATGTGGGCGTAGCAAAACTGCCGTGTTTTTTGCAAGAGTGTCCGTCTTCTTGTTTAGCGTATGCTCGTATGAGCCTTTTACAATTACTGCAAATTCCCAAAAGTCGTGATTGTGAAGTTCGGGATAGTCGCCGTAATGATAATTTGAAAAGATATATGAATATTTTTCATTAGGTGGATACGTTGAAAAATATGAATACATAATACTCCTACGTGCTAGTTTATATTTTATTTTATTATACTATAAGCGATAAATTAAGTCAACGTAGAATTAAAAAATGTTTACTAAAAACTTAAGTGAGTGAGCAAAAATATAAATTGCTTAAAATCTCTTGTAAAACCACTTTTGATAAATAGTGTGTTAGTTTTTATCTTTCTAGATCATAAAATTTTGCATATAGCCGAAAAAATGATAAGATAAACTTAATTTATAGTATTGACTGCTAATAAAAAAACAATTATAATAGACATACTGGTATAATTTGTATGTAATGTTAGGAGGGGAGATAATGCTTAAAAAGTCATTATTAATAATAGTTTGTGTTTTAGCAACAATGCTTGCGTTAGTTACGTGTGGTAAGAATAAGCCAACAGATTCTACGCCAGCTAGCGTAACGCTCGTTTCAATTTCTGTTGAAAATCAACAAACAGAGTTTAGATTTGGTGAAAAATTTAAATTTGGTGGCGATGTAATTGCAAATTATAGCAACGGAACTAAGGAAACGCTTGAGTATGGCTATAAAATAAACAGTGATGCTTATAACAAAGAGATTAGCGGTACGTATAATATAACTGTTACTTACGGCGAAAAGAGCTTCAATTACCAAGTTACAGTAGGTCAAGCGCCTGTTACGGGTTTAGCAGTAAGCGACGCTAAAACAGAGTATGCTTGGGGCGAGGAATTCGTTTTTGAGGGCGTTGTTTCAGAAGTATATTCGATCGGCACAAGTAGTGTTATTGATGAAAGCAAATATACTGTTGATTCAAGCGCGTATGATAAAGAGATTGCAGGCGAATATGTAATCGTTGTAAGCTATACTCAAGACTCGGCAATCAAAACCACCTATACTGTAACCGTTGCAGGAATGGCTGTAAACGAGTTAGTAATAGAAGAATACAAGCAAAGTTATTCTGTTTTAGAGGACTTTGATATTAACGACGTAGAAGGCTACTATACGTTGCCAAACGGCGATGCGGTTGAAATGACTGCTGAAAATACAGTTGTTAACCTTGGCGATTATAAGGAATTTACTTTAGGCTCGTTTAACATTACGTTGTCATATGCAGATAATGCAGACGTGAACAAGACTATTTCAATTAACGTTGTTAAGCCTGAAAAAATAAGAATTCTCTTCATCGGCAATAGCTTCTCAGACGATACAACAGAGTATATACCAAATATTCTTAGCAACCTCGGCTATCAAAACGTAGAAATTGGTAATATGTTTATCGGCGGATGTACAATTGATACACACTATAGCAACGTTGTAAATAACTACAACGCATATGATTTTAGATATCATAACGGCAAGTTCTGGAACAAAGCAGTTACAGGTAAAAAGCAATCTATTAAATACGCTGTAGAGTATAAAGATTGGGATATTATAAGTCTTCAACAGGCAAGTGGCTCAAGCGGTATGCCAAACACTTATAATAAACTTGATGCTCTTGCCTCAGAAGTTAAAAAATTAACTACAAATCCAAGAGTTAAGATTGTATTCAACATGACTTGGGCGTATCGTCAAGACTGTCAACATCCAGAGTTTCCTAACTACGGCAGAAATCAAATGACAATGTATAATGCAATTGTAAATACCGTACAAACTCAGGTTAACTATACAGCATTGCCATGTGGCACAGCTATCCAAAATGCAAGAACGTCTTTCATTGGTGATAACCTTAATTTATCTGACGGATATCACCTTAACGAGTATATCGGCCGCTACATTGCAGCTCTTACAGCTGTAGCTAAATTGTTGGATGACGACTTATCTAATTTAACGTTTAAGCCTAGCAACGTTAGTGATGCGCAAATGGGAGTTGCAGTAGAAAGTGCAGTAAACGCTGTAAAGAACCCATTTACTGTAACAGAATCTCAGCATAAAACAGCATAATTTACTCTAGCAAATAAGCCTGCAAATCTAAAAGTGATTTGCAGGCTATTTTTATTAAAAGTTAGCGTATAAGTCGATTAAATCAGCTTTTTTTGGGGGGAAATATTGGTAAATATAAGCAAATAAAAGCATTGACTAATAGGTTTTTTACTGGTATAATATACATAGTTTATTTTATTGCTTTTATAAAGGGGGCAAAATGCTTAAAAAATTATCTTGTGTAATCGCTTGTATATTGGCAATGGCTTTAACCATTGCATCCTGCAAAAATAAGGGGACCACTTCTCAAAGTAAAGAAGGTTCGGTTGAGCCGGAAAATAAAATTGTTGCTATAGCTGTCGATGGCGCTAAAACTGAGTTTGAGTGGGGCGACCCATTTATTTTTGACGGCACTGTTACAGCTACCTACGAAAAAGCAAACGGAATACTTTTAGAGGAAGACAAATATACTGTTAATGCTGAAAACTACAATGGTGCAATTGCAGGAACTTACACTATAGAGATAACTCTCGTAGAAGATGAGTCTGTTACAAGTTCTTACAATGTAACAGTTGGCGAAATGGGAGAGTGTGGTGTAAGAATAGATGATTACAAGCAAACTTATTCTGTGCTTGGTGCTTTTTGTTTAAGCGACGTTACAGGGTATTACGTTACTAGTGACGGCACTGAGGAGCTTATAACAGCAGAGAATACAATTGTAGATTTAGGAAGTTATAAAGACGGCGTGTTGGGTACGTATGATATAAATATCAAGCACGTTGATAATGCCGAGTTAAATAAAACTATAACCATAAAAGTGGCAAAGAGTGGGGAGATAAAAATACTCTTTATTGGTAACAGTTTTTCAGATGACACTGCAGAATATATGCCAGACGTTCTTAAAAATTTAGGCTACACAAACGTAGAAATAGGCAATTTAGTTATAGGTGGTTGTGAAATTGATACGCATTATTACAATGCAATATACAGTTATCCAAATTACGAATTTAGATACCATAACGGCACTTCTTGGGATAGAAAAGTAGGTGGTAAAAACCAAACGTTTGCATTTGGCGTAGGCTACAGCGATTGGGATATTATAAGCCTTCAACAAGTAAGTGGATATAGTGGTTTACCAGATACATACGCTAACCTTGATAATCTAGCAGCAGAGGCAAAAAAGATTGCAACAAACCCAAACGTTAAAATAGTGTTTAATATGACTTGGGCATATCAACAAGGTAGCAAGCACTCAAACTTTTATAACTATGAAAGAGATCAAATGACAATGTACAATGCAATTGTATCTACTGTGCAAGCTAAGGTTAGTTATACCGTAATACCAAACGGAACGGCTATTCAAAATGCGAGAACGTCTTTTATCGGCGACAACTTAACTCGTGATGGATATCACTTGAACGAATATATTGGTAGATACATAGCATCTCTCACAGCTGTTGCAAAACTCTTAAATGAAGATTTATCAGGCTTAACATGGAAGCCAGAAATCGTTACAGACGAGCAAATGATTGTTGCAATAGAGAGCGCTTTAAATGCGGTAAATACTCCGTTTGCCATAACAGAATCTCAATATAAAACAGCATAATTTATACAAGTAAATAAGCCTGCAAATCTAAAAGTGATTTGCAGGCTTTTTTTATCAAAAGTATGCGTATAAGTTGATTATTTGCGCTTTTTGCATAAAAAGACATAGTTTTATATTTGTTTTTGCATGTTTTTAGGCGATATGCCATAGGTTGCTTTAAAAGATTTGCTAAACGAGTAAAGATTGTAGTCAAGCATCTCAGCAATCTCATTTATCTTCTTCTTTTTCTCTACAATCAAAGTCTTTGCAATTTCCATTTTTCTGTGGTGGTGATATTCAAGCAAGGTTTTTCCAGTTGTGTTTTTAAAAAGCTTAGAAAGGTAGCTGTAGTTGTAGTTAAATCTTGGGGCTAGGTCTTCAAGCTTTTCAAGCGAATATATGTGTGTGTCGATATAATTCATAAGTTGAAAGCATAAAACTTCTGCATTAGAAACGTTTGAAGATTGCTTTTTTGCGCTACTAAAATTTCGTATTAGATAAATTAAAACCAAGTGGAAAATATCTGTTAAAAGCACGTTAGAATATAGGTTGTCTTTTATAGGAAATTCGTTGATGGCGTTTTTAATAAGCTCGGAAATTTTTTCATCTTGAAAAATGCGCTCTTCGCTCTCCATAAACGTCTGGGTTATGTTTTTTAAATCTCTCTTTAGGGCTTTGTCTTCGCAATAAAAAGAGAAAAAGTCGTATTCTAATTTGTCCCCTTTATCTGCTCGAATTTCGTGTATGTCGCAAGGAAAAGAAAGGTAAATATCCCCGGTTTTAACAGGGTATTCCTTGCCGTTTGTAACAACAACACCCTTGCCCTTAGAAATAAGCGTAAGCTCAAACCAGTTAAGGTGCAAATGCGGTGGAATAATTTCTTCTGCTTCGCAGTAGCGCCTACCAATTTGAATAAGGTAAACGTTGCCGAATTTTAAAGGATTATCGACGTATAGGTTGTCTAAATGGTATCTAGTTTTAGCTGTAGGCATATTTTTTCTCTCACAAATTTATGCAAAATTAGTTATAAATAGTGTATAACAAAAATGTTTAATTGTCAATAAACAATAAAAATTTTACCCAATTTTGTGATATTTTACCACTCAAAAACAAAAAATTGACAAATTTTTAGCAAAACTTAAACATTTACTCTTATTGCGCGCAGGCGTATAATGTAAGCATAACAAATAAAAAGGAGTTAAATATGACAACTGTTGCAATAATTGGCTGTGGAAGAATTGCCGACATGGCGCATTTACCAGCGCTTTCTCAAATGGATAACGTAAGAATTAAATACGCTTGCGATATTATCTTAGAAAAAGCCCACCAAAAGAAAGAAAAATACCCAAAAATTGAAAACGTTATAGCAGACTACAAGGTGGCTTTGCAAGATGAAGAGGTGGATGCTGTTTTCGTGTTGACACCAAACTATGCGCATTACACAATTACTATGGATGCTTTAAGGGCAGGTAAGCACGTTCTTTGCGAAAAGCCAATAACTGTAAACTACGAACTTTCTTTAGAAATGGCTAGAGAAGCAGAAAAGCAAGGCAAAATATTAGATATCGGCGTATGTAACCGTTTCCATAAGTCTGTTGAAACTCTTAGAGAGTGGGCTGATGCAGGCAAATTTGGTAAAATCTACCACGTATATTGTTCTTTCCGTGCTTGTAGATGTATTCCGGGTCTTGGCGGCGCGTTTACTACAAAATCTCAATCTGGTGGTGGCGTGTTGATTGACTGGGGTATTCACTTCCTTGATTTGATTTTATACGTTTTAGGTGGGGCAAAGGTAACGACTGTTACTTGTGATGCTTACAACGAAATTGCAAAGGATATGAAATCTTACAAATATAACGATATGTGGGCAGAAGACACTTCTAATATCGAAAACGGAACAAACGACGTTGACGATATGATAACAGGTCATGTTAGAACGGACAAAGCGAGCATTTCGTTTAACGGCGCGTGGGCGCAAAACGTAAACAAGCACGAGCTTTTTATCGACTTTATGGGCGATAAGGGTGGCGCAAGACTTAACTATGGTGGTCTTTTTGAGTATTTCGACGGTCAAACGTTAGAGTCTGTAACCCCAGAATACGAAATCCCTAATATGTATCTTTGCGAAGATACTGCATTTGTAGAGTCTGTCAAAACTGGCGTAAAAGATAAAAACAATATCGAAAATATTTTAGAAAGTATGAAGCTTTTAGATGCTTTGTATAAATCTGCAGAGAAGAAAGGGGAGATAAAATTATAATGAAAACGGTAGGTTTTATTGATTATTTTTTACACGAGTGGCACGCTAACGAATACCCTGCAATGATAAGGGAATACAACCAAAAACACGGCACGGACTTCGAGCTTAAATACGCTTGGGCAGAAATCGATAGCCCAAACGGTGGTATGACTACTGACGAGTGGTGCGCTCATTACGGCGCAACTCGCTGCAATACAATAGAAGAGCTTTGCCAAAAGTGCGATTACGTTTTCGTGCTTGCTCCATCTAACCCAGAAAAGCATTTAGGCTATGCCGAAAAGGTTTTCAAGTGTGGTAAAAGTCCATATATAGACAAGACGTTTGCTCCAAATTATAAAGATGCTAAGGCTATTTTAGACCTTGCAAAAAGCTATGGCGTAAAATTTTTCAGCACTTCTGCGCTTAGATATGCCGATGAAATAAAAGACTTTAGCGGCGACGCTTTAGCCGTGTTTACAACTGGTGGTGGCTCTAACATGGAAGAATATATCATCCACCAAATAGAAATGATGGTAAAATGTCTTGGCGTTGGGGCAGAGAAAGTTTGCTTTAACAAGGTGGCAGATTGCGAGTGGGTTGACGTTGTTTACACAAACGGAAAGAGTGCAAAAATGATGTTTGCACCTTGTATGCCTTTTGCTATAACTGTGACTGAAAATGACGGAAAGTCAGCCTATATGTCGATTAATTCGCCATTTTTCAATGGTTTAATAGCCGATATCTTCAATTTCTTCCAAACAGGAGCAACTTCTTTCGATACAAATCAAACGCTAGAAATAATGAAAATACGAGAAGCTGTAATTAAGGCTAAAGCTGGGGCTAACGTATGGCAACAGGTGTAAAATTAAGGGTTGGCGTTATTGGGTGTGGCAGAGTTTCTGTAATGCACCTAGTTTCGCTCACGTCAATAAAAGAGATAGAGCTAGTTGCCTGCTGCGATATAAAACGCGATAGGGCAGATGCCGTTGCAAAAAAATACCAAATAAAAGCATATTATTCGTATGAAGAAATGTTAGATAACGAAAAATTAGATGCAGTTCATCTTTGCTTGCCACACTATTTGCATAGCAAGGTGGCTTGCTACGCGTTTGATAAGGGTGTAAACGTTTTAACCGAAAAGCCTATGGACGTTGATTTAGCAAGCGCAGAAAACGCAGTTAAAAAAGCTAAAGAAAATGGCGTTTTATACGGTGTTATTTTTCAATGCCGTTATAACAATTCTTCAAAGCTTGTCAAAGGGGCGCTACAAAGTGGTAAGCTTGGCAAAATAATTTCTGCGCGCTCAACGCTCACTTGGACAAGACCAGACTCTTATTATGCCGAAAGTGACTGGAAAGGCACTTGGGACAAAGAAGGCGGCGGCGTTATTATAGACCAAGCAATTCACTCTATCGACCTTGTAAATTGGCTTGTAGATAGCGAGATAGAAAGCGTAAGCGCATCAATGGCAAATAGGGGGCATAAAATCGTTTGTGTGGAAGATAGCGCAGAAGGGCTAATCACCTATAAAAACGGCGTTAAATACGGCTTTTACTGTATGAATAACTACGGCTATGACGAGCCTATCGAGATAAAATTATATTGTGAAAAGGGCAAAGTAACCTTTGGTTACGACGACGCTTATATCGAGTATTTTAGCGGCGAAAAAGAAGAAGCTCATCAAGACGAAAACACGGTAGAATACGAAGGCGGAAAGGACTATTGGGGCTTTCAGCACGTTAGACAAATTCGCCAGTTTTATAATGCCGTTTTGGGCAGAGAAAAACTTGAAATTAGTGGGGAAGAGGCTTTAAAAACCCACCGTTTAATTATGCAAATTTATAACAAAGCAAAGGAGCAAATGCAATGAAATTAGGTGTTATAACAGATTGTTTTAAAAAGGGACATATCGAAGGTATAAGCTATGCATCAAGCCTTAGGCTTGACGGCGTGCAAATCTATGCTACAACGGGCGAATTTTCGCCAGAACTTTCGGCTCAAGAAAAGCAAAAATATAAGGACTTATTAAAGCAAAAAAACATGGTAGTATCAGCTCTTTGTGGCGATATGGGCGGCTATGGCTTCGAGATAGAAGAGAACAACGCCGAAAGGGTTGAAAAGACTAAAAAAATCATTGATTTAGCAGTAGAATTCGGCGCTAAAGTAGTAACGACTCATATCGGTGTAATTCCCGAAGACAAGGCTCATCCAAGATATAAAATAATGCTTTCTGCCCTTACTGAATGTGGCTTGTATGCTAAAGAAAAAGGTGTTACAATGGCAATTGAAACAGGCCCGGAAAAGGCTACGGTTTTAAAGGCTTTTATAGAAGACACCAAAGGTGGGGTTGGCGTAAATTTAGACCCGGCAAACTTTACGATGGTAACGGGACAAGCTGCAGTTGAAGCAGTTTATATTCTCAAAGATTATATCGTTCACACTCACGTAAAAGACGGAAGAATGCTCAACAAAGAGCAAAATCCAGCCGACGTTTACCATGCGTTTGCAATAGGTGGAGTTGATGCGTTAAATGCTTGCAAAGGCTTTATTGAACTTCCTATCGGCGAAGGCGACGTTGATTGGGACAACTACTTAAAAGCGTTGAAAGAAATTGGTTACGATGGCTTTTTAACGGTGGAAAGAGAGTGCGGTGAAGACCCTACTCTAGATATATCTAGAGCAGTTGAATACATAAGGGCAAAGCTTTAAACAAAACAAAAAGCGTGGTGGCGTTTCCAAATCGGGAGCGTCACCTTTTTGTTGCACAAATCGAATTTATAGGGGTAAAGCCGAAAAAATGATAATAAATCAAGAAATATTGAATAGAATACGCGATTTGGTTGTGATATAATTATTTGGCTAAGACGCATGAGTGAAAGAGCACCCTATAATATTTATGTTAAATATTAGCTGAGCTAACTCTTCTGTTGTGTTAAAACGCGGTAGGCTCTTAGTAATAAGTAATCGTTTTTTTTGGTAAAACCAAAAAGAATTTTTGAAAAATAACGGATGAAAATCCGAAGGGAGAAAAAGTATGGTAAAAATTAGAACAAAATTGGCATCTATGCTTATGGCGTTAACTTGCGTTTTTGCTTGTCTTGGTGTTGGAACTGTTTTAATATCTAACAAAGCAACTGAGGCTAAGGCTGCAACTACAACTCATAACCTTGGTGCATTGACGTTCCACGCAAACAGTCAGCCTTGGGGAGCTGCAGGTACTTGGAATTATCGATTGTATTTGGTAAGTGAGAACGGGGTAGGATTGCCTGTTAATAGCTGGAATGATGCATTCACAGCAGATGAAGACGGTTATTTCAAAATTAACGGCGAAAAAAAGACTCCTTCTGACGTTAAGAGTGCGGACGGTTGTTTCTTCTTTGCATTTGATGCGCTCAACGCGGGTGACGTTGTAACGATTGGTGGTTCGTTTAAATGCGAAAGCCAAGGGGTAATCTATAACATATCTGAAAGTAAATTCCAATGGAATGGTGGTTCATGGCAAAAATACGTGCCAGTAGAACAATATACAAATCACGACTTGGGACAGGTAGTAACTATATCCGGTGATGCAGAAGCCGTATATTTAGCTTTTGCCGAGGGTGTTACCTTACCTGTATCTAGTTGGGATATAGCCTTCAATGAAATAACGGGTACAGGTATAAGAGTTGACGGCGTTATGGTAAGAGTTGCTAACAACATAAAATCTGTTGGCAATAAGATTTACGTGGAACTTGCTAACGTAAGCGAAGGTTCTCTTTTAGTGGTAGAGGGTGGCTTTGGTAATATAAGTCAAGGACATAGATACGTTGTAGAAAAGAGTATGTTCCAATGGAACGGCACAGCTTGGGTAGAATACGTAGATTACAAAACTTATACGGTAACAAAGATCAGCGGTTATTCACCTAAAGATGGACAAGGTAACGTGGTTTCAAATAACCTTTACTTGTATACGTC
>JBGUUU010000035.1:0-14302 GCA_045133775.1 Christensenellaceae bacterium
AGCCAAATCGTGCTTTTTTGCAACCTTATAAAGAAGAGGCAAATTCTCTAGTGTTATTAAATTTTTAACGTCAACGTTTAACTCCGTCCCTTTAATTTGCGAACGGATTAACGTAAATAAAACTTCTTTTACCAACTGCTTCATTTAGCTCCCTTTTCTTTAACACTTAGCCTTTTAAAAGTGCCTTTTTACTTTCTATATCGTATAACACGAGCGGGATTTCCACCTACAATGGCATATTCGGGCACGTCTTTTGTTACAACCGCCCCTGCGCCTACAATAGCACCTTTTCCTATATGTACTCCTGGTAAAATTGTAACACGACCACCAATCCATACGTCGTCACCTATGTAAACAGGCTTCTCTTCATAAAAGCCTTGTTCTCGCATAGGAATATCCGTTCTATCAAAAGCATGGTTTCTTGTATATATTATACACTCTGGTCCCATCATAACGTCTTTACCAATAACGACTTTACCCGAAATCGTAGCATTGATTCCCACACCAGATCTATCGCCAATTTCCATTGTAGAAGTAATCATAGCACCCTTTTCAATATTTACGTCTTTGCCTACGTAAACCAAAAACTTGCTTGCGCATTTTGCGCGCAATCTCCGTGCCCTTTCCCCACCTTTATCAAAAGAAACAGGTCTCTTTATTGCATATTTAAAATATAACTTTCTATAAAATGCTCTCTTTATTTTCTTCAAGATTTTCATTGTTCACGACCTTTAATTTTTTAGTCTTGTTTTTTGCAATAAATGATTTTGCTATATCTAAAAAATATTTAAACGCAGGCAACCTAAAAACTATTGAAACGCCCAAATATAAAACCGCACCAAGACAAATTTGCAAAAACAATATTAAAATTTGGTTTAAACTAACAAAATTTAACCAATACACTGATAAAACCATAAGAATGGTCAATAACAAATACGGCAAAACATCTTTAATTTGAGCAATCAATCCATACCCATATAACTTTTTGTTCGGAATCGCCTTAAAACAAAAATGTATCAAACAAGTGACAACCTGTGCAACTATGATCCAATATACACCATACCATAAAGCAAACAATAACAATCCTAGCCCAACCAGTCTTGCAACAACACCTACAATTAAGTATAAATCGCTTCTTCCTTTTGCCTGTATTAATATAGTATTTATAGCTATTAATGGTTCTGTAGCATAAAAAACGCACATTAGTTGCATAAAAATTATACAACTGCTCCATTTAGCTGTGTATAGAACTGGAACAAAAGTAGGTGCAACTGCAAAAAGTCCGCCCATAATTGGGAATATCACGTAAGCGCAACACTGAACACACCTTATTAATGCACCTTTTATATCTTCACCTTGTTTAGCCGATAAAATTGGCAAAAGAACAAATTTGATAGGATTGACCATGAATCCTCCTATCATCTTAGGTGTTGACCCACCCTTGCTTGTATAAGCCAAATCTTCAGACGAATATTTTCTACCTATTATGAAAGCGTTAGCCTCATCACAAGCAGTCTCAAATAAACTACAAGCTAAAATTTTCCATCCAAATTTAAACAAATCTTTGGTTCGCTTGAAAGAATAACATAAATGAGGACGCCACCTTGTCGCAAAATATAGGGTTATTTTGTTAATAACAATTGCTACCATATCATGTGCGACTAAAGCCCACACGCCAAAACCATTATACGCCATTATTATTCCTACAACCCCAGCAATAACAGACCCAACTAAAGTTGCAAGGAAAAAACTTTTAAACTTTAAATTTTTAGAAGTAAATGCTTGTTGTACCGATCCAAACGCCCCTATAGGGATTCTCAATCCTAAAACTCTTAACACGTTACACAAGAGTGGCGTTTTAAACCAATCAGCTATATACGGAGCACCCACAAATAAAATCAGATATAAAAAACCCGCAATTAATAGCGATGTGTAGAAAACTGAAGAATAGTCTAATTCATCAGGATCTTTTTTTTGGATCAGAGACGTTGCGAATCCATAACTTACAAAAATATCACAGAGGGTAATAAATATACTAGTTAACGCGATTACACCGTAATCTTCAGGCATTAACAATCGCGCTAAAATGACAGATATAACAAAAGCAATTAGCTTTGTTGAAATCTGCTCTAGAAATTTCCAGGCAAGCCCGGAAACCGTGGATTTTTTATAATCAATTTTTTCTGCCATTTTTGCTACCCAATAATGTCGTTGATTTTTTCTTTGAATTTATCATTTAAACTATCAAGGGAATTTTCTTCTATTTCACTCGATACTTTTTCAATTATAAGTTCCGCTGTGATTTTTGCATCTTCTTTGCAAATTGAAATATTTTTATATAAATTTTTATAATAATTAAATGCTTCAATATCGCTCAAAACCATTCTTTTGTTAAAAACAAGGGTTTCTTTAAGAGTTATAGGGTCTGCCTCGTATACGCTAAATTGAGCGTATAAATCACAATTTTTCATATATTTATAGGGATTTAAAACGTTTCCTAACAATATAACCCTTGTTGTCAAACCATACTCTTTAATTTTTTGAGCGATTAACTCCTTCTGATCTCCGTCGCCAGCAATAAACCAAATAAAATCCAACCCTAAAGCGTGTAATTCTTTTGCTACTTCAATGCATTTTATTATATTTTTTTCAACGGACAACCTTCCAACAGTCAAAATCTTAAAACCTTTTGCGTTGAGCATTTCTTCGCAAGATTCTTCACCCAGCTTAGAAACTTTATCAATATCAATATAGTTAGGAATAACATCAAATTTTATATCAGCAGACAACTCCTTTTTCAGCAATACCTTTATATGTTCTGAAACCGCAAACACTTTATCGTATTTAGGATAATATTCCTTATCCCATTCTTTAATAGTGTCCGAAAAGTCATATGCCCCATGGTGATAAAAAGCATACTTCTTTTTTGCATCCACACGATCTATCACATAGTATTTAGGAAACCCAACCTGCGAATAAGCAATGGCAATGTCATAATGCTTTTTCATTCTTGGCATTGCTTTCCATCGCTTATTTCTCATCACCCCTAGACAAGACAAAACAAACGAGCGACTAATAAGGCCATTCTCTCGCAATGTTGCCCTTACAGATTTAACCGTTGGAATGTTGATAATTTTAACCCATTGGGGTAAAGGGATTTCATTTTTCGTTCTTCCCCATAATAAAACTTCGATATCAGCCTTATCCTTAATTACTTCTAAAAAGTTTATTAAACTTTTCTGAACGCCACCATAAGACATATACCCCATTACAATTAAACACTTCTTCATTTCTTTCTCTTAGTTAAACTATATCCTTTCCAAATCAACTTCGCTATAATACACTGAAACAAATTAATCCCTAATATTTTTCTTGATTCGTGCAAGCTTAAAGATGATCCTTTTACAATATGCAGCCCGCGTCCATAAAACATGTATCTCTTTATAAGACTTTCCTTATTCCAATACATTTCTTGCTTAAGATAAGTTAAGTATCCTATTGGACTTTCTTTATATTTCTTAAATAAATTCAGTGTCAACCCACCTTCTTGATACTCATAGATATAGACACATTTATTAAACCACCTTAATTTAAACCCCTCAAAAGCTATTTTATCCCAAACAATCGCCTCTGAAATAAAATTTTCCCCGTCGTACTCAGGGAAAGGAAACCTTTTAAGAATGTCTATCTTAAAAACCTCTGCTTTCTCTCCATAGATTCCATAATTTTTTCGTTGCAAGGAAGTTGCGTCTAAATATTCCCCACTAAATGTCTGCTCTTTAAAATTAATGCTATTAGATTGCTTTAAACCGGCGACCCCTGCAAAACTATCATCATTTTCTATTTGGCTAAAATAATAAGCGACATCAGCTAAAGCATTTTCTGGCAACCAATCATCAGAATCTACAATAAAAAAGACTTTACCTTTAGCGTTCTTAACGCCATAATTAATTGCTCTATGTTTTCCCCCATTATTCACCTTGAAATACCGAACACAAAAATCCTGCTTGTGATTTTTAATAATATCCTTTATTGTTTGTTCCGTATTATCCGTGGACCCATCATCAACAATTAACCATTCAAAGTCAGTATATTTTTGTATTTTTAAAGAGTTGTATAGGCGCGATAATAATGTTGCTCGATTATATGTGGGCGTAAATACAGTAATCATTAATTTTTATTTTTTTTAAAAATTCTCCTTATTTTATTTACGACATTAAATACAAATTGTGCTAATTTCGGGGGAAAGATTCTAAAAATTTTTCGCTTTATATCCAACAACTTTTTATCGTCCTTATCAGCCCAACTATATCCATAATGGTGTATCGAAACAGTATTTGCTGTCAAATTAGTTTTTCCAGTATCATAATCCACAGGACAAAAATAATCTTTTGGATAAATCGTTAATGCTCCAATTTTTTGCATTTTTCCATTTTGTTCTAACCCCAGTTCAACTAAACTTTTCGTATTTCTTTGTGGGCACGGCATATTATCAAAGCCATTATTTGTCAAAAAACTAATTCCTTCATAAGAATTTAATAAATGCAAAATCGTTTCATCATGCCTTGGTGCCGCAAAGCCAATGCCTGTAGCTACATTCTTTGTATTTTCAAAACCTAAAAACCCCCCTGTCTCAAGAATGTGTTCAAAGTTTTTGATTATTTCTACGTCAGTATCTAAATACACCCCACCATTTTCATACACAATTTTTAATCTGGCAAAATCTGATGCAAAAGCATATTTCCCCATCGAAAGAGCCTCTCTGTAATAGGTGTTATCATCTATAAAATTATCTTCATTCCATTCAATTATTTCATAATCTGGCATATATTTTTTCCAAGATTCAATACATCTTATAACAATTTCTGGCTTTTCATTTTTTCCAAACCAGCAGTAATGTATAACTTTTGGTATTTCTCGCATCACATTCACCTTATTTTAAAATTTTCAATGCTATTCTATATAGCACTTTGCTTGTTTTTAAAAGAAGAAACTCTAACCTTTCTTTCTTTTTTAGGCTACTTCTTACAACATAATAATTTCCTTTCAGCCATTTTCGATACTCGTTATATACACTATTGTATTTTTGAATCTCAGATGTTTTACATAATTTCCTTATCAAATTCATTCTAGCGCGAAAACGCCATATATTCGCTTGTTGCTGAAACATCGGAAATTTGTCTTGAATGATTGAATATGCTTTATCTTTACACCACACCTCGTCAAAAGACTTATTTGAAAACTTACTGGTTGTTATACTGCTAGAACGCTTAACGTAATTGTAACACACATCTGGAATAACACACATTGTTGTTTCGCTTATTAAAAGACTTAATTGAAACACTAAATCCTCACCATGAACACGACCTTCAGGAAAAACATTTTCACCAATATACTCTCGTTTGTATAATTTATTCCATGCTGCCGTTTTTAACGGCAAAACAAAATTTTCAATTATTTCATCTATAAAATACATCTTAGCGGAAAAGTTGTTTCTTGTAATTTCTTCGCCGTTTTCATCAACAGTTCTATCCCCACACATACAAAAATCTGCATTAGAACTTTTTAAAGCATCTAACAACTTTTCGTACATGTGCTCATCGATATAATCGTCACTATCTACAAAAGCGATATAATCGCCGATTGCAACTTGCAAACCCGCATTTCTTGCGCTAGAAAGACCACCGTTTTCTTTGTGAATAACTTTTATACGGTTATCTTTTTGCGCATATTCGTCGCAAATTTTAGGACAGTTGTCAGGTGATCCGTCATCAACTAAAATAATTTCTAGATCTTTATACGTTTGATTAATTATAGAATCAACACATTTATGCAAATATTTTTCAACGTTATATACTGGCACAATTACGCTAATCATTTTGTAGACAACGCCCCTTTTAAATACTCTATACTTCTTTGCTTTTCTTCTAAAATAAACTCATTTGCTTTACTAAAATCTAATTCGTTTAAATCAACGCTTTTAATATCTTCAATAGAATTTATACTGCGACTTTGCATTTCTGATTTGGTTAAAACGTTAGAAATTCGTTTATCTTGCATCCCATTAAAGGCATAAAATTTCTTGTTGAAAATTAACGAGAATGCCGTTCCGTGAAAAGATGACGTTAAAACCAAACTTGCATTATCAATAAGAGAAATAAAATCCTTTGGACCCGTCCAATATAGCTTTTTAAAGCCGTTAAAATAGTCGTTTTTGTTATTATATCTCGTAATGACAACAGGGAGTCCTAATTTCTTAGATATGAGCTTTGCCATTTTTAGCTGTTCTTTTGAGGGCTCTAAGCAGTATAAAAGAATATACTTTCCACTTTTATACGTCACGCCTGACGAAATCCCTCTCCATTCCTCTTTAGATAAAAGCATCGTTGGATCCACGTGAACTTCTGGGCGATCCCCCATAAGTTGTTCTACGTTATCGGCACTACCCTCTTCTCTCACAGAAATTGCATTGTAATCTTTTAAATAAGTTGCGACCTCTTCCCTGTTATATTTTGTCCAATCAATTTTAAGGGGGCCAAAGCTTGCTGCATAAGATACTTTTCTTACACCATCAAATGGCAAATAATAAACGTTGGAAAAATCCCTAGAGCGAACGTTCCATATTTGGTCGCTTCCGCTCAAATAAATATCTACGTTCTTATAGTGTTCATTTATTTCTTCTAAACTAGAAACTTCTTTCCCTGTGTTGAGGTTATTTGCAATGAAATCCTCAAATTTAATATGCTTCTTTTTATACGCGCGATAGTACGGCAATCTCATTAACAGTTTAACCTTTCCGTTAAACCCCTTTGCCCGCGGCAATAATCTATATAAATCTTTTTGGATATTTGTTCTATAATTTATAATTGAATACTCACACGGTGCTCCAGCTTCTTTGCAAAGGTTTTCCACTACCGTTTGCAGAGCAAAGGTCTGAAGTGCTGAACCGAAATTATGAGCTCCATGAAAAGTTAACGTCGCAATTTTCATAAATCCTTTTTCTCAACCGCCTATCTTCCTTAAATAAAACACTCTTACCATCTTGGGAAAATAAATCATCAATAACAACCTAATTTTTGATTTTAAGCTTACGTTTTTAAAACCCATTAGTCCTTTCTTATTTGTCTTTATCTTTTGGTTAATGCTATGCAACAACTCTTTACAATCTAAATCTTTCATTATCATAAACTTTATTTTGCATAGCTGATCTAAATATGCTGCCAAACACATGTCGTAAGCTGTTTTACATTTTGTTTTTAAAATTGAAAGACCTTTTTCTCTTGCCTTTAAAATCGTAAGATATCTATCAGAAATCCTAACAGTATGCATAATACTCGTCGATCGACTAAAATAAAAATATAAGTCTTGCCGTGTAAACGCAACTTTTTTTGCGCAAGTCAAGTACTCAAAAACAAATGGAAAGTCTTCTCCGTTAAAAATAGTTTCATCAAAAAAAATTCCGTTTTCTACGATGATACTCCTTTTATACAGTTTGTTACATGCATATCCTGTATAAAAATTTTCATCCATAGCGCATATGAACTTTTTGTCTGTAATAATCTCTTCTGTTTCAGAAAACAGCTTCCGCTCTTGTTCACCAGTTGTTCTACAAAATAAACATGAAGAAAAATCAGCATTATTTGAGACAATAATCTCGTGTAAACAACTTATAAACTTTGGATCCACCCAATCATCACTATCGACAAAGGATATAAACTCACCTTTTGCCTCTTTTATCCCTTCATTCCTAGCACTTGATAGCCCACCGTTTTGTTTATGTATAACTTTTATTCTGTTATCTTTTTGAGCGTATTCATCACAAATTTTAGGACAATTGTCTGGCGACCCGTCGTCAACCAAAATAATTTCTATATCCTTATACGTTTGATTTATCAAACTATCTATACATCTAGGCAGATATTCTTCCACCTTATAAACAGGGACTATAATACTAACCATTTTACCACCTAAAACCATAAAAGCCCAAAAATATCTTTTGTAAATGCCCCATCGTTATACAACTGGTATAGACCAAATGCAAAATAAAACGCTATTGCAATAATCGTTATAATTTTTGCATCTTCTTCATTAAACACACTGTTAATAAGTATTGGCAGTGTTATAACAATACCTATACCGAAATAATGTGGCACTCGACCAAACAAAATTGGGTTACCGAATATTGCCAATATCATAAATACAGAAGAAAGGATTGCAATTTTAATAAATCTCTTCTCCGTTTCAGTGCACTCTTCTCTAATTTTGTTTCTACCTAAAATAGCCAAAACAAACGGAACTGCGTAAACAGCGGCTCTTAATATGTTAACCGAGCCAGTAGTTATGGTTTCTTCTTCTACGTCTTTACCCAAAAATTCTATAATATTAGATAATGCTCCAGCAAAAGATGAAAGCGCCAAACCCACAACAATCATCGTTATGCAAAATATAATCGTTCGCTTATTAAACAACTCTCTTCCTAGTAGTGGTAATATAAAAAGAATTAAACTATAGGTATGAAAACCAACTGCCACAGCACAAAACGCACAATATTTTAAGTATCTACGCTCAATCAGTGCAGGAATCCCCATCAATACGATACCTGTAGCCATCGCTTGTTTTAAACCTGCAAGCGAGAACAAATAACCACCTGCAACCATAAACAAAAACATTGAAAGGGTAAAACTTTTTGCATGTTTTGCTATTATATAAGTGGTTGGCAACACGAAAACTGCCGAGCATAAAAACAACCATACGTTAGGATTGTCTGATATAAAATGGAAAATTACGTAGTTCCACAATTCAAACAAATAGACGCCACTCAGTTTAAACTCGCCCTTAAATATTGTAGAAAGTTTTTTAGGCGTGTTTAAAAAACCTTGAATATAACTACCGGTATCGTTATATCTAGTTCTAAGACCAGCAAATCCACACAAAACTAGGCATAGCAAAGCTAGAACGATAATTTTAACGCTCTTTTTTGTCTCTTGTATTCCCCGTATATACTCGTAAAAAAACGAGAGCACAACGACTATGCCTGTAAGTATGAGATAATTCACTTTTCTTCCTTCCTAAAATTACTTTTTGTGCATTATTTTATATATAAAATTTGGTGTAAAAAACTTAATTATTGGCACGTATACAAGCGGGTATTTATAAAACGGCATTTTTGCCAATTTAAAAGCCCTTTTCATTACCCTACTTTCATTCTTCCTATTAGTCCAGTTTCTACGCTTTTTTGCATTTCTATCATCTCGCATTGAGTATAGAGTTTCTTGAATGTTATACCCTTTATATCCAGAGGCATATAACCTTACCCAAAGATCGTAATCCTCAACACGTTTGCATTTTTCCGACGTGTCGTAACCCTTTAATTCCTTTAAAACCTCAGTTCGCATCATGCAACCAGCATGGCAAAATTGAGATCTCTTTATAAAACTTGCTAAAGTTGGATTTTCGTTATAATAAACAGTCCTATACGTTCCGTTTTCATCAAACAAATCCATGTTACAACTTACTAATGCAAACTCTGGATGGTTTTCTAATACGGCTATCTCTTTTTCAAACCTGTCTAGTTTACACACGTCATCGCCATCCATTCGTGCTACATATTTACCCTTTGCATGTTCAATACACTTGTTGAGAGTTGGAGCAAGTGTTAGGTTCTTTTCATTCTTTAAAAGTACTATTCTTCCATCTTTTTTTGCAAGACTTTCAGCCACTGAGTAGGTATTATCAGTAGAACAGTCGTCACACATAATAAGTTCCCAATCTGTATACGTTTGATTTATTATGCAGTCAACTGCATCTTCTAAAGTCTTTGCGCAATTATATATCCCCATTACAACACTAATTGTCGGCATCTTTACTCCAAAATTATATTAAATTCTTTTATGGTTGACTGCAAGGTATATGCCTTTGCATAATCGTAAGCTCTTTCTACAATTTGTGAATATAACTCTTTATCCTCAAATAGACGTATTATATTATCTTCAAATTTGCTTACGTCGTTTGTTATAAACCCTGTTTCGCCATCTTTTATAAGCTCTCTATGCCCTCTATTTTCACTTACGACAACAGGTCTTTTAGTAAGCATTGCTTCAACAATATTAAACGGCAAGCCCTCTCTTTTACTTGCAGAAAGCACCACGTCTGCAGCCCTAACGTATTTCTCTATTTGTGGCTGATATCCAACGAGGATTACCTCTTTTTCTACACCCAATTCTTTTATTTGGGCCTCAAGCTCCTCTTTTGTTTTTCCTTTTCCTGCAAGGACCAGCCTAAAGCCAGGTATCTTTGCTTTCAAATTTGGAACGCTCGCCACTATTTGTCGTTGGTTTTTATTTGCATTCAATTCACCCACGCAAAGACAAATAAATTCTTCTTTGCCGAACTCCAATTCTTCTCTTAAAGCAAATTTTTGCTCTTCTCCAACAAACACGTGCCTATCACCATCAACTCCTGCGCCATGCATACGAATAACCTTAGTTTTAAACTTTTTGCTTGCCAATCTATAATCTTCTTCGGTTATCGTTATAACAACGTCACATTTTTTTGCAAAATGCTTTTCTATTGGGTAAAACGTAAGCCAATTCTTTTTGGGAGCACCCTTGTAAAAATGAAAACCGTGTGCCATATATACTACGTTTGCGCCTTTCTTTCTCGCCTTTTTAGCCGCAAGTCGAGTCATTATACCCATAACAGGTTCATTCGTCCAAATCAAATCATACGATCCATTGTCGATAATTTTTTTTAAATCGGTCAAACCTTTTAAATTGCTCAGTTTTACAGGATTTCTTTGCAAACGAACCTTGTAAACCTTATCCTCACCTAATTTCTTTTTCACTTCTTCTAAACGATTTCCTACTTCTGAACAAGCAACCTCTACGTCAAACCCCTGTTTCCTTAAATATTGAACATGCGGAATAAGAAATTGCATCATCATCATATCGGTTGAAGTAACTAATATTTTTTTCATTTTACCAATTCTCTTTAACTGTCTTCATTATCGTTTCTGAGTCAATCGAATATTGCTTTCTTAAATATTTTTGACTTCCTACTATACTAGAATATCT
Source organism: Christensenellaceae bacterium (assembly GCA_045133775.1). Classification (GTDB taxonomy): domain Bacteria; phylum Bacillota; class Clostridia; order Christensenellales; family Borkfalkiaceae; genus UBA10281. The sequence goes on from JBGUUU010000035.1 coordinate 11,073, forward strand.
ATCATCTAAGGCAACTCTTTTAAGAGTCGCTTTTTCTCCATCCATCTCTGCCAACACCTCAGCCACTGCCGAACCAAAACCTCCACTTAGGTTGTGTTCTTCAACGGTGATTATAGTCTTACACTCTCTCGCACATTTTTCTATGGTTTCTTTATCTATTGGTTTAATAGTTGGGAAAGTGTATACATTTGGGACAATCCCCTGCTCCTTCAAGCGATCACACGCCTCATGTACTTCATCAAAGATAGCCCCTGTTGAAAAAATTGCAACCTTTTCGCCCTTTTGAATATTTATTGCCTTACCAACCTTAAAATCTTTAATTTCTTCGTGTATTCTCTTTTCTCCGCCTCTTCCAAGTCTTAAGTAACACGTTCCTTGTGTTTCATAAATAGCCTTTGTTGCACAAGCGGCTTCCACTAAATCACCGGGGGCCATTACGGTTACGTCTGGTAATGCCCTCATCATTGCAATATCTTCAGTAGCGTGATGACTCATACCGAGTGAACCATATACAAAACCGCCACCAACACATACAATTTTTACGTTTGCGTTATGATATGCACAATCGTTTCTTATTTGCTCAATGCAACGAAGGGTTGGAAAATTTCCTATCGAATAAGTATAAACAATCTTACCTTGCAACGCTAAACCTGCGGCAACGGACGTCATATTTTGTTCTGCTATGCCTGCGTTAATAATTTGGTGAGGAAGCTCGTCCCAGAAAGGCTTTAATACTCCAAAACCCAAATCTCCAGTAACTATATAAACATTTTTATCTTTCCTTGCTATTTCAAGAAGAGTCTTTACAAACGTATCTCTCATTTTTTCACCCCATATGGATCTTCAACACCTTCAGGCTTTACCGCATTAAGTTCTTTTATTGCCATGTCATATTCTTCGCCTTCATGAGGGAAACGATAATGCCACAAAATATTAAATTCCATAAATGAAATCCCTTTCCCCTTTATGGTGTTTGCAATAATAACAGTAGGCTTCTCCTCACTATTCTTTGCCTTGTTCAATGCGTCTCTTATTTCATCGTGGTCATGTCCGTCAACTTCGATTACGTTCCAACCGAAAGATTTCCACTTCTCTGCAAATGGAGCAAGCGCCATAGTATTTTCACAATAGTCAAGACTCTGCATTTTATTACTATCAACTATAACAACCAATTTGTTCAATTTGAATTGATTTGCAAATAACGCCATTTCCCATACAGAACCCTCATCGCACTCGCCATCTCCAACAATGGCAAAAGTGCAATAATCTTTGTTTTCAAGCTTTGCATTAAGAGCGATGCCTGCGGCCATACAAACACCATGCCCTAAAGACCCTGTAGATATTTCAACTCCTGGAATGCCCTTATGAGAAACATGTCCTGACAAACGGCTACCATCTGCATAATGTGTTTTTAACTCTTCTCTTGGGAAGAACCCCTTCTCAGCAAGAGCGGCATAAATTGCTGCACCAGCATGTCCTTTACTTAAAACTACCCTATCCCTATTATCATTATTTACATTTTGGGGAGAGACGTTCACTACGTCGTTATATAATACTGCTATAACGTCTGACACGGACAATATAGAAGCAATATGGCTGCCTTTAGAAAGGTGTGTCATCTCTATTCCGTGTCTTTTAATAAGCCATGCTAATTGATTGCTGTTCATTCTTTACTCCTTCGATATTTTTTCCAACTTATCAATTTGTTTTTTAGTTAACGTCCATGTCAACGCCTTTACGTTATCAAGCACTTGTGACGGTCTTTTTGCCCCAACAAGCACGACTGACCCCTTTAAGTAATCTAATATCCAACGTATCGCTATTGTTGATACGGGTTTATCTATCTCTTGTGCAATTTCTCTCATAACCTCTACAATTTCAAGGTTCTTCAACAGTTTTTCCCCATGAAAATTTACGTATATGTCACGAGACCTTCTATCGTTCGTCTCAAACTTGCAATTCTTATCATATTTGCCCGTGAGTATCCCTTGCCCCAAACTTCCCCAAGTAAGTGGCGTCATACCACACTCATCTCTAAAACTAAACATTTCTTGCTCATTCTTCCTACAAGCTAAAGAATACTCATCTTGAAACGAAACAAAAGGATTGTCTTTACCAAACGATTTTATTTCCTCTTTGTCATTATCGTGAATGTTTGAAAGCCCATAGTAACGAATTTTACCCTGCTTTTTCAATATCTCCAAAGATTCTGCGACGTCAGCAAGTGGGGTTATTCCATCACGGTAGTGAACTTGATACAAGTCAATATAATCCCTGTTTAATCTCCTTAAACTTCCCTCTACGGCTTGGAAAATATAATCTCTCGAATTATCGTAAAAAGTTTTACCACCATCAACTCTTACGCCAAACTTTGTAGTGATGATAACTTCATTTTTAGATTCACCTAGAGCCTCGCCTAAAAGTCTTTCGCTCTCCCCAAGCCCGTAAGTATCTGCTGTGTCAAAAAAATTAATTCCACAGTCAACAGCCGTTTTTACTGCGGATAACAATTCATTTCTTTGAGTTTCTCCCCATCCATAGCCACCAAGAGGACAACCACCTAAGCACATAGCAGAAACTTCTAAACTTGTCTTTTTAATCTTGACTTTTTGCATTCTTTTCTCCACTCTCTTCATTTGCCGTTACTGCAACTTCGTCTATAACTTCTTCTACGTTTTCAACGCCTTTTCCCACTGTTAAATCATTGACTTCTGCAGCACCGTTGTCTGCATTGCCTTCGTTTGTGAAAACTGATTTTATAGTTTTAAAAAATATTTTAACGTCAAGCCAAAAAGAAAGGTTCTCAACATAATAATTATCATATTCAAAACGTTTTTTTACCGTATTTGTTTTCCTTCCGTGCACTGCAGCCCACCCAGTAACCCCAGGTCTAACGTCAAATCTCTTCAACTCTTCTATCGTATACTCTTCCCATTTCTTTGGGTAATAAGTCAAAACTGGTCGAGGTCCAATTAACGACATATCCCCTTTCAAAATGTTGATAAGCTGTGGCACTTCATCAATGCTAGTAGCCCTTATAAACTTACCAACCCTCGTAACTCGATTATCTCCTTTTGTACAAAACACACCACCTTCCATCTGCTCGGCACCAGTACACATAGAACGGAATTTATACATCTTGTAAACCTTTCCGTTTTTTCCAACACGCTCTTGTTTAAAAATGACTGGTCCCCTACTGTCAATTTTGATTGCAATGGCAATAATGAGCA
>JBGUUU010000036.1:0-32619 GCA_045133775.1 Christensenellaceae bacterium
TAGCGACTTTTTATGCAACAAATATTACTCTTCGTCTTCTTCTGGAAGCTCTACGTTGTGATAAACTTCTTGAACGTCGTCGTTATCATCAAACATATCAAGCATCTTATTGAAAGATACGAGTTGTTCTGCGCTTAAAGTGATTTTATCGTTAGGAATCATCATAACGCCAGCTTCAATAAACTCAAAACTCTTTTCTTCGAAATACTTTCTTACAGCAGAGAAATCAGATGGAGTTGTTCTAATTTCATATGAATCTTCTTCAACTACAACGTCTTCTGCGCCTGCATCTAAAGCCATTTCCATAACTGTATCTTCATCAAGTTCTACAGTTCTTTCAATTACGATAACACCCTTGTTTTCAAACATATAAGAAACTGAACCAGTAGTGCCAAGGTTACCACCACATTTATCAAAAATGTGACGAACGTCGCCACCTGTTCTGTTCTTGTTATCTGTAAGAGTTTTAACGATAACTGCACTACCGCCGATACCATAACCTTCGTAAGTAAGGTTTTCGTAGTTTACGCCTGAAAGTTCGCCAGATGCCTTTGCAATACTTCTCTTGATGTTATCGTTAGGCATGTTTGCAGCTTTTGCTTTTGCGATTGCATCGGCAAGTTTGCTGTTTGTATATGGATCTGGATTACCCTTTGCTGCAACTGCAAGTTCTCTACCAAGCTTTGTGAAAACTTTACCCTTTGCTGCGTCGGTTTTAGCCTTTTTATTTTTAATATTAGCCCATTTGCTATGTCCTGACATAATTTTTCTCCTTTTTTAGCTTATCAAAGATTTTCCTTTACCTTCCGTTAATTCATATAGCGTTATAGCTAAAGATACGCCTGCATTAAGGCTTTCGCTCGTCTTTGCCATAGGAATTTTTACTGTATGTGTAGCTAAAGACCTAACACTCGTAGACACGCCGTTTGCTTCATTACCAATAACTAAGCAATACTTATCCGGTGGGTTAAAATCAAATACGTTTTCCCCTGCCATATCTGCAACGATAATAGGCGTTTCTGCCATAACTGACGCTACATCTTCTCTCTTTAAATTTATAAGATTTACAAAGAAAATTCCACTCATAGAAGAGCGCACGGTTTTTGGCGAATACACGTCGCAACAGTCTACCAAATAAATATCTTTAACACCAACTGCAGCGCACGTTCTAATTATTGTTCCCATGTTGCCTGGGTCGCTTACACCATCGAGTAAAACGCAAGGTTTTATCGGAGTTTTTGGCTCTGCAAATTCTTCTTTAAGCACAGCTAAAACACCCTGTGGAGTAACGGCATCACTAACGTATGAAAGAACTTCTTCGCTCACTTCAATTTTATCTATTTCATAGCATAAAAATCTGGCAAGACCATCGCTTGTTCCAACTAAAAGCTCAACGCTTTTATTGTTAGATAAGGCCTCGCTTACCATCTTATACCCTTCAACGACAAAACGACCGCTTCTCTTACGGAATTTTTTATCTTTTAAAGAAGCAACTTCTTTAATTTTAGGATTGCTCTTTGACGTGATTATCATAAAAGAAAATATAAAAGCTAGGCGAATAGGAAAATCCCTTCGCCTAGCCCATAATTTAATTACTTAAGTTGTGCCTTAGCAGTTTCAGTAAGTGCGGTGAAGCCTGCAGGATCAGTAATAGCCATATCAGAAAGAACCTTTCTGTTAAGGTTGATACCAGCAAGTTTAAGACCGTGCATGAACGTGCTGTATGACATACCGTTTGCATGACAACCAGCATTGATTCTTGCAATCCAAAGCTTACGGAAATCTCTCTTCTTTGCTTTTCTACCTACGTAAGAATAGGTAAGTGACTTCATTACGGCTTGTCTTGCAACCCTGTAAAGTTTGCTCTTTGCGCCGAAGTAACCTTTAGCAAGTTTTAATATCTTTCTACGCTTTTTAACAGCGTTTACACCTCTTTTAATACGCATATTCGGTTTCTCCTTTAATTATTTCTTGTAAGGAATAAGAGTCTTTACAGTCTTTTCCTGAGTTGCTGATACGTAAGTACCAGTTCTAAGTCTTCTCTTTCTCTTAGTAGACTTTTTGCTGAGAATGTGGCTCTTACCCTGGCTGTATCTCTTTACTTTGCCAGTTCCGGTAACCTTGAAACGCTTCTTTGCACCGCTGTGCGATTTCATTTTTGGCATAATTTTGTCCTCCGAAATTTATTCTATCAGTTGGATTTTGAGGGAGCGAGAATCATTAAAATGTTTCTGCCTTCAAAAAGTGGGCGCTTTTCCATCACGGCAACGTCACCAACGATTTCGAAAAATCTGTTCATAACGTCTACACCTAAAGACGAATGCGCGTTTTGTCTTCCTCTCATCCTGATTGAAACCTTAACTTTGTTGCCGCTTGAAAGGAATTTTTGTGCTTGACGTGCCTTGACGTTCAAATCGCCAATATCAATCGTCATAGAAAGCCATATTTCCTTAAGTTCAACGACTTTTTGATTCTTTTTAGCTTCTTTTTGTTTTTTAAGCTGTTCAAATTTGTACTTGCCATAATCCATTATCTTGCAAACTGGCGGATTTGCTGTAGCCGCAATTTTAACAAGGTCAAGATTGTTTTCTTCGGCAATTCTAAGAGCTTCTTGTGAGCTTACGATACCGAGTTGCTCGCCGTCTGCGCCTATAAGACGAACTTCGCGATCTCTGATTTCTTCATTGATTTGAATTTGATCTTTACTAATGGTAGTGTACCTTCCAATTTAAATTTCCCTATACAAACAAAAAGGGTTGCTTTAAACATAAAGCACCCATCATATCATAACGCAGACCTTTGGCATTTGCGTTAAAAAATATGCGCCGTTTCAATAATATCTTACGGCGAGAAGGGTAACTTCTGCTTAGCATAGATATATTATCATATTGAAATAATTATGTCAAACGTTTTTAACACCTTTTAAAAATTTTTTTCGCGCGCATAGCGTGCGCACGCGTATAATATATAATGTTTGAAAAAACTGATTTTTAACAAAAAACCAACTACCCCAAAGAAAAAGCGCGCCACTAAAAGTGACGCGCATATCTATTAAATTTGAAATTTTACTTATTTCTCTTCAGGTTGAATAAGGTCTTTATAAACCTTCTCGTTCTTCACTACAACGCCTTCTACACTAAGACCTTGTTGAATGTAAGTATTAGCGAGTTTGCTAATTACGCTGTTTTCTAAGAGAGCGTTTGTAGCTTCAAGGAAGTTGTATGCAACTGTTCCTTCTTCTGCAAGGTCAGCTACGAATTGAGCTCTACCAGCACCATCTAAAGTATAGATAAGCTCGTTTACCATCTTTGTGCAAAGAACGATGTGGAGACCGTATTCTTCAGAAACGAACATCTTGTAAGCGCCTGCGCCCATTGCACAAACTTCTTGAGCTGCAGTTGCGAAAGCTGAAACGTATTGAGTTGCACTAGTTTCTGGTGAATAAAGGTAACCAAGATAACTGTTGAAGTTACCTTCGTCTGTGCTAAATGCAAACTTAAGATCTTCAAATCTATTCTTTAATTCATCGTTATAAGCTACTTGACCAACTGTGTTGAATACTACTGTTTCGCCGATAACGTTGTTTACGATAGTGTTGAAATCTGAATAGCTAATGTCGTTAGGTTTAACGCCAAAATAGTTAAAGCTTAAAAGAGTGTTACCATCTTCGTCTTCTTCTTCGTGAGATTCAGCTCTTTCGTAAGTTCCGTTGTAGTATGCTAAAACGTCAGTATAAACGTAGTCGTCTGTAAATCTAATAGTTTGATTGCCTTCTAATACGCCGTAGCCAGATTGAACCCAAGATGCTCTTAAGTCTCTTGCAACGATTTCTGAAACGTAGCTATCAGCAATTTCTTGCTTCTTAGCAGCTGTAATTGCACCGTGTTCTTCAACGTAATCATTGATATCTTCAGCGATTTTAGCTTTAGTTTCTTCTTCGAATTGAACAAGGAAGTGTGAAACGTATCCGTAGCCTGTGCCTGGATTGTATGTTACGAAAGTGCTATCAGAAATTGCAGAAAGAGCAGATTCTAAACTTGCGCTATCATTTTCGTATTGACCCTTTTGAGTTTCTGCAAGTTTTAAGTATGATGCCCAAAGTTTTTCTGCATCGTTTTCACCGTCTTCATCTGGAGCTTTAAGGCTGTGTTCATCACGGAGATAATCTTCAAACTTAGTGATAACTTCAGACTCTAAAGTGCTAAGAAGAGCGCTTCTAAAGTAAGTGAGATTTAAAATAGAAATAGCATCAGTTACTTCGTATTTTTCGTGAGTATCAATAAGACCGAGATCGATAAATCTTTCGTATGCTTTTGCTAAAGCTACTTTTCTATCTTTAGTATCAAGCTTAATAGCCTTTGCTTCAAGCTTTTTGTTCTCTTCTGCCTTTTCTTCATCAGTAGGATCTTCTTCATCCATAGTAGGAGTAGTTCTTACTGTGTAAGCAATGTTTTCATGCTCGTGAACATCATCTTCTTCCATGAAAGTTTCAATAAGAGAGTTTACGCTATCGATAGTTCCGGCAACGCTCTTTAATACTGCATCGTAATCTAAAAATCTAAAGAGTGGGTCGTTTACAGTAACGGCTTTACCCTTAAGAGCTTTAACTTCTTTAGCAAGACCTGCTAAATACTCTTTAGAGCCGTATACAATTTCATCGTCCTTCTTGCCCTTAGTCCACTTTTCGTTATAAGCTTGAATCATGCTATCAGAAGCTAAAACTGCAAGCATATTTTCGCCGTATTGAGCAATAATTGCATCGATAACGGCGTCTTTACTTTCAAGCTCATAGCTATTTTTTGCAAGTTCGCCCCTTGCATATTGCATGATAATTTTGTTATTGATAAGATTGTCTAAAATAAGGCTGTAAGCATCAGATGGTGTGTAACCATAGTTTTGAACATACATATATCCATAGGAAATGTAGCCCGCAATAAGCTCACGCTTATAGATGTTTTCACCTTCGCCACTAATACCGTATTTCTTAGATAAGCCTTTATCGATATTAACAACGGCAACAGCACGCCCTAAGTCTCTATCGTTGTCAACTTCGAAAAGAGCACAGCTTGCTAAAGTGCCTGTAATCATTGCGACTGCAAGAATCACAGTCATAAGTTTAAGTAAAATTTTCTTCATAGGATTCTCCCGATGACATAATTTGAGAATTCATTCTCACATAATACTTTAGTATTATAATAAATTATTAAAATAATTGCAAGGCATTTTGAGTGCTTTTATACAAAAATTTTAAAATTTTTCTTTTTTTGCATTTTTGATTGCATACTTATGCAGAAAAAACAGTTTTTATAAGATTTGCAATCTCTTCTACAGTGCAATCTGCAGTTTTAAAAATAAGCCTTGGAGCTTCGCCAATGCTAAGCGTTACGTTTTGTTTATGCTTGTCGATTTTATCCATAAACGTAGCGTCATTTAAACTTGTTAATCCTTCAAGGTCAACGTAAGCCTGTTTGCCAGACAACATGATTTTTACACCACCCCTACTCTTTACTGCAAGCTTTAATTCTGCAATAAGCATTAGATTTTCAACTTCTAGGGGCACTTTTCCGTAATTTTCTTCAAGTGAAGAGCGAATTCTGCGCTTGTCTTCTTCGCCTTTAATTTCTGCTATTTGCTTATAGCAATCCATTCTTGACGAGCCAGATCCGATATACGTTTCTGGAATATACGCATTCATTTTTATATCGAGTTCAACGTCTCTTTCAACCTGCTTTTCGCCAAGACTTTCTTTTAAAAGTTTGCTATAAAGCTCGTAGCCGATTCTATCCATATGGCCATGCTGTTCTTTGCCCAAAACGTTACCTGCTCCCCTTATTTCTAAATCGCGCATTGCAATTTTATAGCCACTACCCATTTCTGTAAACTCCATCAATGCGGACAATCGCTTGTAGGCAGTTTCTGAAAGAACTTTATCGTGCTTAAAGGTAAAATAAGCGTGAGCAAGTCTATCGCTTCTACCAACTCTACCCTTGAGCTGATAAAGCGTTGAAAGACCTAAATGGTCGCTATCGATAACGATTAAGGTGTTTGCTCTAGGCAAATCTATACCGTTTTCAATAATAGTCGTTGCAATTAAAACGTTATATTCGCCGTCGTAAAATTTCATTACGCAATCTTCAAGCGTTTTTCTATCCATTTGACCGTGAGCAACTATGACGTTTGCTTCTGGTAAAATCGCCTTGACCATATCGGCGAATTTGTATATGGTTTCTACCCTATTGTAAAGAATAAGCGCTTGACCATCTCTTGCAATTTCTCTTCTTACGGCATCGCGAATAAGAGCTTCACTCTCTTCTAAAACGTAGGTTTGAACTGGAATTCTTACGCTAGGTGGAGTATGAATAGTGCTTATATCTCTAATGCCCGAAAGGGACATATGCAACGTTCTAGGTATTGGAGTAGCCGTCATTGTGAGAGTGTCTACGTTTTCTTTTAAAAGCTTTAATTGCTCTTTATGTTCAACGCCGAATCTCTGCTCTTCATCGAGTATTAAAAGACCTAAATCTTTAAAGGCAACGTCTTTCCCAAAAAGCCTATGAGTTCCTATAATAAACTCAATTTCGCCCTTTTCTAACCTATTTAAAATATCCTTTTGTTGAACTGTGGTTCTAAATCTATTTAAAGACGCTATGCGAATACCAAAATCTGCAAATCTCTTTTTTGCCGCCCTATAGTGTTGTTCGCAAAGAATTGTGGTAGGGCAAACGAGTGCAACCTGCTTTCCGTCAAGCATAGCTTTAAACGCTGCTCTAAACGCAACTTCGGTCTTACCAAAGCCCACGTCACCACATAAAAGTCTATCCATAACCTTTGGGCTTTCCATATCGGCTTTTATTTCTTTTACAGACTGAATTTGATCTTCAGTCGCTTCAAATTCGAAAGCGTTTTCAAACTCTTCGCTAAATTCCGTGTCTTCAGAAAAAACGTAGCCCTTCTTTTGCTTTCTTGCGTTATAAAGCTTTTTAAGGTCTATAGCCATTGCCGATATAGACTCTCGAACACGTTGCTTTATTCTTTCAAACTCGTGACCACCTATTTTATTGAGCTTTGGCACGTCGCCACCGACGTATTTTGTAAGCCTATCCATTTGGTCTACGCCAACGTATAAGGTATCTCCACCCAAATAACGAACTGCAACGTAATCTTTGCTACCTTCTTGGGTGGTTATTCTCTCAACGCCTACTACGTGACCTATTCCGTGAACTTCGTGCACGGCGTAATCACCAATTTCGGGCGCTTGGAAAAGGTCGCCACGCTTTCTCTTTATTCTCTTTTCTTTTTCTTTTTCAATATAAATATCGCCCGTGCCTACAACAACAAGCTTTGCTTGATGATATATAAAACCACTAGGCAAGAAGTATGTCGTAACGACAGCAACGCCGGACGGAAGATGAGTATCGTCTGCCCTAACAACCGTTACGCCGTGATCATACATTTGCTCTGCAAGATTTTCAGCCCTTTGAGTATTTCCACAACAAATCAAAACACGATATCCGTTATATTTCCATGTTGCCACGTCTTTAAAAAGTTCGTCTGGTTTAGCAGAATATCTAGTTACTGGTGAACATTTAAACGAATACGTTTTAAGCGGGTTAAAAAAGCTAATTGCCGTCGTTATATTTTGAAAAGCAACCCTTCTACAGTTGTTTAAACGAGAAAATACTGCGTTTGTATCAGACAACTGCTTAATAGTAAAATCAAAAGCCTTGCCAGCTCTTGCCAAGGTTAAAGTTCGTTCCGTATGCTCTTTTACAACGCCAGACAATCCGTCTGCAAGCATTTTGCACTCGTCGTAAACAACGATTGCGCCTTTTGGAAGATATTGTGAAAAATCATCTGTAACAGTAGGTAAAATAGGCATTAAAAACTGAAGACAATCTGCCGTTAAATTACCGCTGTCGAGCTTTTCATTAAGTTCTTCTGCTATTTTTCTCGCATCACTTCTTACTGCAAGCGTGCTAAATTTAAAAAGCGCTTGCTTTATTCTTTCTTTTATCCCGTCGACGTCCTGTGGCAAAATAAGAGCGTCCGTAGACACGATTATTGTAAACTCAGTAACGTTTTCTTTATTATCTTTTTCTTCTACAGAGTATCTTTTTATCGACTCTGCTTCATCGCCAAAGAAATCTACCCTATAAACCTTCTCTTCATTGATTGGAAAGACTTCAAAAATATCCCCCCTTAAAGCAAAAGTTCCCTTTTCATCGGCAAATTCTTGCCTTTTGTAACCCATAAGCGTCAAACTTTGAGAAAGGTCTGACAAATCGTATTCTTCACCTTTCTTTATATTAATATAAGGTATGGCTTTAGGGAAAAGTTGGGTTAAACTTTCAAGAGTAGTTACAACTATTTGCGCGCCCTTTTTAATCTTGTATAGGGCGTCTAATCTTTGATATAATCTTTCTTTATGAAATGCAGTTTTAAAAAGCAAAACGTCGTCTTTTGGTGGCAAAAGAACAACTTCTTTACCACTTAAGCATCTAATTTGCTCTGCAATTCTCGCGCCGTAAAGCATATCTTTTGCGATATAGACGATAGGCGCATCGAGCATAGTTGCCAAATGACATTTTTCTGCAAAGGTAACGCCAAAAACCGCAGAGGGAATCCCACTGCGGACGTCGTTTGCAAGATTTTCAAAATCCACGCCTAAGTTGTCAAATGTCAAATAATTTCTAAGCATATGCTAAAATTTTTCACTTAATCACTTCAAAGTGGTTAAGCCCTTTTGTTAAATTTACACATTACGTCTTCGATTGCAATGCCGTGAATAAACGCGTCTACGGCATCTACAGCAACGCCTACCGATTGCTTAAATCTAGGCTCATCGTCCTTTCTTATATCAGAAAGAACGTAATCTATAATTTTAAAATCAATCTCAGGCTTTATTCCAATACGAACCCTTGGAAAATCAGTAGCTCCAAGCATTTGAACAATATTTCTCATACCGTTATGAGTGCCTGCAGAGCCGTTTGCTCTTATTCTTACGCTACCGATAGCAATATCAAGATCGTCATACACAACAATGATATCTTTTGGAGAAATTTTATAAAAAGCAGAAAGCTCTTGCACGCTTTCGCCACTTAAATTCATATACGTTTGAGGTTTTAAAAATATAATCTTTTCGCCTGCAATATTCTTTTCTCCGTATAAGCCCTTAAAACCCTTTTTATTAAAGATAACACCGTGCTTTTCGGCAAGCATTTCTACTGCCATAAAGCCAAGGTTATGCAAGTTTTTAAGGTATTTAAGACCTGGATTGCCAAGCCCTACGACGAGTTTCATATTTTACTCCTTATAAATAACGGGCGTCGGTTACCCGCTCGCCCGCATAAATTTAATATTAGTTTTCGTAAATATCAGACATCTTCTTGTCTAAGTAGATGTTTTCAATTGCCAATGCGAAAAGCTTTGAAACTGATAAAACTTCAATTTTGTCGAGCTTCTTCTCTTCTGTCAATGGAATAGTATCTAATACTACAAGTTTAGTGATGTGAGAATTCTTAATTCTCTCAATAGCAGGACCACTTAAAACTGCGTGTGTGCAACAAGCGTAAATTTCGCTTGCGCCGTGAGCGTGGAGAGCTTCTGCGCCTTGACAGATAGTACCAGCGGTATCAATCATATCGTCAACCATAAGACATCTCTTGCCTTTAACGTCACCAATCATATTCATAACTTCAACTTGGTTAGCCTTTGGTCTTCTCTTATCGATAATAGCCATTGGGCAGTTGAGTTTTGCAGCAACGTTTCTTGCTCTTGTTACAGAGCCCATATCAGGAGAAACAACCATAAAGTCGTCGTCTACAAGTTTTTGGAAATATTTATAAAGAAGAGGACCGCCTATAAGATGATCAACAGGAATATCAAAGAAACCTTGAATTTGAGCTGCGTGAAGATCCATAGTTAAAATTCTATCTGCGCCAGCTGAAGTGATGATATCTGCAACGAGTTTTGCAGTAATTGGATCTCTCGCTCTAGACTTTCTGTCTTGTCTTGCATAGCCAAAGTAAGGAACAACGGCAGTAATTCTACCTGCAGATGCTCTTCTTGCAGCGTCAATCATAATTAAAAGCTCCATAAGGTTCTCGTTTACAGGAGCGCAAGTAGATTGAATAATGAAAACGTCTCTACCTCTTACCGTTTCGCAAAGGTGAACGCTAGTTTCGCCGTCACTAAAATGACCTACTTCTACGTTGCTTAAAGGAAGCTTGAGTTCCCTTGCAATTGCTTCTGCTAAAGCTCTATTTGAATTACCTGCAAAAAGCTTGATTTCCGTTCCGTGTGTAATCATGTGTCCTCCAAAAGTAGTAAATCGTAATATCGTTTCGCTCTTAAGCTATTTATTATTATAAACAATAATAAAAAAATATGCAAGCATAAAACCGTGCTTTTATTCTTTTTAATTATAAATTTTTAGTTTTTCGCCTTACTCTAAAAAATTCTTTTATGAGAGTTGAGCATTCGTCTTCTAAAAGACCGCCTTCAAAGTCTGTAACGTGATTTAAACCACTCTCGGACAAAATGTTAAACTTGCTCACAACGCCGCCACCTTTTTGCTCGTAAGCGCCAAACCACACCTTTTTTATGCGAGAATTAGCTATAGCGCCTGCGCACATTGCGCAAGGCTCTAAGGTAACGTACATTTCCATTCCGTCAAGTCGCCAATCTTTAATTTTTCTACACGCTTTTTCTATAGCAAGAATCTCCGCATGCGCAGTTGCAAGCCGTTTAGTCTGGCGCATATTATACGCCCTTGCTATAATTTTACCGTCTGCAACTATTACGCAACCAATTGGAACTTCTTCGGCTTTTTCTGCCTTTTTAGCTTCCCTAAGCGCTGCTTTCATAAATTTTTCGTTAACGTTCATAATCTCACTTGTGATACTCTGAGCCTGCGTTTATTGCAAAAGCTCTATATAACTGTTCGGTGGTCATAACTCGCATGAGAGTGTGTGGAAAAGTCATATCCGAAAAAGAAACCTTTTCTCTACAAAGCCCCTTAACTCTATCATCTATGCCGTAACTACCACCTATTATAAAGCATATTTCTCCTTCGCCCCTATCGGTTAAGGATTTTATCTTTTTTGCAAGCTCTTCCGAGCTAACCTTCTTACCTTCTATAGCTAAAGCTATAGGATAACCCTTTATCGCGTTTTCAATGCGCTCGCCTTCTACTGCTAAAATTTTTTTAATATCGGCAGAAGACGGGTTTTTAAAGTTTTCTTCTTTAACTTCAATAAGCGAAAAATCACAATAACCGTTAAGCCTTTTAGAATACTCTAAAATAGCTTCGCTAAAATATTTCTCTTTTACTCTGCCAACGGCAATAAGCCTTATTTTTATCATACTTTACCCCAATAAAGACATCGTCCACATAAACGTGCAGACAAATATACCCGCTATTGCGCCCATAAAGAAATTTTTTAAACCATCTTTATTGGCTTGCTCTTTATTTTTTCCGTCTTTTAAAAGCATAGCAACTACAATCGCTAAGCCAATTATTGCGGGAATAATAAGCGCATATGTCCAAATGTCTAAATCTGCAAAAATCGTCGGCGAAAAATATTCTACCGTAACTATTGCGAAATTATTTAAAAAATGAGCGATAATAGTAGGCAACGTAGAACCGCTTTTTATTGCTATAAGTGAAAATACAAACCCTACTGCAAACTGATAAGGCGTTTGCATTGGCGACATATGAAAGAGAGAAAATAATAAGCCACCTATAACGGCGTTTACTATCACGTTTCCACTTTTTATACCCTTTAATACTATTCCACGCATTGCCACTTCTTCTGTAATTGCAGGCAAAACGCAAACGGTTAAAATTACCAAGGCGTAATTTATAGCAGAAAATTTTGGCAACGTCATTTGAGTAGGTTCGTATCCCAATTTTTCAGATAAAAACTCAACGAAAATAGTGTTTAAATTTCCAAGCCCAAATAGCATGGCAACAAAAGCTACTAACGCTAACAAATAGTATTTATTTTCACATTTTTCAAAGCTACACACACTAAAGAAAGAGTCGCCTTTCAAGTATACCAAAATTAGCGTTGCTACAATTATGGCGATAGGGCTTACTGAGAAAGAAAGGAAAATATACCAATCTTTAGACGCTAGGTTTGCCGTTTCGCCAACCATCGCTATAAGCATGCTAAACAAAACGCTAAAGATAACTATTGATATAACTAAAAATGAATAGTATAGCCCTGAAGAACCTTCTTCACTTTCTAACAAAGGATTTTTAACCATCTTTTTACTCCGAACGAAGAGCCTTTACAGGATCTTTTTTACTTGCAAGAAGTGAAGGTATAAAGCCTGCCATAATGGTAAGGAAGGCAGAGCCCAAAATAAGAGCGATAAAGTTCCACCATTTTAAGAACACGAAACCCTTTACGCCTGTTAAGTTTGCCATTATACCATTTAAAGGCAACGCGCAAAGTAGCGTGAGCAACACACCGCAAACACCTGCAACAAAGCCTATTACGCCAGTTTCAGTAACAAAAAGCCTTATAACATCCTTTTTTCTAGCCCCAACAGACCTTAAAACACCTATTTCTTTAGTTCTTTCGATAACCGAAACGTAGGTTATGATACCTATCATTATAGCAGAAACGATAAGTGAAATAGACGTTAATGCAAGCAAGATTGCGCTTATGCTACGAACAACCGTTCTCACAACTTCTATTACTGCGCCCACGTTATCTACGTAAGTTATATCTGGATTTTCGCCGTTTGTAGCATTGTAATCATCAAGATATTTAAGCAAGTAATCTTTATCTTCAATCGTATTAGGATAGAATTTTATTTGAGTTGGAAGTTCTGCATAACCAAAGCTAGAAAGAGCGTTATTTAACGCTACCTTATCTTCGTCGGCAATTGCAGAGCCCGTTAAAACGTTTACGTTTTTGTTTGTAAGCTGAGCGTTTACAATTGCAGACTCGGCAGAGTTTTCAATTATAAAGTCATTGAGCGAAGATAAATACGCGATAGGCGAACTAAGCATTCCGTATTGAGTATCTTCGTTAAGCTTTATTATACCTACTATTTTAAGCGTTTGAGAGAAATTATCACCATTTGGAGCAACGTCGAAGCAACTAACTTCTATGCCCTGCTCTCTGATAGTTTTGATAATTTCGTTGTTGTTCACTTCACTTTCAATGGTGCTTAAAAGCGTTTCACTTCTGTAATAACTATGTATGTATTTAGCTAACGAAATCTTTTTATCTTCATGGAAAGACCCGTCTCTTTCAACGAAGTAATCGTCGTTTAAAACTAAATGGTATTCGTTTATTTCTGGTTTAGTTAAAATCTCATCATAAGTATAATGAGTTTTTTCATCGTCAATCGCATACACGTCTAAAAGATAAGATGCCAAAACCATATCTGATATAGCAGAATTTTTATCTACAACGAGCAATAATTCGTTATATTTTTGCGGATATTTGCCTGCAACTAAATGATATTGCTCTTCTACGATACTTCTATTAGGTGGTAAGCACGACCAATTTTTAGCGCTTTGGTCTAATACGCTTACACCTTTTAATATGCTTGAATCTAAATAAATTGGAACTTGAACGTTTTTATATATTCTCTTTGAAACGTTTTTTACAGCATCGTATCTTACTTTTTTAGAATCAAGACCCTTTAAATACTCCATAAAATGGGGCGAAATTTCGTTTGTAACGTTTGTTGCTTGCATATTTTTAAGGGTGTGATTGATTATAACGCTATCGGTTGGCCCCTGCTCTTTCTCACCTTTTGCAGTTGCAGAAACGTAGCCAAAAATCCCTTCTACCATAGGAGCATAATTAGTAGCGTTTGTGCTAACAGTAATAGGCACGCTAGAGAGCGTATCCTTTTGGATTTTATTTATAAACGCGTTTAAACCATTATTGCAAGCAAGCACTAACGCAATACCAACTATAGCAATTGAAGATGCGATAGACGTAAGCGTAGTTCTTATCTTTTTAGCAGCTAAATTCTTAACGCTAAGCTTTGCAGCTAAGCCGTATGGCATATAAGATTGTTTCTTCTTTTTTTCTTGCTTTTTTTCTACGGACTTTGCCTTAAACGGCTTATCGTCATCAACAACTAAGCCATCTTTCATTCTAATTGTTCGAGTGGCATATTCGCTAGCAAGTTCAGCGTTATGAGTTACCATTACAACTAATCTATTTTTGGAAATCTCTTTTAAAAGCTCCATTATTTTAACGCTATTTTCGCTATCAAGCGCACCCGTAGGCTCGTCTGCCAATATCATTTCAGGATTATTTACAAGCGCTCTCGCAATAGCAACCCTTTGCATTTCACCACCTGAAAGTTGGCGTGGAGTTTTTCTTAAATGCTCCGAAAGACCTACGTCTACAAGGGCTTTTATTGCTCTTTTTCTTCTCTCTTCTTTACTAACGCCACTAATTACCAAAGCAGTTTCTACGTTTTCTAAAACCGTTTGATGAGAAATAAGATTATAGCTTTGGAATACAAAACCAACCTTACGACTTCTATACGTATCCCAATCTTCATCAGTAAAGTTTTTAGTTGATTTTCCACCTATTATAAGGTCACCAGAAGAATACCTATCAAGCCCGCCAATAATGTTGAGTAGCGTAGTTTTACCACAACCTGAAGGACCTAAAACGCAAAGAAATTCAGATTCTCGCATATCCAAAGTAATACCCTTTAACGCAAGAACCTTTCTTTCTTCTATCTTATATATCTTCTTTATCGCTTTTAATTGAATCATTTTACGTCTCCGTTGCAACTTTTAGTAAATTCAGAATAAATACTAAGAGCTTCATCCACTTGTGGCTCTCTTTCAGCTAAAACACAATCAGCTAAATATGCTCCAAAGAAAGCGACTTCATTGCCACAAATTACGTGAGTTTCTTCTAATTTTGCCATTTTTACAAGCTCTGTATCGATAGGAGTTGAAATCATTTCTACAATCAAATCGCTATTTTTTACAGTTTTTGCATTTACAAGCGCCTGCCCTGCAAGGTAGCCAGAGCCAACCGGCGTTGCGTTGATTATGATATTATAATTTTCATCGCTAGAAGGATTATCTGTAACAGTAATACCACCTATTCTACGACTAAATTCGCTTGCAACTTTTGCCGATTGATCGTAAATAGTAACTAGCGCCTTTTCTTCTACTAGCGACAAAATTATACTCTTAGCAACCGTGCCACAGCCAAGCACAAGCACCTTTTTACCTACTAAATCGACACTTCTATTTTTAAGCGCAAGGACTAATCCGCCGCCTACGGTTGAAAAGCCTTCGCCCCTTTTTACTACTGTTACACCCTTTACCTTTTTAGCCTTTGCATCAACCTTTGTAAGACGTCTTGCAACTTCTACGTTGAACGGATAACTTACGGTAAAACCATCGAAATCCCTAGCATCTGCCAAGCTCTTTTTACAGCTACCGTCTTCAGACTTTAAGTGTGAGAAAGTGTAATTTCTCACTCTCATTTTATCTAAAATAAACGCGTGGTAGTAATTTTCTTCACGATTAGAAACGCCTGCGCTTATGTTTACGAATGAATTTCTTCTTAAACTCTCAAAGAAACCTGGGAAGGATTCGTTTACGCAAGCGTCGTCATCTGTAGTGCCACCGTGTTCACTTGCAGATAACGCTATAGCGGCGCTCATTGCAACTCTCGCATCGCCGTGCGTAGTTACTTCGCCACCAGTATATTTCTCGACGCCTTTTATTACTAAACCACCCTTAAATCGACGGCAATTACCACCAATAGCATTCAACATTTCACAAATATTGCTTGTGGTATCAACGTCTTTATATTGGTAGTCGCCTAAATCGCTCAATATACTCTCACCTTCTGCAACGCCCATTAAAACTGCAAGAATAGGCAATTCGTCTGTAATAGCGTAAGCTTCGTCACCCGTAACGTGCGTCGCTTTGAGCTTGCTCTTATAAGCAGTTATATCTGCAATAGGCTCACCACAGAGAATTCTTCTGTTTTTAATTTCAATTTTTGCGCCCATTTTCTTTAAAACGTCAAGCACGTACGTTCTTGTTGGGTTTATACCTACGTTCTTACAAGTAGTTTGACCACACAAAAGACCTAAAGCGATAAAATTCATCGCGATTGAAAAATCACCACAAACGAAAATTCTCTTACCCTTTATTTCGCTCTTTTCAAGACAAATGGTATGATTTACGTCGTCTCTTTCAATTTTTGCGCCCATTTCCTTTAAAAGAATTTCCATATGGTTACGCGTGCAAATTTGCTCTTTAATCGTAGCCTTTACGCCACTTAATAAAGCGCATATCATAATTGTAGACTTTATTTGCGAACTTGCCGTGTGCAAAGGATAATCAATAGACCTGAGTTTCGCACCGTTTACGTAAACTGGTGGTAAACCACCCTTTTGCAAGGCAACCGTTGCGCCCATTTTTTGAAGTGGCTCTTGAAGAGAACGCATAGGTCTTTGCTTAAGTTCGCTATTACCTGTTAAAATAGCAGAGATATTCGAGCCTGCGGCAACTCCACAAGTAAACCTAAGCGCAGTTCCACTATTGCCACAATCGAATTTAAGCCCGCTTTTAAATCTTTTTGCGCTCTTAATTTCAAGAATCTTACCCTTGAGTTTAATCTTTGCGCCAAGCTTTTTCATACAGTTAGCAACAGTCGTCGTATCATCACACATAAAAGGATTTACAACGTAAGTTTTTCCCTTTGCTATACTGCCTAAAACTATAGCTCTGCTCGTTATTGATTTGTCCGTTGGTACGGTATAAACTCCGTACAAATTTTCTTTAGAGTGTATTTTCATATCAAGTTAGCCCTTGCGTTTATTTGATATAATTGCTTTTATTTCTTGCATTTTTTGCTTTGCTACTTGGTAGCCGATTTCATACATATCGTCTAGCCCCTTTAGCGAAGAAGTTGAGAAATTAGATAAATCAGGCTCTAAGACAAAGTCTGCATATTTATAGCATTGTTTACTTCTATCGGTCAGTGGTATTCCGTTGTTTGGATAGAATTCATCTAACGTCATTTTTATCACTTGGTTTGTTTCGTGTTCTTTGCCAAGATTTATAGCTATAACAACGTCTGCACCCATATCTTTTACAACGTCTGACGGAACGTAGTTTAAAAATGCGCCGTCTACTAGCCTTTTACCTTGCAGATAGATAGGTGGCATTGGCGAAACGGAAGAAGATGCAGCTAACGCTTTAGAAAGTTCACCTTCTGCCAAAACGACTTCTTGACCTTCGTCTAAATCTACTGCAACTGCCTTAAACGGCTTTTTAAGGTCGCTGAAATGCGCCCCACCCGTAAATTGATTTATAATTTGAGAAAGGTCTATCATACCTAATGCAAACATCAACGTCATTTGGACGTCGCCGATTGCAACTTCTTTAAGTAGAGCGCGCATATCATCGGAAGAATAACCCTTTGCGTATAACGCACCTACTATACTACCTATGCTAGTTCCTGCAATAACGTCAAAGGAAATACCTTCTTCTTCAAACGCCTTTAACGCGCCTAAATGCGCAGCGCCTTTTGCGCCACCACTACCAAAGGCTATTCCTATTTTAAAGTCCTTTTTGTTTTTATCCATAAAATACAGTTTTTGTAATTTAATAAATTTTATAAAATTTCAGACAACTTTTGAACGAATTCCACGTATTGTTGAGAAGCGTGAGTAACCATTTGTTTAAACTCTTCAACGCCACCCTTTCCGTCTGAAATAGCCTTAACGATAAGACAAGGCACTTCCATATTAAGACAAGCAAGTAAAACGCCCGCGCTCTCCATTTCGCAAACGTCTGTGCCGTAGGTTTTTGCAAGATTTTCTTTTATCTTTTCATCTGCTACAAACTTATCTGCAGACGCGCAAACAACCGATTGAATTTGTGGATTTACTTTTTTAGCAAGCTCTAAAAGAGCTTTGTCTGGGCGAAGAGTTACTTCTGGATACTGCAAATATCTACCAATCTCACATCCGTCGATTGGACTAGTATCAAAATCGTAATGCACAACGCCTTCAACTAAGGCAACTTCGCCAACGCCTAATCTTTCTGTTAAAGCGCCACAAACGCCGAAGTTGATAATTACTTCAACCTTATAAACGCTAATGAGCATTTGAGTTGCGGCAGATGCAAAAATTTCGCCTACGCCTGAGCGCACGCAATAAACTTCGTTTTGACCAAGGTTAAACTTCATAACGTCAAAACCACCGTATTTAATTCTCTCCACCTTGAGCTTTTTAGCAGATAAAAAGCTTTCAACTTCGCTTTGCATAGCGACAACCATTCCTATTGTCTTCATAACTATAGTAACCTTTTTCCTTTGTTTTTTATATGGTGTAATATGATGAATAAGCCTGTAATTTTAATTCCGCAAGAAAACCCACCAAAAAACTACGTTTACGCTTTAAATTTAGCAGATTTAGCCTATGAACACACCTTTTCGCCCAAAAACCTAGAAAAATATTCTGGACTTTTACTAACTGGTGGGGGCGATTTTCTATCTATTTTTTACAACTGTAGCGTGGCGTGCAAAAACGTCAATATTCTTCGCGACGTAAACGAATTTAAAATTTTGGATTATTTTTACAAAAATAATTTACCTATTTTAGGCATTTGTAGGGGCATGCAAATTATAAACGTTTATTTAGGGGGCAACCTAAAAAACGTAGACTGCCACCAATCCAAAACTGGCGACGACGTATTTCACCCCACCTTTTCTTCTTGCAAGTTTTTCAGCAATTTAAATAGCGTAAACTCAAACCACCGTCAATGCGTTGACAAATTAAATCCTTTAGCAACCGACGTTTTAACGTCAAACGACGGTGTAATTGAAGGCTTTTTAACCAAAAACGTAATAGCCGTGCAATTTCACCCTGAAAGAATGAGCGAAAAAGCGATAAGCATAATATATGGTGAATTTGCAAAACTTGCTTATAACTATTTTACTTGCCGTAAATCTTAGCCAAATAATCTTCGTTTTGAACTAATTTTCTACGCTCTTCATCTGCGTATTCTATTTGCTCGCTACTTAATAATTGGTCATCTTTATCAGTATAAGACGTTAACAAATCTACTACGTAGCCACGTCGAGAAATTATATCGCTAGTTTTTAATCTTATTAAAGACGTTGCAACACTTGAAAGCTCTGCAAACAACGTTTCATCTCTCTTCGTGTCGACAGTTGCAACGATGGTAAGCGTTTTATTTTCGCCAAAGTTACCGCCGGAGCAGAAAATTTCAGTTGCATATTTGTTTTGAGAAAGCCCTGTTTTAACGTAGCCTGATTGCTTACCACTCGCCAAGAAATCACCGTAAGCGTTTGCAACGTAAGAAAAACTATCTAAAACAAGCAATACGTTCTCGCCTGTTTGACACAACGTCTTTGCCCTTTCTACAGTTAAATTAACTATTCTTAAAACGTCTTCCGTTCCAAGGTCAATAGGTAAAACTACGTGTTGGCGTTTTTTAGTTTGCTCAACTTCTGCCAATTCTTCTGGCTTAACCCCTGCAAAAAGGGTTATTACAGTTAAATCCTTGTCGTCTATACAATCTAACAGCGTATTCACAAAGCTCGTGCCGTGCTTACTTGAATAATCTTCAACAAGGCATCTTTGACCTTTACCGATTGGGCAAAAAGCATTTACAACGTCTACAACCTTAGCCTTGCCTTGAACTAAATTGATTTTTTCTTTAGGATATTTTGCAATTAAGGTTGAACTGCCAACAATTTCATTTCTACTCTCTGGCATTCTGCCGTTTATAGAGTTTATCGCCTTGACGTTTAAAGAGCCTAGTTCGCTAGCGTAATAAACGATACACTCAACTTCATCGCCCGTGCGAAGAGAATATTTTTTTACCGTAGTTTTAGGAACGAAGAAATCTACGAGTTCAGCATTTTTATTAACTCTTACAAAACCATAACCGTCTGCGTTTAATTCAAAAACACCCTTTTTAACGTTGCTATCGTCATCTGCAACGTCGGCAAAGGTTATCTCTTCTCTAGCAGGCGTAATAAACTCGCCCAAAGGCTTTCTTCCCTTAGTGCTACGTGATGGAGCGCTCGCGCCTGCCTGTATATCGAGAATTTGCGCTATAAGTTCGCCTTTATTGCACACACCCGGAACACCGTTAAATTCAGAACGCAAAATAACCCTTAAGGTGTGAACGCTCATTTTACTCAATTTATCTTCTGTATATCTTTCCATAGTCCACCTTATAGCTTCTCCGTATTAAAAACTAACACGCTGTTTTCTTCTTGATTTAAATACTCGTCTATCTCAACCGAGCTATCAACTCGCTCTACCCCTGCCATTCTCTTTAAGAACACACTTGCATCGCTAACGTCTATTTGACTTCTCGGCGTTGAGTAATGCATTGGCACGGTTATTTTTGCAGAAATTGCATTTGCATATTTTACTGCTTCTTTTCCGTCAATGGTATATTTGCCACCTACTGGAATAAACAAAACGTCAACGTCGCCAATCTCGTCAATTAAATCTTGAGTAAAAAATTCGCCCAAGTCGCCTAAATGGCAAAACGACACGCCGTCTATTTTAAACTTAAAAGCAATATTTTTACCCCTTAACGAGCCCAAGCGCTCGTCGTGATAGGTATCTATTGCCAAAAAATCTGGATGCGAATTAGTTATAATCTCTTTAACGTCAACGCCGTCTGCGTTACTGTGGTCGAAATGAGAGTGAGAGATTGTGCAATAATCTGCCGTTACTCGCTCAACGTCGTATCCAATATCTTTAAAAGGGTCAGTAACAACAGACTTTTCTTTACCTTCTATTAAAAAACACGCGTGCCCTAAATAAGTTACTCGCATTTAGCCCTACCTACCTTTATTGAAAATTCGTTTTCACTCTCTTCGCCCATGAGTGAAGATTTATACTGCGCGTCGACTAATAAAACTCCGTTTTTTTCTAAAACGGTTAATTTTCTCGTATAAGCTTCAACTGGAATCTTACCGTAAGGCGTTAAGTATTCGCCAGAGTAAGAATGCCCGTTTTTAAACTCTAAATAATTAGAAAACTGACCTGTTCTTTTTACGGTGACAAAATCGCCGTCTACTATGCAAACTTCGGTTTTAGTTAAACCGTTATCGTCAATCTCGTCATAGCAGATTACAGTTTTACCTTCGCTAACTTGCATCTTGCCGTCGTATATTTTTTTGTATTCAACCCCACCTGCTGTGGAGCGAAAAAACACTTTCACGCTTAACATATCTAATATTATATAATAATATTATTTTTTTGTAAAGTTTTTAAAGCGTTAAATTTTTAATTTTGTAAAAAAATAAGCGCTGTTTTGATAAAAAATCGCAACAACGCTCATAATTTTAAATTATTTTGTAAAACTAGGCTCAACTCCAGTATATTTTTTAATGATTTTACAAGCCGTTTTTATTCCGTCAACAGACGCGCTCATAATTCCACCTGCGTAGCCACAGCCTTCCCCTGCAGGATAAACGTTTGATGCAAGCGACGCCGTGCCGTCTTCTCTTCTTACCACCCTAACAGGACTTGAAGACCTTGTTTCCACACCCGTTAAAACAGAGCTTGGTGAAGAAAAACATTTAAGCCTTCTGCCCATGTCGTCTATACCAACTTTAAGGCTTTCAGCTATATATTTTGGAAGTATTTTATTAAGGTCAAAATGCTCAAAACCCACGCTATAGGTCGGTTTTACGGTGGTAAACGGAGTTTTTATACCACCTTCACAAAAATCTTTAAAGGTTTGCACAGGAGCATTATAATTGCTTCCTGCGCTTATAAACGCAAGCCTTTCAAGTTCTCTTTGGAGTTCAACGCCACCAAGCACTCCTTCTTTAAAATCATCTGGATACACTTCGCATAGAACTGCGCTATTAGAGTTTTCTCCATCTCTACGATAGTTACTCATTCCATTTGTAACAACGCCACCATCTTCCGATGCAGACGGCATTACGAAACCACCAGGACACATACAAAACGTAAACACACCCCTACCTGCTTTTCTACTCGAAAGAGAATAATCTGCAGAAGGTAAAACGTCGGCGTATTTTGCCCCGTATTGACAAAGATTTACGTCACGGCGCAGATGCTCGATTCTAACACCAATTGCAAAAGCCTTTCGCTCTATTTCAAAGCCTTTTTCTTTAAGCATATAAAATGTATCTCTTGCGCTATGTCCTACTGCAATTACTAGGTCGTCAACATCTACAATTTCGCCCCTTACTTTAACGGCAACAGCCTTTCCGTTAGAAATTATAATATCGTCAACCCTACTGTCAAACCTAATCTCTCCACCAAGCCTAATAATTTCTCTTCTCATTGCCGAAACAACCTTAGGAAGATTGTCGCTACCAACGTGCGGTTTGGCAAGATACTCTATTTCTTTTGGTGCGCCAAAAGATACGAAATCTTTTAAAACTGTTTTTATAAACGGGCTTGTAACACCTGTATTTAACTTGCCATCAGAAAACGTTCCCGCTCCGCCTTCTCCGAACTGAATATTGGAATTTTCATCCAAAATACGCTCGTTTATCAACTTATTGACAGACTTTTGCCTTTCTTCAACGCTTTTACCACGCTCGAATACAATTGGCTTAAGCCCTGCCTTCGCTAAATAATAAGCACAGAAAATACCACAAGGACCAAAGCCTATTACACCAATTCTCTTTGATACGCTTGCTACTGGCAAAACT
This sequence comes from Christensenellaceae bacterium, assembly GCA_045133775.1. Taxonomy (GTDB): domain Bacteria; phylum Bacillota; class Clostridia; order Christensenellales; family Borkfalkiaceae; genus UBA10281. The sequence continues at coordinate 22,710 of JBGUUU010000036.1, forward strand.
AACTTTTCTACAGCTTCTTCTCTATCGGAAATCTCTACCGAATACACGTGCTTTATATCGTTTTTATCTCTTGCATCAAGGGATTTCTTTAGTATTTTAAAATGTTTTACAGATTGTTTTTTAAGCCCACTCTTTTTTAAGGCAAGGCTTAAAAGCTCTTCTTCACTCTTGCCGACAGGCAACTTTAAGTTATCTATTCTCATAAGCTAAAACCCCGTCGCAAGCAACCGAAGCGCTTGAATATGCCCATTGTAAATTATACCCACCACAATCGCCGTCTACGTCTAACATTTCACCTACAATATAAATATAGCGACACCTTTTACTCTGCATTGTTTTAGGGTCGATTTCGCTAAAAGCAATACCACCTTTCGTAACTTGAGCGTAATCAAACCCAAGAGTTCCTATGACGTCTAAACTAAAATTCTTTACGGCGTGAGCAATTAGCTCTGCCCCCTTATCGTTTGCGCTAATTTGACCACAGGTTTTAACCACGGCTTTGCCGATAAGTTTATTTAAAACACCAGTTAAAGCGTCGTCTACGCCAAGATAGGAAACCTGTTTAAATTTTTGCTTTAAAAATTGACTAATTTCATTCTCCGTCTTATCTGGCAGAAAAGAAAGGGTTATTTTACATTTTTCGTTTTGTGGAATATATGCCGAAAGATAAAATATTGCATTGCCACTCACTCCATAATCGGTAAACAATACGTCGCCTTCAAAGCTTTTTACGAATTTACCACCTACGAATAAAGATGCAACTGCTTGGCTCTTTAAACCTTTTAAGCCCTTTATTTTTGAAGTGTCGGTTTTAACTTGAACGAGCGATGGCGAAAGGCTTGTAACCGTATGTCCAAGATTTTGCAGTAGCGAATAAGACGTGCCATCCGTTCCGTATTGCTTACCCGCTTTTCCACCGCAAGCAAAGATAACCTGCTTTGCAAGGTAGTTTGCTCCATTTGTAGAAATTAAATAATTATCTCCGCTCTTTTTAACGGCGGTTACGATAGCATCTACGACAATTTGAGTTTTTAAAAATTCAAGCCTAAGTCTAAGCATATCAAGCACGGAATTAGCTTGAAATGAAGACGGATAAATTTTACCATCTTCTACGGAGCAATCCACACCTAAGCCCCTAAAATAGCCAATAATCGACTTATTGCCATATTTTTCAATTGGATAAGCAACGTCTGCCCCCTTAACTGAATGGTATTTTTCCACCGTTAAATCACAGTTTGAAATGTTACCGCGTCCGTTACCAGTTGCTAGAATTTTTTTGCCAACCCTATTATTTTTCTCAAGCAAAAGAACGCTATCCCCGCCTAAAGCAGACGACAGTTTCTCCGCGCAAACAAGACCGGCAAACCCACCCCCAATTATTGCAACCTTATAAATTTTGCTCATATAAACTCCAACCTAATATCTTAAAATTTTGTGTTTTGCCAACATACTTACTCGTATATATTTTATTGTATCATAAATTGTCAAAAAAGCAAATTAAATTTATCAAATAACCTTTACATTTACAATTTTGATTGACTTTGAAAATTTTTTATTATAAAATACATTATAATAAAAATCCTTGGAGATAACGACATGCGCTTGCCAAATTTATTAAGCTTCGATATTAAATCATACGTATTTGATTTGGTCGACTTTTTAAAAATACATCTCAATTCTGAAATAATGGCTTGGGTTACTGTAGGTATAATTGGTTTTTTAGCCGTTTGCTTATTTATTTGCACAGTAATAGCTATTTTCAATCCTGCTAGACGCAAACTTAAAAAGCTTAGTAAAAAACTTACTCGTCAACAAGAATACGACACTACGAGAAATCGTATTTTTGAACTTTCTGAAGAAATAGGCTCTGCAAATTTAGAAATTAGAATTATCAAAAAGCAGTTAGAAGACGACATTTTCAATCTTACCGCATTAGAAAGAAGCGCTCTTGAACAAGATAACCTTTTTATTGAAAACAAAAAGCATCAAATGGAAGACGTAAAAGAACGCCAAGAAATTCTTTGCAATGCTTTAGAGCAAAAGAAAAAAGGTTTTCTTAAAACAATGCAAAAAGATAAGATTGAAAGCGCCCAACTTCTTATAAAAGACCTTATTTCTCAACAACGCGAAATAAACAACGAAATTTATTGGAAAAAAGTTGAAATTGAGAAAAGGCGAATTCAATTTGAAAACGACGTAAAAACCCTTACGTCTAACCACAACTCTAAAATTAAAGAGTTAACTAACAAAATACAATCTTGCAAAAACGAAAAGGCACATTTAGAATCAAGGCTTGCAAAAATGGACAAAAGTGGTAGACACAAACTTACCCTTACCGACGCAAAAGCTATGATTGATGAATATGCAAGGCTTAAAAGACAAAAAGACAAGGAACAAGAAGACCTTGCTCTTGAAGCTCTTAAAAAGGCAAAAGCTGATTACGAATTAGCTAAAGACCGTCGTAACTTAGCCGAGAAAAACAAGAGCTTGGCAGTTGAAAACGTTAAAACATTACAAAGAGAAAGGGCAAAATCTAAACAAAGAAAGCCTGTAAAATACACCCCTGTTACCAACGCCACGTTCGTTCCTGGCGACAAGCCTGAAGACGTAAATATCATCATCGCAGACATCAACAGCGAGGCTGTATTTACACCGGTTATCGCTGAAGAAACTATTATTGAAGACAAGGTTGAACACGTTTACGAAGAGCCTGCTATTGAAATTTTAGACGTTGCAAAACTTCCCGAAGAAGACGTTGTGTTTATCGAAGCTTTTTTAGACTACTTAAACGTAGAGCGCGAAGACAACGAAGAAGTTGCTGTAACTACTGTCGAGCCTTCTAGCGAAAACACTCAATCCAATAACAGCGAAGTAGATATTCCTACTGAAAACGACTTTACTACGGCAGAACAACTCTTTGAAGATGACTTAACCACCCCAATTCAAAAGGAAGAAGCACCAGAAGTAAACGTTGACGTTGAGTATTTTGAAATTGATGAAAACACCAATGTTCAACCAGAAATAGAAATTACACCTATTGATAGCGAAAAAGAAATTGAAAACGAAAAAGGGGTAAAGACAGTTAAAACCAAGCCTGCTTATAAAGATTATAACGACGGAATACCTGCTACCCCTGTTTATATGAAAAACAAATTCCAAAAGCCTGTAACAAAATTAGTTAAAAAGGCAAAGCCTGTTAGTGAGAACACTCAAGCCCAAGCAAGCGAAATTAAAGTAAAATCAAGTTATAACGGCAAGTGGAAAATTGAAGAATTAGACGGCAAATACGTTGCAAAGCTCTTTGCATCTAACGGTGGTATTCTTCTTTCAACTTCTAGCTATACAACCATTAACGGTGCAAAAGATTGCATTTTAAAAGTTAAAGATAGTCTTTTAAATGGTAGATTTGTTATTTCTGCAGATAAAGACGGAAAACATTTCTTTAAAGTGCTTTCTGCGTCTAATAGAACAATCTTACAAAGCTCTAAGTATAGCACGAAATATCAATGCGAAAAGGCTGTTGCATCCGCAACGAAATTTGCCCAAACTGCTATAATAATTTAAACTCTTGGGGAATTGATTTTTCAATTCCCCTTTTGATAGGTAATATTATGCGAAAATTTTTAGTTGAAATTCAATACAACGGCAAAAACTACTCTGGCTTTCAAAACGTGTCTAACGGCACGTCTATAGAGAGCAAGCTTTGCTATGCGATTGAGAAGGTTTTTGAACAAAAAACTAAAATAAGCGGCTGTAGTCGCACAGATGCGGGCGTTTCTGCAGAAAGTTATTTCTTTGACTTTGCAGTTGACACAAAACTCCCCACGGAGCGAGTTCCTTTTAAACTTAACAGATATTTACCTAAAGATATTCAAGCAATAAGCGCAAAAGAAGTTGGGTTAGATTTTAACGCAAGGCACGACGCACTTTCTAAAACTTATGAATACGGCTTTTATATATCAGACCATACCCTTCCACTTTTAAACCCTAAAAACTACAAATTGCCTACGAATATCAACGTAGAAGATATGCGCGTAGCTTGCAAGATGATTGAAGGCAAACACGATTTTATCGCCTTTAAAACTGTTGATAAAAACGATATTTCAACGGTGAGAACAATTTATTCTGCAGAGCTTTTACAAGACGGCAAAAGGCTTGTATTTAAAATTTGTGGCGAAGGCTTTTTATATAATATGGTAAGAATTTTAGCAGGCACTTTAGTAAAGGTTGGCGAAGGTAAATTAAGCCAAAACGAGCTCACCCAATTACTGAGTGGTAAAAAGCAAAGGCAAGATAACCCTGCTTTAACGTTACCACCGAACGCGCTTTTATTAAAAGAAGTTAAATATTAAAAAAAGACTGCTTTTTAGCAGTCTTTATTATTAATTAATAGCCTTATAAGTCGATTAACGGTTACTTTTTATAAAATCAAGCAATTTTGCAAAATACTCGTCGGCTTCTTTATCGTTAGAATTTTTATGTATAAACAACTCTTCTTCACTTAAATCTGGAGTGCTAAAATCAACGCCTTTTACGTATTCATCCCAGTTTTTAATTTTCCACTTATCTCTATCAGAATTTCTCTTTACCATACGGTATTTGCAAAGCTCTGGAGTTGCAGAAATCCATATTACTAAAAGCTTGGCGTCAACCTTTGCAAGCTTTTCTTTAAAGTTTGAAATAAACTTTTTATCTCTAACTTCTTTAGTAAATGGAGCGTTTATTATAACCGTATCTGCATATTTGATGGCATCCATACCTAGGTCGATGATTACGTTATACTCAAAGTCACGTATATTCTTTTGAAAAAAATTTGAACTACGATTATAAGGTCTACCTGCAACTTTAAAAATTTGCTTTGAAAGTGGAATTAACGTATCTTTATCGAGATATACAACGTTATCAAGCTCGGAAGCTAATCTTTTTGCTAGCCTAGTCTTTCCACACGCAGGTGGCGACGTAATCAATATAAAATGTTTAGCCATACCTTTCTCCTTTTCAAAGCATTTTATCACTTTTGCACTATTGTTGCAAGAGTTTTTCATTATTTTAAAACAATTTTTCCAATGCGAGTTGTTTTATCGCTAATTTTTACCAAATTAGAAATTTCAACACCACAAATAACGAGCGCTAAGTTTCCGTCGGCAATAATTGGGAGAAAATCTCTTTTAATCAAAGGGATTTTCTTATCCGTTAAATAATCCCCTAAATTTTTTGTTCCACCACCAAACTTTGTAAACACGTCGCCTTCTTGCCTTACTCTAATCTTTGCAGTTTGTGGAATTTTCTCCAAATCTATAAACAACTCACCGTTTTGCCTATCTTTAAAATCAACGCCTAGCTTACACTCTTCAATGCAAATTGTATAGCCGCCAAAATCGAACGTCCCCAAGCCAAAATCAAGGTTTTCTGCCACAGAACTGTTGCACCTATAAAAAGCCACGTGAGAATACTCCTTTACCCCTACAACGCCGTTTAAAAGGTTTATTCTCTTGCCGTTTTGGGAAGTTTTTAACGCCAAAAGTCCGTCTATATGTGTTTTATCGTAATCTTTTGCAATCCCGCACTCTTTCATCGCAAGCACGCACGCCCTAGCAAAAATAGCGTCTTCTACGTCGCACGAAATAGTAACCTTGCCTTTTTCTATCATAAGCGAATTTAAAGCTTGCTTTGATAAATATTCGTCTTCTGCACAAAGCACGCTAGTAAACCTAGCCACAGCCTTTTCCATTTCAGGAAATCGCTCTTTTATTTTAGGAATAACGCTAAGGCGTAAAAAATTCCTTGAATACTCATCGCTGCTATTGCTCTCATCTACAACGTATTCAAAGTTGTTTGCTAAAACGTATTCGTCAATTTCTTCTCTTGTCGCACTTAAAATAGGGCGAATAATTCTTCCACCATAAGCAATCTCTGGTATACCCTTAAGTCCAGATGGAGACGATCCCCTGAAAAGATTTAATAAAACCGTTTCTACGTTGTCTGACAAATGATGCGCAGTTGCAACCTTGTCGCAAAAGCCTTCTTCTATAAGGTTTAAAAAGTTGGTATATCTAAACCTTCTAGCGCCTTCTTCTACTGTCAAACCGTTTTCTTTAGAATATGCTATACAATCAAACGATAAAGCCTTTAAAGGCACGTTATAGCCTTTGCAAAGCTTTTCCACAAACAAGCTATCGTTTTTAGATGCCTCACCACGAATGCCGTGCTCAACGTTTATTGCTTTTACGGTTATACCTAATTCTTTTGCGCTTTGCAAAACAAGATGAAATAGACATACCGAATCCTTACCGCCGGAAAGGGCTATAGCAACAACGTCGCCTTTATTAAATAAATTTTTGTTAAGCATAGCGCTCTCCTTTGATTTAATAACGTTAATTATAGCAATTTTTCTTTAATTTTACAAGAAAAACACGACATTTTTGCCAATAAAGAAAAAATATAAATTTTCTAAAAATTTTTTAAAAAAGGGCGTAAAAACTGTTGACAAATTTATAATTATATTGTAATATATATGAGCATTCGACGTGAATGTACTCGTCGCGGAGTAGAGCAGCTTGGTAGCTCGTCGGGCTCATAACCCGGAGGTCGCGAGGTTCAAATCCCGCCTCCGCACCCAGGTGGAACCTAATTTGAACCGTTTGGTTCAGATTGGGTTCTTTTTCTTTTTTTCTTATGTTTTGATTATGATTTATAAACGCTTTAAGCAGGGCTTTTTGCCCTGTTTTTTCTTTTTGCGGTTGCTCCCTTAAATGCATTTATTTTATGCGATAGAGTGGCTTTTATGCCGCGAAAGACGATTGACAAGAGTAGGAATGTGTTAGGCTTTTGCCGAGGCAAACAAAAAAGCCGTCCTCGGCTTATGCAGTTGGCTCTTTGCCTTACTACACATTCCGAGGAGGCTCTTGTCAATTGTTCCGTGGAATAAATGCTACTCGTTTATGTTAGATTAGCATTTTAATTTTCATTTCATCAATTTTGCTTGTATAAAAACAAAAGCCCTGATTATCATCAGGACTATTGTTTATTGGGCTATTGTAGTAAATTTTAACCTCATCATCAAATAATTCAATTTTATCAATTAACTTGTTAATGAGTGCTTTAGCATTGAGATTAATTGCTTCTTTGAAAAACTCTTTTACTTGTTCTTCTGATAGTATAAAGCTTTCTTTACTCTTTGCTATAAGTATTTCCTTTTCAATGTTTTCAAGCTTATCTTCAAGCTCGTTTAATCTCTTGTTTGTAGTGCTTGAGCATACTCCCTTCTCTATTGCACTTACAATGTTATTGAGTGCTGTTTCGGTTTGCTTTTTCTCTTGTAATAAGCATTTTAAATCGTAATTTTCATCTTTCTGTGATTGTTGTATTTCCAAGATTTTATTTACCATTAGTGATAGCACTTTTTTGTTGCATATTACTTCCATTACGCTATCAATCACTAAATTTTCTATAAATTCCTGTGATACGGTTTGTTTATTACAGTTATGCTCTCTTCTACCAAGGCATTTGTAATAGTGATTAACCTTGCCAGACCTTGTTGTGCCTGTTTCTGCACTTATTGGTCTGCCACAGTAACCGCACTTTAATTTTCCTCGTAGTAAATATTCTGTTTTTTCACTTTTTCTACCTAAATGATTAGACTTGATTTTTGTACTTACCTTTTCGAATAAATCAAATGAAATAATTTGTGGATACATATTATCGTAAATTTCATCCTCATATTGATAAACACCTGTATATTTTTCAAATCTAAGCATATTGTAAACGGTTGTTTTTGCAAGTGGTTTACCTCTGTTGTAAATACCCTTTGCTGTTAAACAGTCAATGATGTCTTTAATTTGTGAGCCCATTAGATATTCTTCAAAGATGTATCTTACCGCTTCGGCTTTTTCAGTATCAATTACAAGCTTTTTGTTTTCAACCTTGTAACCGAAAGGAATGTAGCCACCTTGAAAGTTACCTTTGATTCTTAATTCTTTCATACCTCTTTTTGTTTTAACAGCAAGTTCTGCGGAATAATATTCAGCATAACCCTCAAACATTGATTCAATAATGATTGCTTCAGGTGTATCAGGTAAATATTCTGTTGCTGAAACTAACTTAATTCCATTATCCTTTAATGTTTTCTTGTGTATTGCTGTTTCGTATTTGTTCCTTGAAAATCTATCGAATTTGTAAACTAATACATAATCCCAATTTCCTTTTGAACTGTCTTTAAGCATTTTTTGAAAGGCAGGACGGTTATCGTTTCTACCTGTCATTGCTCTGTCGATGTATGTATCAAGAACTATGATGTTATTGTTTTTAGCATATTCTTGACACACTCTAAGTTGTCCCTCAATTGATTGCTCTGTTTGGTTGTCGCTTGAATAACGAGCGTAAATTACCGCTGTTTTCAATTCCTTTGATTGCTTTTTCTTTTCCATTTTGAATTCTCCTTTAAAAGATTATTTATTTGTCTTTCGACAGGAAAACCCAAAACGGAATTGACAGAGATGTCAAGGGGAACAAAAAATATATTGTATCATTGGCTAAAGACTTACAGTTTTAAGCAATATATTTTCCCTTGACAGAAATGGCAATTTCGTTTAAACCCAACCGGGCGAAAGACAAATTACGATTAGTTTAGTGTTAAACATTGTTCTTACCTCTTAATGGTTATTTTTCTTATTTACTTGCTCTGCTATTGTTTCTAATAGCTTTGCGTATAGGTGCTTTTCATTTTTCAAAAGCTCAACTATATTTTCCAAGCCGATTGCACTAACCTTGATTTCATTTTTCAAAAATACCCTCCTTTCAAATTTGTTGTCTTAATTTTATCATTGAATATTCAAAAAATTCAAGGGAAGCAAAGGGTCAAAATCCCACCTTTTATTAAAAAATCTCGCTTTTTTGCAAGGTGTCGGTTTTTAGGGACATCTCTTTGTTGACTTTTCTTTAAAGAAATAGTAAAGTATATACGAAAGGAGTGATATTTTTGAAAACTGTTGATGAAATTCGCAAGGAATTAAGATATACAGTAAAATTCCTTCACAACTTGCCCGATAGCACTCTTGAACAGTATAGAAAAAACGAGGACTATCAAGAAAGGTTGTTTTCGCTTGTTGAAAAGTACGACAAATTTATTGAAAATGCACATCCTACCTTGAAGAAAATATACAAGTTTCTTTATGTAGATGGACTAACACAAAAGGATGCAGCCTATTATTTGTACTATTCCGAAAAGTATGTACAACGAAAAAACAAGGAGCTTATTCTTTATTTTCAAAAATGCTTTGGCTAACTCTCGTATCAAGACAAACACACGCCCCACGCCTAAAACGTAAAACGGTGGTCAATTTAGGTAGAAATACCACCTTTGATTTTTGTTCTCGTTCAAGACAAGCTCACGCCCCACGACTAAAGTTTTACAAAGTAGGTACAAAGTGGTATAAAGTAGGTACAGAGTGTTACAAATTGCAACTTAACCACAAAAACAGAGCTTGAAAAACAAAAAATGCCGAAAGAAAAAAGGGCGATTGGCAAGCGGTTCAGCGCCAACGCCCTTTTCTTCGGCTTTGTTTTCAGTTCTCTTTATGTAGTTTTTCAGCCTGTTTTCTTTCAGTTTGTCTGTCAAGTCAGGTCGTGGGGGGGGGGGTGGGGGGGGGGGGGGGGGGGGCCCCCCCCCCCCCATGCTCAACCCTAATGTGAGCCACTGTGTTAATGAAAATGAGGTGCATTATAATCCACACACCTTTGCTGATGAATATCTAACATTTGTCGCACTGGAAAACACAACATTTACATTTACGCCAAGAAATAACAATGTCGTCAGTTATTCGATAGATAATGGAAATAGCTGGACCCAGGGTAACACGGTTGAAGTGAATGCTGGTGATAAGGTAATGTGGAAGGCACAACTCCCGTCAAC
>JBGUUU010000037.1:0-2494 GCA_045133775.1 Christensenellaceae bacterium
CGTGAAGATAATGCAAAATTTGGCAAAACCTATTTGTTCGATTACGACGGCACTGGCAATATAACGTCTAAGCGAGAATGCGCTTTCACTTTAGACATAAAAAATATAAACCAAATTTGTTTAAGATAATGAGAGAGGTTGCCAAAAGCAATCTCTCTTTTTCATTTTGCACAAAATTAACTCTTATTTTAAAATATTAACTTTAAATTATTAAAGTTATAGACAAGACGGAAAAAATGTGATAAAATAATTAAAAATATTATATTTTTAACTTACGAGGTGAAATATGACAAAAGGCAGAGTTACTATACCAACTGATGAGAATTACGTAGAAGGCACCAGGGTTATAGCAGACTTATGGGGTGCAGATGCCGTTAGAGATTGCGACGGAACACACCTTCCTAAAAATGCAAACGAGCTTGCAGACAAGGTTTATAACACTTATTTTGTCGTTCGTGGCGATAACGCGTGGGCAGACCTTCATACAGATGAGCTCCAAAGCGTATTGCTTATGACTGGTTATTGCTTGGCAAAGGGTAACGAGCTTAAAATAGAACTTTTAAAGGGGTATAGCCACGACCAGCTTGGCGTTAACGAAGAAAACCCTAAAAAATATTGGCAGGTTTTTGATAGAACAACCGGCGAAGAAGTTTTTGATTGGGAGTATGCTAACGGCGTAGTAACAGTTAAAAACACCGTGCCTTATCATGAATATACAGTAAACTTCTTTGCTCAAAACCTTTGGGATTCTACCCAAATGTATAACTATATTACAAACAATTGGAATATAGAAAAACACAAGGTTATGGACACGAGATTTGCCGCAACGTTCGAGCATATTAAAGACAATATGCGCAAGTGGTGCGACAATAATAAAAACGTAAACGTAGTAAGATATACAACGTTTTTATATCATTTCTTCCTTGTTTTCAATGAGATTAACAAAGAAAAGCACGTTGACTGGTTTGGTTACCCAATGACGGCAAGCCCAAGAGCTTTCGACGACTTTGAAAAAGAATACGGCTATGCGCTCAAGAGTGAAGATATCGTTGCAAACGGCAGTTATCAAAACAATTTCGTAAACCCAACAAAGAAGTTTAAAGACTATATGGAGTTTAGCGAAAAATACGTTACAAAGACTGTTCGTGAGCTTGTAGATATCGTGCATGCAGAAGGCAAAGAAGCAATGATGTTCCTTGGCGATAGCTGGATTGGAACAGAGCCTTATGGCGAGCATTTTAAGGATATGAACTTAGATGCAGTAGTTGGCTCGGTAGGTGGCGGTGTAACCGTTAGAATGCTTTCTGAAATACCACACGTAAAATACCACGAAGGTAGATTTTTACCATATTTCTTCCCAGATACCTTCTTCGAAGGTAACGAGGCAAATGCCATTGCAGAGCTTAACCGTAACTGGGTAACTGCAAGAAGAGCTATGATGAGAAAGCCACTTGACCGTATGGGCTTTGGTGGTTACCTTTCTCTTGCTGCAGAATTCCCTGGCTTTATTAAAAGAGCAGGCGAAGTTTGTGATGAATTCCGTCGTATTTGTGATGCGTCAACGGGCGCAAAGCCATATTCCGGTCTTACAGTTGCAATTTTAAACAGTTGGGGCAAAAAGCGTAGTTGGATGTGCCACATGGTTGCCCATGAGCTTTGGTATCAACAGGTTTATTCTTATCAAGGCGTTTACGAGGCTTTATCTGGCCTTGGCGTTGACGTTAAGTTTATTTCTTTCGACGATATTTTAGCAAACGGTATTGATAAAGATATCGACGTTATCTTAAACGTAGGCGACGAAGGCACGGCTTTCTCTGGTGCAGAATACTGGGCAAACGAAAAGGTTGTAACAATGCTTAGAAAGTGGGTTGACGAAGGTCACGGCTTTATCGGTGTTGGCGAGCCTACTGCTAAGCAAAAGGGTGGAAAATTCTTCCAGCTTTCAGACGTTTTAGGTGTAGATAAAGAAAAGGGATTTACCCTTTCTGAAGATAAATACAACATAAATAAAAAGGCTCACTTCATTACAGAAGACGTTGTAGGCGAAATCGACTACGGCGAGAGCATGAAAAACGTTTATGCTTTAGATGGCGCAGACGTTTTAGATATAGAAATTTCGCCAAGATTTAAGCGTAACGTAAACGTTGGCGAGGTTAAGCTTGCTGCTAATACGTTTGGCGGCGGTAGAGGCGTATATATTGCAGGTCTTCCTTATAGCCCACAAAACTCAAGACTTCTTTTAAGAGCAATGTTCTGGGCTTGTGGCAAAGAGAAAGAGCTTAAAAAGGCATTTTCAACCAACGTAGAAGTTGATTGTACATACTACCCAGAAAGTAAAAAATATGCAGTTGTAAACAACACGGCAGTAGAGCAAAAAACTACTTTCTACGACGTAAACGGCAAAGCAACCGAGCTTACTGTAGCTGGTGGAGAGATTGTTTGGATAGAGGGTTAAAGGCGTATAAACTTCGGTATGCCGTGTTTCTACAAATTG
>JBGUUU010000038.1:0-34073 GCA_045133775.1 Christensenellaceae bacterium
GATAAAAAGTTATATTATTCAATAACGTTATATAAATTATTAAAAATTAACTGTGGTTACGTTGATTTTAGTAGCGCTAGCATAAAACTAAATTATTCAAATAATAAAATAAAGTTTTTAACTATAAATGATTTAATTCCAAGTAGCGATAGCGTTAATTTTATTAGGCATTTTAGCTTTTTAAAACTGTCTTCCGCCGTGCTACTTGGCGAAGACGCTGAAGAGTATAAAATTTATCTTACAGCTCTTATAAATTCACTAAACCCTGTAATTTATATGGTTATATCTAAATTTCACCCTTATATTAAGTTTAAAAACGATATTTTTTTGCTTGGAGATAATTCTACATCTGGGTCAGCTTTAGAATTAGTAGTTTTAACTAACTTAATTTCAGTTTTATCAATTCTAATAAAAAAATGTATAAAAAAGATTATAGGAGATAGTAATGCACAAAGAAAAAGTAAACAATAGAATACGAGATTTAATGTCAACCGCTATGAAAGAGTTAAACTCTATAATCGACGTAAATACGGTTATAGGCGAGCCTGTAAAAGTTGACGAAACAACAAGCGTAATACCAATTACAAAGGTTACTATGGGCTTTATGACGGGTGGTGGAGAGTATGGCGAAGTAAAGACAATTAAAAGCGATAAAAGCGCGCCTTTTGCAGGTGGTAGTGGCGCTGTGCTATCGCTAAAACCTAGTGGTTTTTTAATTGAAAGAAAAAGTGGCGTTCAACTTTTAAGTGTTGCAGACGATGCCTTTTCTAGAATTATAGAGAGTATAGATAATTTTATAAAAAGTTATAAAAATGAAGATAATAAATAGGATTTTTAAATGTTTTACGATAATCATTATAGCTATAATTTGCTCTTCAATACCAACAGTAAGCGTTAATGCTAGCAACGTGCAAAGCAGTTACGTTGTAATAGAAAAAACGACCGGTAGGGTTTTATACGAGCATAATTCAAGTAAAAAAGCATATATGGCAAGCACTACCAAAATACTAACTGCAATATGTGTTATTGAAAACTTTGATATAAAACAGCAGATAACAATTACAAAAGAAAGCATAGGCGTTGAAGGCAGTAGCGTATATCTTGCTGAAGGCGAAATTTACACGGTTGAAGATTTGCTTTACGGGCTAATGTTACGGTCTGGTAACGACTGCGCAGAAACGTTGGCAATTTCTCTTTCTGGTAGCATAGAAAATTTTGCTACGATTATGAATTCTACGGCAAGAAAGGCTGGAGCAAATCAAAGTAATTTTGTAAATCCACACGGCTTACACGACGACAATCACTATACCACGGCTTATGATTTAGCGCTTATAACTCGATATGCGTTAAACAATTCTACGTTTGCTAAAATTTCTTCTTGCAAAAGTTATACTGCTACTGAAATTACAAGTAACACAAAAAGAAATTGGGTAAATAAGAATAAAATGCTATCAACATACGACGGCGCAACTGGAGTTAAAACAGGATTTACTAAAAAAGCGGGTAGATGCCTAGTATCTTCTGCAAAAAGAGATAATTTAGAGCTTATTTGCGTAGTTTTAAATGAGCAAAACCACTACGGCGTTACTAAAAGTTTACTCGACGAAGCCTATTCAAAGTTCTCTTTGGTTAAACTTATTGACGCAAGCAAATTTGATTATTCTCTGCCAAATAAGGACAAATCTAAATACTACAAGCTTAAAATTGAAAAAGATTTTATATACCCAATATCTACAGATGAAAAAATTGAAATTCAAATTGATTTGCCTAAATATTTAAAATCAAAGCCAAGCAACGGTCAAAAGGTTGGCGAAATTAAAATTTATAGCTCAAAACAGTTGATTTTTTCTCAAAATATCTATACACTTATAAATGATTAAATTATTTATAAGTAGGTACGTATGAGAATTAATAGATTTCTTGCAGAGTGTGGAGTAGGTAGCAGAAGAGCTTGCGACAAAATTATTGAAGAAGGTAGAGTTAAAATCAACGGCAAGGTTTGTGGGCTCGGCGCAGAAGTAAATGAAATTAGAGATAGCGTTACTTTAGACGGCAAAAAGCTTGGAAAAGTTAAAAAATACGATTATTACATTATGAACAAGCCTAAAGGTTGTGTTTGCACCGTAAAAGATGATAAAGATAGAAAAACCGTTATGGACTATCTTCCACCAATAAGCACTAGAGTTTATCCTGTTGGTAGACTTGACTACGACTCTGAAGGCTTATTAATCTTTACAAACGACGGAGATTTAGCAAATAGACTTACACATCCTAGCAATGAAATTCCTAAGACTTATTTAGTTCGAATTGAAGGTTCTATTGATGAAAATTCACTTGCAAGACTTAGAGCAGGCGTTGTTATCGACGGTGTAAAAACTAAAAAATGTACCATCAAGGTTGTTGACGAATTTAAAGATTTTACTAAAATGCACGTTACGATTACCGAAGGTAGAAACAGAGAAATTAGAAAAATGTTTGAAACCGTAGGCAAAACCGTTGTATTCTTAAAGAGAATTAAAATTGGCGATTTGACTCTCTCTGGTCTTGACAGGGGCGAGTGCAGAAAGCTTAGCGCAGAAGAAATTGAGTATTTGAAAAACGTATAAAATGGATAGAATAACTATAACCGATGATTTTAACCAAAGTTATAACGAATTAAAATCAGGCTTAAGAGACAAATATTTGAATATGCTTTATAGTTTTATTGACGATGCGAGAGAAAAAGCAATAAAAATGTCAGAGCCACTTATTAGCGATGATCTTTTAAAACTTACAGATGAAACTCGCGAGCTAAAAAAATACGTTAAAGCAGAAACAAAAAGATATTACAAATCAACTGAATACGTAAACGCTCAACAAAAGCTCATAACCTTAAAAGACAAGCTTACAGTATGTGATGAAACAGAAAAAGAAGAGCTTCAAAAGCAAATTTCTAAGTCTATGGCAGAAGTTGTAACTAAAAATATAACTATTAAAAATAGGCTTAAAGCAGAGAGCGATAAAATCAAGATTAACGAAGACGTAATAAAAGGCAAAATGCAAGAAATTGACGGCGATATTCAAAGAATTAGAGAAGAAGTTATGGATTTTCTTCGTGAAAAAATTGCCATCTGCATAAAGTATTATAACGACGAGTTAAACGAGCTTAACGAAAGTTTTAAAAAGCCAAAGCTCGAGCAACCAGAAATTCCTTTTGATTCAAGCGTAGTAAAGCTTGACGTTCCTATTTTTTCATTAACGCAACCACAAGATGAAGACGTTATTGAAGTAGTAGAAGATAGCGACAGAACAATTATCGCAAGCGATAATCAAGACACAACTAAAAACTAACAAAAAAGCGTTGACGACCGTCAACGCTTAATTTTATGTAATTATTTATTCTTAGTAAATACCTTGCGCAAGCATTGCATCTGCAACCTTTTTAAAGCCTGCAAGGTTAGCGCCTGCAACTAAGTCGTATGGAAGACCATATTCTTTAATTGCGCCCATAATTTGGTCGTAAATGTTCTTCATAATGCCCCTAAGCTTTTGGTCAACTTCTTCTTTGCTCCAAGAAAGTCTTTCGCTATTTTGAGTCATTTCTAAACCAGAAGTAGCTACACCACCAGCGTTTACAGCTTTACTTGGGCAAACTACAACGCCGTGCTCACGAAGATAATCCATCGCTTCAAGAGTAGTAGGCATATTTGCAACTTCGTTTAAAATCTTAATATCCATCGCAACGATTTTCTCTGCATCGGCAAGTGTAATTTCGTTTTGAGTAGCGCATGGCATACAAATATCAACCTTAACGTTACCCCAAGGCTTTTTGCCTTCGTGGTATTCAACGCCAAATTTGTCAGCGTAATCTTTAATTTTACCACTACCAGAAGCTCTCATTGTCAAAAGATAATCTATCTTTTCGCCTGTAACACCATCTTTATCATAGATAAATCCGTCAGGACCAGAAAGCGTAACAACTTTACCACCTAGCTCCGCAATTTTAGTGCATGCGCCCCAAGCAACGTTACCAAAGCCAGAAAGAGCAAACGTTTTACCTTGAATTTCTTCGCCAAAGTGACGTAAAACTTGTTCAAGGAAATAAATAGAACCAAATCCTGTTGCTTCAGGACGTATAAGGCTACCGCCGTAAGAAAGACCTTTACCTGTTAAAACGCCGTTCTCGTAGTTGCCTTTAATTCTCTTGTATTGACCGAAAAGGTAACCAATTTCGCGACCACCAACACCAATATCACCGGCAGGAACGTCAGTATCAGCGCCGATATGGCGATAAAGTTCAGTCATAAATGCTTGACAAAAACGCATAATTTCTACGTCAGTTTTACCTATAGGGTTAAAATCTGAACCACCTTTACCACCGCCCATAGGAAGGCTTGTCAAACTATTTTTAAAGGTTTGCTCAAAACCTAAGAATTTAAGTATACCTTGGTTAACGGAAGGGTGGAAACGAAGGCCACCTTTATATGGTCCAATTGCATTGTTAAATTGAATACGGTAACCCCTATTTACTTGATAGTTACCGTTTGCATCTTCCCAAACAACACGGAAAGATACAGTTCTATCAGGCTCTACCATTCTTTCTAAAATACTATGTCTTCTATAAAGAGCTTCATTCTTTTCAACTGCAGGTGTAAGTGAAAGTAAAACTTCTGTAACTGCTTGCACAAATTCAGGCTCAGTTGCATTTTTTACTTTTACAGATTCAATAACTTCGCTAATATAAGAATTAATTTTCATATTAATCACCTCACTTTGGTTATTATATCACAATTTTGTAAAATCTGTTAATGTTTTTTGACAAAAAAATCATATAAAAATAAAAAATATTTGAAATATATTTGCCTATGCTGTATAATGTGTATATGGATAAATATATAATTGCAATCGGTGGGGGAGAACTTCGCCAAAAAGAAACTTTAGAAATAGACCGTAAAATTGCAGAACTTGCAATAAAAAGAGCAGGCGACAGACGTGCAGTCGCATTATTTATAGGCACGGCTAGCCACGATTTTATGCCTTATTACAACACCTTTCATAAAACCTATACTGGCGAATTAGGCTTAAAAACAGACTGCGCTTTAACCGTGTTTAAAGATATTGACTACGAAAAGCTAAAAGGCAAATTTGAAAAAGCCGATATGATTTACGTGGGCGGTGGCGACACGGTGTTTATGCTTGAGCATTGGAAAAAGACTGGTCTTGACAAGCTTATATTAGACGCGTATGAAAGGGGAGTTATAATTTCAGGGCTTTCTGCAGGCGCAATTTGTTGGTTTGAAAAGATGTTTACAGATTCATTTATAATTAGTGGTGAGAGCGCAGAGTATAGAGTACATTCGGCGTTAGGAATTTTAAAAGGTGGCGCTTGCCCACACTATAACGAAAGAGAAAATGAATTTGCAAATCTTGATATTAGCGAAAAGAAAGGCAGTTGGGTTCTTTTAGAAAACCTTAGCGCAGCAATCTACAAAAATGGACAGTTAGACGGCGTTATTTCTGCAGGTGGGCAGGTTAAAGAAGTTAAATTTTAACTATTTTCACTAATATTTCACACTACCATTTTATTGTTTTAATACAATTATTCTATAATTGTGTTAACGACGGAGGTTAATATGTATAAAATTTTGATTGTTGACGATGAACAAAAGATAAGGGAAGTCCTTGCCGAATATGCAGAATTCGAAGGCTACACGTCAGATCAAGCATCTGACGGTATGGAAGCCGTTTTAAAATGCAAACAAAATGATTACGACATTATTATAATGGACGTTATGATGCCAAAGCTAGACGGTTTTTCAGCCGTTAAAGAAATAAAGAAAATTAAAGATATTCCAGTTATAATGCTTTCTGCAAGGGGCGAAGAATACGACAAGCTTTTCGGCTTTGAAATCGGTGCAGACGACTACGTTGTAAAGCCATTTTCTCCAAAAGAAGTTATGGCAAGAATAAATGCAGTTTTAAAGCGTAATATTCAAGTTTCTACAACTAAAAACTCAAATAATTCTATCAAATACGACGGGTTAGAAATAGATATGCTTGGCAGAAACGTTTACGTAGACGGGCAAAAAGCAGAGCTTACTCCAAAGGAATACGAGCTTTTATTCTATATGGTAAACAACAAAGGCATCGCTCTTTCAAGAGAAAAGCTTTTATCTGACGTTTGGGGCTACGATTTCTATGGCGACGACAGAACTGTTGATACTCATATTAAAATGCTTAGAAGTAATTTAAAAGAGTATCGTAAATTTATTGTAACATTAAGGGGAATGGGTTACAAATTTGAAGTATGAAAAGAAGAAACAGTAAGTTAAAGCTAAAAATGATGCTTTACTTTTTGATTTTTACTATAACCATCATTTGTTGTCTTTGGATTTTCCAAATGGCGTTTTTTGAAGGGTTATACCAATCAAAAAGATTAGAAAGTATGAAAGATTTTGGCGATAAACTAAAGGTTGAACAAATAGATAGCGACGAGTTTTCTCAAATCGCAACAAGGTGTAAAGAGTCTGGCATAAGCGTTTACGTTTACCACAACGAAATAGTTTTTCCTAAAGATGAACAAATCTCTGAAGACACGGTTAAGTTGATATATTCGTGGGTTAACGCAGTAAATACCAACGGCTCATACGTAACGGGTAACGAGCAAACCAATAAAGACAACGGTTTATTCTATTGCGCAATTAAGCATTCAGACGGCGTTCACTACGTAATTTTAACAAGCTCTCACGCAGAATTAAAAGAATCTATTTCTGTAATTAGATATCAATTTTTATACACGTCGTTTATCGTTTTATCCGTTGCGCTAATTTTAGCTTGGTTTTTGGCATCTAGAATGTCAAGGCCAATCGACGATATGTCTGCAACGGCTAAAAAGTGGGCGTATGGCGATAATTCAGTCACTTTTAAGGGCGATAGTCACTACGCTGAAATAAACGAGCTTGCAGACACACTTAACTATGCTAAAGAATCAGTTTCTAAAGCAGGCACTTTGCAACGCGACCTTCTTGCAAACGTTTCTCACGACTTAAAAACACCACTTACAATGATAAAGGCATACGCCGAAATGATTAGAGATATTTCAGGTGATAATAAGGTAAAAAGAGAAAAACACACGCAAGTTATAATGGATGAAGCAGATAGGCTTACGATGCTTGTTAACGATATTTTAAACCTTTCTAAACTACAATCTTCCGTAGATGATCTACAAATGACTGAAATCAACTTGTCAGAACTAACTGAACGCGTAATTGACAGATTTGCCCCTTACGTTGAAAATCAGGGCTATACGATTGAAAACTACGTTGCTCCAGACCTTTTAACTATTGTTGACGAGCAAAAAATTGAGCAGGTTATTTATAATTTATTAGGTAACTCAATCAACTATACTGGCGAAGACAAGGTAGTAAAGGTTTTCCTTACTGCCGAAAACGATAAGATTATTCTTGAAATAATTGATTCAGGTAAGGGTATTTCTCAAGAAAAGTTGGGAACTATTTGGGAAAGATATTATAGATTTAGCGAAACTACTACAAGACCTGTAAAGGGAACTGGGCTTGGTCTTTCAATAGTTAAAACAATACTTGACGCACATCATTTAAGATTTGGCGTTAGAAGTAAAAAAGACTGTGGCAGTAACTTCTTTGTTGAGTTTAATAGGGTGAGAAATGAATAACGACTATTTAAGAATAAATTCAAAAACTGAAGATCAAAATATTGCAGTTAGCGAGTTTAAAAACGAAATAAAAAATGAAGAAGTTGAAAAGCCTACAAACTTAAACTTGTTTACGTTACTTAGTTTTAGCAAATCAAAGTCCGGTTTTCACAAAATCAAAGCAGAAAATTTACCAAGTTTTAAAGGTCTTTTAGCAATTTTGTTAATCTATGCAGCGGCAACTATTCTTTTAACGTTTATATCGTTTTTAACGTCAGACGTTACTATGCTTTTATTTACAGCAGCGTTTGCATCGTTAATGTTTCCGCTTTTTCTCTTGCTTTTCTTCTATAATTTAAACACTGCAAAAACAACTAATTTTATTGAAATAATTACAGGAACAACGCTGGGCATAAGCTTATTTGTCGCATTGAACTTGTTAGACGTTTATTTAGACCACTTTATTAAATATAACTGGTTTAAAAATATGGTTGGCATAATAATTCGCGACATAGTTCTATTTATTAGCGCAAGTTTATTTGTTAAAATAGCTAAAAAAGACAACTTGTTCGACGCCTTGCTACTTTCTGTTGCGCTTTACGCAGGGTATATATTCACACACTCGTTAGACGTAATGATAAATAGCTTGTTTATAAATGCAGACGTAACCGTGCCTAACCAAGAAACAATAGTAACAAGCGTTATTATTTTAAGTGAAGAAGGCTATAAAGCGATTATCTTATCTTTCCTTGATGCATTTATAAATCAAGTTGTATTCACGTCGCTTATTTTTGGATGTTCATCTATAATAAACGGCGGTGTAATTGGGCTTAACGTGTCCCCACTTAAAGACGACGGCTATAGAGAATGGTCTTTATACGTCTTATTCTTCATAACAGTAGTGTTGCACCTAGGCGCGTCTTTCCCATCATCTATAAGAACGTTTAGCATATTATTAAAAGCTTCTAGCGCAATATTTTTAGCAATACTTGCTATTATGATAATAAACTATTATCTTTCTAAAATACACGTTAATAAAGCTGAATAATATAATTTTCAACTTGGCAATCGGCAAAAACCGATTGCCTTTTTTTATAGCAATTTTTTATCAAATTTATTCAAAAGCAGTTATTTTACGACAAATTGAATATGCTAAAATCTTTATGCGAGGTGAGTTATGGAAATAAAATGCAAGCTTGATAAAAGCAAAATTTTCGTTTATTTTTGCGGAGAAATTGATGAAAATTCTGCAAGCAAAGCAAGGGCTCAAATTGACAACGTTTTAGATGGATGTGGAAAAATATCAGTGGCAATCTTTGATTTTTCAAACACGTCTTTTATGGATAGCACGGGAATTGGAATGTTACTTGGGCGATATAAAAAACTAAAAAAGCGGGGAATTCCTTCTTTTATAGCAAACCCATCGTTTGCCGTTAACAAAATTTTGCAAATATCTGGTATCTACGACGTTATGCCAAAAATTTAACGAGGTTAAAAATGAATAATAAAATGATTATAAAGTTTGATTCAATATCACAAAATGAAGCTTTTGCGCGCAACGTAATAGCGTCGTTCATATTGCCGTTAAATCCTAGCCTTGGCGAGCTTTCAGACATAAAAACAGCTGTTAGCGAAGCTGTAACAAACGCAATCGTTCACGGCTATCCAGATAGCGTTGGCGAAGTGACAATGATTGCAGAAATAAAAGACTTTGAGATACATATTTCAATATCTGACAGCGGAATTGGCATTGAAGACCTTGATAAAGCGTTAGAGCCCTTTTACACTACAAAGCCAGAAGACGAGCGTTCTGGCATGGGTTTTACTATAATTAAAACGTTTATGGATGAAGTTAGCGTTATATCTAAAACAAATTTGGGCACTACTGTAAATATGGTTAAATCAATTAGTAAAACTGCAGTCTAAGGAGTTGCTATGCTCAGTAGTCAAGAGACTTTATTTTACGTAAGCAAAGCAAAAAATGGAGATAAAGATGCACAAACAAAGGTTTTAGAAAGTAACGTTTTACTATTAAAGAGCATAATTAGAAGATTTAAAGGAAAGGGCGTTGAATACGACGACCTATTTCAACTTGCATCAATTGGACTTCTTAAAGCAATTAAAAACTTTGATGAAAGCTTTGGCGTTGTCTTCTCAACGTATGCAGTTCCAATGATAATTGGCGAAATTAAAAGATTTCTTCGCGATGATGGAGCTATAAAAGTTTCTAGGGTTATCAAATCACAAGCTTTTGCAATAAGTAAGTTTGTAGAACAATATACAAATAAAACTGGCAATTCACCGTCAATTGAAGAAATTTCTTCAGCGTTAAGTATTGAAAAAGAAGACGTAATTTTAGCGATAGATAGCGCCAAAGCACCGCTTTCGTTGTCTGAACCTATAGACGATAAAGACGGCGATAAATCTAACGAATTAGCAGATAAAATACCTTCAAATGAAAAAGAAGACGATATGGTAGACAAAATTTTACTAAAAAGTATGATTGAAAGCTTACCACCAAGAGAAAAGAAAATAATTATTATGCGATATTATCGAGATAACACTCAAAGTGAAATAGCAAAAGAACTTGGGGTTTCTCAAGTGCAAGTTTCGAGAATTGAGAATAAAATTATCAATCAATTTAAATCACAAATTTAGCGAATAAGTGCGCCAATTAAAACACAGATTTTAACTAGGCGCATTTATTTATTTTTTTATATAATTTTCATATTTGCGAAAATTTAAAACTTGATTATATTATAAATTTATGTTATAATATAAAAAATGCGAATTTTACCACAAGGAATAGAATAAAATTATGAGAATGCGTAGAAAAAGCAACCTTGAAACAAGGCTTTCCGCCTGCACGAATAGTTTGCTCTATGTTGAAGGCGAAGAATTTTACCAAAAGTCAAAAGAAGAGAGAATTAACGTTTTCAATTTGAACGAAATTTTTGAAAACGATAATCCACTTTGGCTTGAAATTGGATGCGGTAAAGGTCAATTTGCTTTAGAAACGGCTAAATTAAATAAAGACGTAAATTTAATTGCTGTTGAAAAAATTAGTAACGTAATTCTTTCGGCATGCGAAAGGGCAGAGATTGAAAAACCTTTAAACTGCAAATTCTTAAACTGTTCGGCAGAAAATTTACCTTGCTTTATACCAAATAGTTCAGTTGAAAGAATTTATCTTAACTTTTCTTGTCCTTATCCAAAGCATACCTATAAAAACAGAAGGCTTACTTACCATAGGTTTTTATCAATTTACAAAACTCTTTTAAAAGAAAACGGCGAAATTCATTTAAAAACAGATAATCAAGGTTTTTTTGAATTCTCTATAGAATCATTAAGCGCAAACGGCTTTAAAATTAAAAACGTATCACTTGATTTGCACAATTCCGATTTTGAAGGTAACGTTGAAACGGAATACGAAAAACTTTTCTCATCACAGGGTAAACCAATTTATAGACTGGAGGCATATTTGAATTGAACGGTATTTTCATAAAGAAGTTGAGAGAATCTGTATTTTCAGTTCTCCCAATATCGCTCATTGTCGTTGTTATTAACTTTTTAACAACCCCTATGAGCAACTTCAACTTAATATCGTTTATTACAGGCTCAGTCTTTTTAACCTTTGGTATGTGCTTTTACACGCTCGGTGTAGATACGGCAATGACTCCAATTGGCGAAAATATCGGTTCTAAAGTAACAAAAAGCCGTAAAATTTGGTATATTTTACTGATGAGCTTTATTTTAGGCGTTATAATCACAATTGCCGAGCCAGATTTAGCAGTTTTAGAATCGCAATCTAGAGTTAAGGGCTTAACTTATATAATTGCAATAGGCATAGGACTATTTATGCTTGTCGCTATAATACGTATCTTATTTAGAATTAAGCTTAAATATTTACTCCTAGTTCTATACGGCGCATTATTTACGGTAGTTTTAGTAGCTTATTTCTTAAACGACGGAATAATAGCACTTTCTTTTGACTCTGGTGGAGTGACAACAGGTCCAATTACAGTTCCGTTTATCATTGCTTTAAGCTCTGGTATTACAGGCGTTTTAGGTGGCTCTGGTCAAGAAGATAGCGAATTCGGCACGATCGGTATTTGTTCTGTAGGTCCTATTTTATTGGTTTTAGTCGTAGGCTTATTAAATGGCACGTCGCCAATTAGCGAAGGCTATGCGCAAGCAAATTATACGTCTTTTAGCCAAATTTTAGCTTATTATTTCGAGCTTATACCACACGAGCTTTTAAACGTTTTAAAATCGCTCGCCCCAATAATAGCTTTCTTTTTAATATTCCAATTTGTTTCCTTAAAATTAAATTTTATAACACTTATAAAAATAATCGTAGGCCTTGTTTATTCTTTACTCGGCTTATCGCTTTTCTTCACAGGTGTAAACGCAGGGTTTATCCCTACAGGCGAATATATAGGTAAGGCTTTAGCTATTTCAAACAAATGGCTTATTATACCGATAGGTATGCTTGTAGGCTTATTTATAACCTTTGCCGAGCCTGCAGTGCACGTTCTTGCAAACCAAGTAGAAGACGTAACAGAAGGAGTTATAAGTTCTAAAAGCATGCTTTTTACGCTTGCGCTTGCTATGGCGCTTGCCGTTGGTCTAGCAATGCTTAGAGTTATAACGAAAATAAACTTATTATGGATTATTGTTCCGGGTTATGCAATAGCCCTTGCAATGACCTTTATCGTTCAAGAAATCTTCACAGGTATTGCGTTTGACTCTGGTGGCGTAGCGTCAGGACCGATGACGGCAACGTTCTTACTACCTTTTACAGCAGGCGCTTCGTATATTATAAGTGGAAGCGCAGGCGTTACTCAAACGTTTGGCGTTGTAGCTTTAGTTGCCATGACGCCACTTCTTGCAATACAAATAATCGGCGTAATTTACAATATTAAAATGTCACGCCAAAAGAGAGTTGCAAGCACGTATTTTGCAGATATGCTTACGCATGAAGGCGAAATTATTGATCTTGATATTCTTTCTGACCCAGCAAAAGCAAAATCTTTATTTAAAGAAGGCATTGATGAGAGAATTAAAACTCTTCAAACTGAAATTGACGTATTAAAACAAGAGCTTAACAATAAACGAGCAGAGCTCGTTCGTTGTATGAAGCGTAGAAACAATTTAAACAAGGGGGAATAGTTTATGTCAAAAAGCATATTAAAGGTAATGATGATTATAATTGACAGAAATAAAACCGATAAACTTTTATCTAAACTAGAACAGGTTGGCATAAACTTTCCACACGTTTTTAGAGCAGAAGGAACGGCAAAATCTGAGTTTTTAGACGTTCTTGGCGTAGGTCATACAGAAAAAAGCATAGTCTTTTCAACTGTAACAGAAGACACGGTTTTAAAGGTTAAAGAGATTTTAACTAAAGATTTCGATATTCTAAGGAAGGGTAACGGCATAGCTTTCACTTTACCAATAACAAGCGTTAGCGGCCCTGCAACCTTACAAATATTAAGCGGAATGAACCTTTCGGGAGGTAAATTATGAGCAACTTTGAATTAATAGTAGCAATTATAAACAAAGACTACGCTTCAGATTTAATGGAAGCGGCAAGAGAAGCAGGAGCAAAAGGTGGCACAATCTTATATGCAAGGGGAACAGGCGACCATAACGTAGAAAAGCTTTTTGGGCTTACTCTTCAACAAGAAAAGGAAGTTGTTTTAATTTTAACCGAAATTAAAAACAAAGTTGCCATTATGAAGTCTATTATAGAAACTGCAGGTCTTAACACGTTAGGTAGGGGAATCTGCTTTTCTATGCCGGTAGAAGACGTTATTGGCACAAACTTTTCAACTTTAGATAATAAAGAATAACTATATAACGCTATTTTAAAACGCTCGAAATTTTCGGGCGTTTTTTTTGTTGTTCTATTTTTTAGTTTTAATAAATATAATATAACAAAGAAGAAGGGGGACAAGTATGTTAGACTTTCTGCCTACGCAACTAAAACAAAGCGTTTTAAGTTGCTTTGCAAGCGTTTATGAAGTAAGAATACGTGTAGACAAGCCAGTTATCGTTAAAGGGAATAACGGATTAAACGTTCAATGTAAAGAAATTAAATATTCGGTTAGCAAAAAGGATTTAGAGCAAATAATATTGCGCCTTTGTAATCACTCGCTTTTTAGCGTAGAATCTAGCCTTAAAAACGGGTTTATAACTTCAATTAATGGCGAAAGAGTTGGTCTTTGTGGCGAAATTATATATTCTGAAGATGAAGTTAAATCTATCAAAAATTTCTCTTCAATAATTATAAGATTGCCAAATTACGTTTATGGCTGTAGTGAAGATTTCGTTAAAACGGTTAATGAGCCCAAAAGTTGTTTAATTTTTTCTCCGCCTTTTCACGGCAAAACAACTTATATTAGGGATCTAGGAAGAGCATATAGTGACAGTTTTAATCAAAACGTTTTGTATATAGATGAAAGAGATGAGCTTGGCGGTGGTGGGGCTTTTAACCTTGGCAAAAATGCAGACGTTTTAAGATTTTCAAGCAAGAAATTTGGCTTTTTTAACGGCGTTAGGGCATATAATCCAGACGTTATTGTATGCGATGAGATTATGTCTAATAACGATTGCCAAGGAGTAGAGTTTGCAAGAAATTCAGGGGTAAAAGTAATAGCGTCTGCGCACGCAGACAACATAGAAAACCTTTTAAAAAAGCAGAATTTATCTAAGATTATCAAAACTAATACATTTGATTACATACTTTCTCTTAATAGTTTTAGAATTGATAAAATATATGGTGAAAAAGATTGGTTAAACTATTTATAGGCATAGCAATAATTTTAACTTGCACGTCGTTTGGAAAGGGTTACACAATAAAATATTCTAAGTCAGTTAAGTATTACGAGTGCCTAGCAAAATTTAACCTGCAACTAAAGCAAAATCTTATGTTTAAGCATGACAATTTACTAAACTTATTAGATTTTACAACAAATAATCAAGATTTTAAAGCAACTCTCAATAGTTTTAAGTGTTCTACTGCTAATTCTTTAAACGTTTTCGACTTGTATTATCCATTATGGGCAAACGAAGAAGACAAGCAATTTATAGACGATTATTTTACTAACTTAGGCAAAGGAAATACTGATGCAGAAATGGAAAACATACTATATTTTGAAGAACTTATAAAAGAAAAACTTAAAAAAATCACAGATAAAAGCAGTAGATTTTCAAATTTAGGTCAAAAACTGGGGTTTGCCGTAGGAATGGCAATTTTTATAATAATATTATGAACGTAGAAATTATATTTAAAATTGCGGCGATTGGTATTTTGATTACCGTAATATGTCAAGTTTTAAAAAAATCTGATAGAGATGATATTGCAACATTAGTTAGCCTAGCAGGCCTAGTAATTGTTCTAACAATAGTTATAGGTATGGTCGCCGACCTTTTCAATACGATTAGAGATATATTTAGCCTATACTGATGGAACTGTATAAAATAATTGCCGTAGGACTTATTTGTTCTTTTGTGATAGTCTACCTAAAAAGCACCGATTCTAATCTAGCAATGCCACTTACAGTTTGTTCTGGCATAATTCTACTTAGTATGACGCTAGGTTTTGTAACCGATTTTTTAAAGGTTTTAAAAGGTCTTTCTTCAAATTCTTACGTAGACGGCAACGTTTTAAAACTTGCAATTAAAATAATGGCAATATCTTATTTGGTTGAATTTTCCGCATCAACAATAGAAGATTTTGGAATTAAAAGCATTGCAGACAAGGTTGTTTTTGCAGGTAAAATAGTTATTTTAACAATTTCAGCTCCAATTATTGAAACGTTAATTTCAACAATACTTAGTTTATTATGAAAAAACTGGCGTTACTTTTTGCTTTAATTTTGCTACTTCCTTTTTCTTTTAGCTCAACAACAGCGCAAGCTGAAGAAAGCCAAGAAGAATCAAGCGTAGAAAATGAAGTTGACAATTTAATAGAAAGCATAGACCTAACTGAGTTAGAAAAGTATATCGACAACATACCTAGCGAAATAATAGGCAACGCTTCTTTAAAAGAGCAACTAAAAAAAATGCTTAAAGGCGAAATGGACACGTCGTTCAATTCAGTTTCAAATTATATTTTAAACGTATTTTTTAGTGGAATTAAGCAAAAATTACCAACTTTTATAACAATTTTCTTCCTTCTTTTAATATGCGCTATAATAAACGCAATAAAACCACAACGGCTTGGTGGGGGAGTCTATGAAATAAGCTTTTTTGCTTGTTATACAATTATAGTTTCAATTATCGTAGCAGTAGCATACACGCTTATCAATCAATCAAAAGATACGATAGAAAAAACCGGCAAAATAGTTCAGGCAATTTTTCCTATAATGCTAACTCTTATGACTGTAACAGGCAACACGTCTTCAGTTGCAGTTTACAACCCGTCAATGCTATTTATTACAGATTTCGTTGTGATTTTAATAAATAAAATAGTTTTTCCCGTAGTATTAGGAATGCTTGCGCTAAGCGTTGTAACAAACGTATGCAAAAGCGTAAAACTAAACGGTCTAATACAATTTTCTTCATCAACCTTAAAATGGATTATTGGTCTTGTCTCAACTGTATTTTCCTTATTTTTAACAGTTAGGGGGTTAAATGCTAATATACACGATGGAATTTCGATGCGAGCACTAAAATATACCGTAAACAGTTCTGTTCCTGTAGTTGGTGGCATACTAAGAGATGGTTTAGATTTAATACTAGCATCAGGCATTTTAGTAAAAAACGCTCTCGGTGGGCTTGCTATTATAATAATTTTTGGAACGGTTTTATCGCCAATTATTGAAATAGTTAGCATTTCTTTATCTTTAAAACTTGTTAACGCCGTGTTAGAACCATTAAACGACGTGAGAGTAGTATCGTTTATAAATTCGGTTTGCTCGGCAATAAACTTTGCCATCGCATCGGTTATAATCGTGTCTTTAATGTATATAGTTATAATAATTCTCGCTATCTGTTCTTCGCAGATGATGTTTTAAAATGAAGTCATATATAATTTCAATAGTAATTTGTTCAATATTAATTGCCCTAACCGAACTAATTTTGCCACAAAAAAAACTAAAATCCGTTGTAAGCACAGTTTTCAGCCTAACGCTTTTAGTCGTTATGATAAAGCCACTTAGCACAAAAAACAATGAAGAGTTTACCTTTACTATTACATCAAGCGAGCAACAAACAATAATAGATACAAGTTATCTAAACACTTATTTTGATGATAGGCTTGAACTCTACTATCAAACAGTTTATAAAAATCAACTTTTAAACAACGATTTAGTAGCAGAAAAGATTATTGTCGAATTAAACGACATGCAAATTGTAAACGTTCAAATATTTTTGAGTAATCTAGTTATTCCTGAAGAAAACTCGCATATAAATAATAACGTAATTAAAAATTACGTAGCTAACATTTTAGGATTAGACCCTAAAAAGGTGCAAATTTATGTTTGAATCAATAAAGAAATTAAAACTTAAACCAGAATACGTAATAATTGCGATTTTACTTGTCGCCATTATTTTTACGTCGATAAAATCTGCAAATAGCGAACAAACAAGCTTAACAAGCACCGAAAGCTACGTTTTGCAAACTGAAAAAAAGCTTAAAAAGAGCATAGAAAAAATAGACGGTGTTAAAAGCGCAACCGTGACGATAACCGTTTTCGAAGGAATACGAACTATAATTGCAGAAGACGTTAAAATTTCAGAAGAAGACGGTAAAAAAACAAACGATTCTTCGCCAGTTTTGGTAAACGGAAAACCAATTGTTTTAGGTGAAATTTATCCCGAAATAGCAGGTGTAGTAGTAATTTGCAACTGCTCGGACTCTTTAGCCGTAAGAATGTCCGTATTAGACGTTGTAACAATGATGCTAGACGTGCCTTGCGATAAAGTAAGGATAATTATTCAATAAAAATTTTAAGGAGACTAAACTATGTCAAAAAAGAAAAAAGTTATTATTTTATCTTGCTTAATTGCATTACTCGTAACCACGGCCGTTTTGAATTTCGCCCTTTCATCATCAATCACTTCAGCAAACGGCGAAGTAACACCAACTGCAAGCTATTTTACTGAAGTTAGAACAACAAGAAATAGTTCAAGAAACCAACAGCTTGCACAAATAAACGAAATTATTGCATCTAGCGAAGACGGCTCTGAAGAAAAGAAAGAAGCTATGGAAATGAAAATTAAACTCACAACTATTATGGAGCAAGAAAACCTTTTAGAAAATCTTATCAAAGCAAAGGGCTATGAAGACGTTGCAGTAACGATTGGTATGACGTCTGATAACGTTAGCATTATCGTTAAAGATTCTAATTTTGACCAAGACGACGCAGTTTTGATATATTCTATCTGTAACGATGAAATAAATGCTACGCCAGATAACGTTTATATCCAAGCAATTTCGTAAAAACACTTTTCAAATTAATCAATATGTGTTATAATAACAGTATAAAGTAACTTTGAGGTGTGAAATGACTGTTTATAAGCACAATTCAGACGAATCAAAAGGTAAAATCGTATATAACGTTGGCATAGTTAAGGGCATAGTTCGCCTTGCTGTTGAAGATATTGAAGGCGTTGCAATTCAAAACAAGAAAAAAGGCGCTAAAACAAACTCTGACAGTATTAAAGTAAGCGTATCTCCAAACGGAACTATCGACGTTAGCGTTAACGTTGACGTATGCTATGGTTATAGCATTCCAGACGTTGCTTACAACATTCAAAGAAACATAAAGCATAGCGTTGAGTCTATGTCTAAATATAAAATCGGCAATATCGACGTAAAAGTAAACGGCGTTAAGTTTTTAGAAGAACACGTTGTAAACGATTGATTTTATTTTACTGCAATAGTTCGCTAAATAGGCGGACTGTTGCGGTTTTATTTTTGTGATATAGCATTCTACAGTTTTTACGAGGTTAAAATGAGAAAAGATTCTAGAGAAGCAGTATATAAAATTCTTTTTGCCGAGCTATTTTCAGGCGAAACTGATACAGAGTTTGACAAGGTTATATTCGCTGAACAAAACTTAAATAACGAAGATATCATCTTTGCTAATCAATTATTGACTACGATTAGAGAGCATAAGCAAGAGATTAACGACTTGATTTCTGCTTTTTCAACAGGATATAAATTCGAGCGTATATTCTCAACGGACAAGTGCGCGCTTGTTATAGCAGTATGCGAGCTTAAATATTTTGATGATATTCCAAGCATCGTTTCTATAGACGAAGCTTTATCTTTAGTAAGAAAGTATTCTACAGAAGAAAGCTTAAATTTCGTAAACGGAGTACTTGCATCACTTAAAAAGAGTCTTGAGGTGTAACGTGCAAATTATAGATGGAAAACTCGTTTCTAAAACAATTCGTGAAGAGTTGAGTATTAAAATAAAAGAAGCGAACGATAAGGGAATACAATTTAAACTTTCAGTTATAATCGTTGGCAACGACCCAGCATCTGAAATTTACGTAAATAATAAAGCAAAGGGTTGCGCAGAAGTCGGCATTTTATCAGAAACCGTTAAAATGGACGAAAATACCACTCAAGAAGAGCTTGAAAAAGCAATTTTAGACAGAGTTAACGATGATGGCGTAACTGGTATTTTAGTTCAACTTCCACTTCCTAAGCACTTAGATAGTCAAAAAGCATTGATGCTTATACCACCGGAAAAAGACGTTGACGGTTTTTCTGACGGCAACGTAGGTAAGTTGACACTTTTTAAAAACGACGCGTTATTTTCATGCACGCCATTTGGTATGATTAAGCTTTTAGAGCACTACAATATACCACTTGCAGGCAAGCACGCTGTTGTCGTTGGCAGAAGTAATATCGTAGGCAAGCCTATGTCACTTATGCTTTTAAATAAAGACTGCACGGTAACAACTTGCCATAGTAGAACACCAAATCTTGCAGATTTTACTAAAAATGCAGACATTTTAGTTTGCGCAGTTGGTAAAAAGCACTTAATTACAGAAGATATGGTAAAAGATGGCGTGGTTGTTCTTGATGCTGGTATAAATAGAGTAGATGGCAAAATCTACGGCGACGTAGACTTTGAAGGCGTAAGCAAAAAGGCAAGCTATATAACACCTGTTCCGGGTGGCGTTGGTCCTATGACTATAACTATGCTTTTATACAACACCTATCTTGCAGGAATTAACAATGAAAAACGTAGAGTATAAAACTACATACAACAAATATCTCGACCTTTTCAATGAATATAGCGAAAAGGTCTTTTCCACAGTAGAGAGCGAAAACAACCTTGCAAGCGCAATGAAATACAGCTTTTTTGCAGGTGGCAAGAGAATTCGCCCAGTCTTAATGCTTGCATTTGCAGATATTTTAAACGGCGATTTAAACGAAGTTTTACCTTTTAGTTTAGCGCTTGAATGCATACACACGTATTCGCTCGTGCACGATGATTTGCCAGCTTTAGATAACGACGTTTTAAGAAGGGGTAAACCAACTTGCCACGTTAAATATAACGAAGCTACTGCAATTTTAGCAGGCGACGCGCTTTTGAATTTTGCTTTTGAGCATTCTCTTGAAAACTGCTCAAGTTTAAAGCACGTAAACGCGTTAAAGGCTTTGGCTGAGCTTTCTGGCTATAGGGGAATGCTTTCTGGACAACAAACCGACATAGAAAACGAAAACTCTGAAACTTGCGTAGAAACACTTTTAAAAATTCACGATTTAAAAACCTGCAAGCTTTTAACTGCGCCATTTTTAATAGCGTCTATTTTATGTGATAAGTCTAAAATTGAATTATCTAAAGAATTTGGCTACGTTAGTGGTTTATTGTTTCAATTTACAGATGACGTATTAGACGTTTTAAGTAGTGAAGTCGCACTTGGTAAAACTATTGGCAAAGATGAAAAGGCAAACAAGCTTACAAGCGTAAAGGCATACGGCTTAAGCGGAGCAGTTGAGCTTATCAACACCTATAAAGAAAAAGCGCAAGAAATTGCAAAATCGCTTGATAATACTGGATTTTTACAATCTTTTATACAAGAAATTACGGATAGAATTAATGAGAATTGATACGTATTTATATCAAAACAATAAATATTCATCTAGAACAAAAGCATCTGAAGCAATAACAAGGGGCGAAGTTTTTGTAAACGGTAAACCTGTTAAAAAGGCGTCGCTTGAAGTTGAAGAAACTGATAAAATTGAAATTATCATAACTGCTCAAACCTTTGTTTCTAACGGTGGTTACAAGTTAGAAAAAGCCTTTGAAGATTTTAAATTTTCGGCAAATGGACTTACTTTTGCAGACGTTGGCGCAAGCACGGGTGGTTTTACAGATTGTCTTTTAAAGCACGGCGCTAAAAAAGTCTTTGCAATAGACGTAGGCGAGAGTTTGCTCTCTTGCGAACTTAAAAATGATGATAGAGTTGTCGTAATTGATAATTTTAATGCAAGAAACTTAAACGAGCAAACACTTGGCGAACTTGTTGACGGTGTCGTTTGCGACGTTAGTTTTATTTCTCTTACATACGTTTTAACTCAAATTCATTCTGTTTTAAAGGAAAATGGATTTGCAATCGTGCTTATAAAACCCCAATTTGAGTGTGGCAAAAAAGAGCTTAATAAAAACGGAATAGTTACAGATAAAAAAGCGAGAACTAATTGTGTAAAGAAAATTTTAGATTTTGCAACGACAATTGGTTTTTCTCCAATAAACTTTACTAACGCTCCAATTAAGCAAGATAAAAATAGAGAATATCTATTATTCCTTTCAAAATCACAAGCACAACATATTAAATTTACTACAATAGAAAATTTAATTTAATAAATTACAAAATAAACTTTTAACTTTTTTTATTATGAAAATTGCAATTTGTTACAATCCTAAAAAAGCTGACAAAAACTATAACGAAATAGTTGCTACGTTTAAAAAGCTTTTAGAGAATGAAAAAATTGAATATTTTGACCTTGACAAAACGTCTAGCAATCTTCCAGATTTGATTGCAGTATTAGGTGGCGACGGAACAATACTTGCCAACGCGCAATACGCAACCGAAAATAATATTCCAATTTTAGCAATCAACGTAGGCACAGTTGGTTTTTTGAGCAGTTTTGAAGAAAACGACGTCGCTCGCGCCGTGCAAATGATTGTTGGCAGCAACTTTAAAGTAACTGAAAAAACGGCTCTTTGCATAACAACGTCTGACGGAGAAAAGTTTTTTGCGCTTAACGACGCAGTTATTGAGCGAGCAAAAATTACTAATGATTACACCGTAGTTTCTAAGCTTGACTTTGCAATTGACGGAAATTCCGTATATAAGCTTAGTTCAGACGGCATTATAATTTCAACGCCAACAGGCTCAACGGCTTACTCTTTATCTGCAGGGGGCGTAGTTTTAACGCCAGACCTTCACTCTTTTATAGCAACGCCAATTTGTTCACACTCTCTTTATACAAGACCAATTGTTTTTAGAGATGATAAAAAGGTGTCGGTATCAGTTATGAAGAACTCTTGCAGTAGCGTATTAAGCGTTGACGGTAGGGGTGTAAAAAGATTAAAAGTTGGCGACGTTGTCACAGTTGAAAAACATCAAAAAACATTGAAAATCATAGACTGTGGCGAAGATTTCTTTAACAGATTAATTAGGAAATTGGGTAAATAAATGAAAAAAATTGATAGACATAATAAAATTTTAGAAATTATATCTTCAAAAGAAATCGACACTCAAGAAGAAGTTGTTGAGATTTTAAATTCATTAAATCTAAACGAAACACAAGCAACGGTTTCTAGATATATTGAAGAATCAGGTTTAATAAAAATTTCTGGTAAAACAAAAAAATATAAATACGCTTTAATGCAAAACGACACTTTAAGCGAGCAATCTAAGCAAGCAAACCTTTTTAAAAACTGCGTAACTAAGATTGACGTAGCTAAGAATATCGTAGTCGTTAAAACGTTAGTTGGTAATGCTAGCGCTGCAGGCGCGGTTATTGACAACCTTAACCTTATTGAAATTGTGGGTAGCGTTGCAGGTGACGATACTATAATTATCGTTACAAAAACAGATGAAGACGCAAAAGACGCAAAGAGAATTTTAACAAACTTATTATAATATGATAAAAAGTCTAGAACTGAAAAACATAGCGCTTATAGATCACGCTATCATAGATTTTGAAAAAGGACTTAACGTTTTATCAGGCGAAACAGGCTCAGGCAAGTCCGTTATAGTAGACTCAATCAACTTTGTTTTAGGCGCTAAAGCAGATAAGTCTATGATTCGCCACGGCGAAAACGAGTGCTTTGCATCAGTTGTTTTTGACGTAAGCGAAAATAGTGCTACAAAAGAAGTTTTAAGCGATTTAGGCGTTGAAGTTGAAGATGATATTATCGTTAGCCGTAGATTTACGCAAGACTCAAAAAGCGTTATAAGAGTAAACGGCGCAACTTTTACGCTCGGCATGCTTAGAGCAGTTACTTCAACATTAGTTGACGTGCACGGACAAAGCGACCATTATTCGCTTATGAAAAAATCTGAACAACTTAAGGTTTTAGATAAGTTTTCAGACAAAAGTTTAATTTCGCTAAAAGAAAAGTGTCACGAAATTTGCAAAAAATTAAACCAAACTGATGATTTACTTTCAAATTTTGGTGGAAGTGAGCAAGAAAGAGCGATAAGAGCTGATATTTTAAAATTTCAAATTGATGAAATAGAGAGCGCAAATTTAGTCGAAGGCGAAGAAGATGAGCTTATAATTAAAAGAAAGAAGATACAGAGCTCAGAAAAAATCGCCCAATCACTTTCAAATGCTAAAAGCGCAGTTTTAAACGACGGCTGCATATCGGACATGCTCAGCGAAGCTATTCGCAGCCTTAACCAAATATCTTCTATTGATGAAAAATACGAGCAATTGTTTACAAGGCTTAAAGAAGTTTCTTCAGAAATCACCGACATTGGCTATCTTGCCGATGATTATCTTGGCGAAATTGATTTTTCTGAAAGCGATGCCGATGCCATAGAAGACAGACTTGACAAAATTAAATCGCTTAAGAAAAAATACGGCTCAAGCGTAGAAGAAATTTTTGAGTTTTTAACAAAAGCTCAAGAAGAGTATACAAAACTTATCAATTTTGATGCCGAATACGAAAAACTTTCAATAGAAAAGTCAAAACAATTAAAAGAGCTTAACGAGTGTTATAAGCAAATAACAGCAGTTAGAAAAGATAGTGCAAAAATTCTTTCTCAAAGAGTTTTACGCCATTTAACAGAGCTTGGAATGAAAAATGCAAGCTTTGAAGTAAGTTTTTTAAATAGAGAGCCTATCTTAGATGCTCCTTATCACGAAAACGGCAATGATGAAATCGAGTTTGCTTTCTCAGCAAACCTAGGTGAGCCAACAAAGCCACTTTCTAAGATAATAAGCGGTGGCGAAATGAGTAGATTTATGCTTGCACTTAAAGCAATTATTTGCGAATATCAAGAAGTTTCTACATATATATTTGATGAAATTGACGTTGGTATAAGTGGCAAAACAGCCGAAACCGTTGCAGAGAAGTTTATAGATATCTCAAAAACCGTTCAAGTTATTGCAATATCTCATCTGCCACAAATTTGTGCATATTCAGACGTTTCGTTTGCAATTGAGAAGTTTACTGACGGAGAAAAAACTCACACTCAAATCAATAAATTATCTACTGAACGCAAAATTGATGAAATCGTTAGAATTATTGGTGGTTCAAAAGATAGCGAGCCTGCAAGGTTGCACGCTCTAGATATGATAGAAAACGCAAAGCGCTACAAATCTTAAATTAAATTTAATACACCTTAGGGCAATTGCTTTGAGGTGTATTTTTTTGTATAACAAAATTTATTTTGCTCATACTCAACTTGAAATCAATGGAGGATTTATGAGCTTTAAAAGAAAGTTACTTGTGTTAATTTGCATTTTTACTGCAATTTTAACCTTTTATATATCGCCAACTACAGCTTTAGCATCTGCGTCGGTTTACGTAGCAGGCATACCTGCAGGCTTTGTCGTTAGAGCAAGTGGCGCAGAAGTTATAGGACTTAGCGAAATTATTACCGAAAATGGCAAATTTTCACCAGCTAAGGATATTGATATAAAAATTGGCGACATAATTACCCAAATTGGCAATTATGAAATTTTAAACTCGAATTCAATTTCTAAAGTTTTAGCAAATTCAAAAGGCGAGCCTTTAGAAATAACAGTTGTTAGAAAAGGGCAAACAATAGTAAAATTATTAACGCCAAAACAAGATAAAGACGGAAATTATAAATTAGGCTTATTCTTAAGAGAAGATTTAAACGGAATTGGAACAATAACGTACTTTAAAGAAAATGGAGAATTTTGCGCATTAGGTCATCCGATTATTACTGAAAATCAAAATATGCTAAATTTAAAATCGGGTGAAGCATACGAATGTTCAATAATCGGATTAACGGTTGGCGAAAAAGGAAAAGCAGGCGAGTTAAAAGGGATTTTTATTGATGATAGAAAAATCGGTTGCTTGTGCAAAAACACAAACACAGGACTTTACGGTAAAGCCGATGAAAATTATAATTTTAAAAAATTCTCTAAAATGGTAATCGGCTCGGCAAAAATGGGGAAAGCACGAATTATAACGTGTATAGACGGTATAAAGCCGATGGAATACACGATTTGTATAGTTAAAATAGACGAAAAGAACAAAGAAAACAAAAATTTTGTAATTAAAATCAAAGATAAACGCCTACTGGAAGTAACTTCAGGCATTTTACAAGGCATGAGTGGTAGCCCAATTATACAAGATGGTAAAATTGTAGGCGCAGTTACACACGTGTTTTTAAACGACCCAACAAGAGGATTTGGAATATCAATTCAAAACATGCTTAAAAACTGACATTTTTATAAATAAACACACATAGAGTAATCTATGGAGTTTATTTATGAACACTTTTGCAACAAGCAATGTAAATTACTTAAAACAGAATACGAATAAACTATTAATATTTTTCAGCATATATTTGCTTGGCATAATTCTTGGGGTTTTCTTTTTAGGAAGTTCGCCTTCACAATCGATATTATATGCAAACGCTAATAATTATCACGTAATAATTTTTAGTAGCAACGTTTCTTTTACGTCTGCATTTTTTAAATGCTTTTTTGCAGGGTTTTTACTTTCTTTAATTACAATATTGCTAGGACTCAACGTCTATTGCATTGCATTTATTTCAATAATTGTTTTATATAGGGGTATTGTTTTAGGAACAGCCTTTGTTATTTTTTATTCAATTTCGGGCATTTCTGGCGTTATAATATCTATAATTCTAACTTTGCCTGTTAATTTAATAATTACTGCGGGGTTAATTGTTGCAAGCGTGTTAAATTATAAAAACTCAAAATGCAATCTTAAATCACGATTGATTTTAGCCACTAAAAATGCCTTTATTAGCATTTTATTTACGCTCGTTGCTTCAATTTATTTAGTTTTTATAATGATTACTATTATTAGGCCAATAAATCTATTATTTTGAATAAAAAACTTTATCTTGCAAAAAATACCTTTAAGGAGTTATCATGAAAAAGTTATTTTTTGTATTAATTATAGCAATAACAGTTTTTGCGCCAGTAAAAAGCTTTAGCGCGCAAGCAAATCAAAATATTACGCCAAAAGCAAAAGCATCGATTTTAATAGAAACAAGCAACAATACGGTTATTTTTGCAAATAACGAAAATAAGCGCCTACCTATAGCGAGCATGACGAAAATTATGCTTTTAAATCTCTGTTACGAAGCAATAGATAAAGGCGAACTTTCTTTAGATGAGAACGTTACGATAAGCCAAACAGCTAGTGGAATGGGTGGCTCGCAAGTTTTTCTTGAAGCGGGAAGAGAATATAAAGCAAGTGATTTAATTAAAAGTATTATTATTGCATCGGCAAACGACGCATCGGTTGCTATGGCAGAAAGACTTTTTGGCACAGAAGAAGCTTGTGTTCAAGCAATGAACGACAAATGTAGAGAGTGGGGGCTAAAAGATACGCTGTTTTCAAATTGCACAGGTCTACCAAAGCCAACGCAATATTCTTCCGCATACGACGTTGCCATAATGCTTTCTAAACTAATTAGACACAAAGATTATTTTAGCTATTCAAATATATGGATAGATGAAATTAAACACGGAGAAAGAGTAACGGGGCTTACAAACACAAATAAACTTGTAAAATTCTACGACGGATGCGACGGTGGTAAAACAGGTTTTACACAAGAAGCAGGCTTTTGCTTAGCTGCAACGGCAAAAAGGGGTAGTTTAAGGCTTATTTCTGTTGTAATTAACGCTCAAGACAGTAAGAGCAGATTTGCAGAAGTTTCTAATATGCTTGACTACGGCTTTAACAACTTCACAAACAAGATGGTTATTGACAGCTCAAAGCCATTAGAAATAGACGTAAAAGTAGAGAAATCTACAAAAGCAAGCATCAAGGTAGCGCCTAGAGAAGACGTCTTTATGTTCTCACAAAAAAATTTAAAAGAAGACGTTAAAATAGACTTTTCACCTTTTAACGTTAATGCTCCAGTTAAGAAAGGTGACGTTGTAGGTAAGCTTAGAGTTTATAAAAATAACGTTGAATATAGGTCAGTTGACGTTATCTCTCTTGAAGACATAGACAAAAAGACTTATTTTGATTATATATTAGATATAGGTAAAAATTGGTAAATACTAAGCCCCACGCTTTTGCGTGGGGCTTTATACTATTTATCATTGTTTAATATATATGATTCTAAATTAGTATCATGGTTATATTTTTTAGATGCAACCTTATCTTTTTCAATCATTATTTTAGTTAAGTCAATGTTATTTATTGCAGCAATAGCAACGATATAATGCACCATATCACAGAGTTCTTCGCCAAGCGCTTTACTTAAATCAGAACCGTCTGCTAGCTTACTGCCATTTCTCATGTTAATTACTTCAGCAACTTCGCCAATTTCTTCTACAAGCTTAAGAAACAGACCTTGTTCATTTGCCCAACCACTATAACGCTCGTATAAATATTTTTCTAGCGTCGACATTTTAATTTCCATATTGTTACTCCAATGCTTTATTTAGTCAAATTTGAAATTTTTGAAAGATAGATTTTTTTAATGCAAAGATCAATTTTAACTTTGTCTTCTTCGTATACGATATCGTAATTTTCTAAAAAGTCTTTAATTTTATAAAACTCGTTAAGCTCTGAAAAATCAAGGTTTAAAGTGCAGTTTATAAAATGATCTTCAAACACATTGCAAATGGCATCTTCTAGCTTTTCTAAACCAATTTTATTTTTTGCCGAAATAAATACCGCATTTGTAGGATAATTTGTAAAATCGCAGATATCTTCGCATTTATTAAAAACTTTTATGATTGGCGAATTAGCATTTAAATCTCTTAAAATGCTTTCTGTTACTTCATTTTGACGTTCCCAATCGCCCCTAGCATCACAAACGTTTAATATCAAATCTGCCTCAGTTACACTATCTAAAGTAGACTTGAAAGCGTTGATAAGTTTAGTAGGAATATCCTTAATAAATCCAACGGTATCTATTAAAACAACGTTAAAATTTTTAATCTTCACCTTTCTAGCAGTAGGGTCTAAGGTTGCAAAAAGTTTATCTTCAGCTAAAACGTCACTACCTGACATAGCGTTTAAAAGAGTAGACTTTCCGGCGTTTGTATAGCCTGCCAAAGCAACAGTTAACGTATTTGTTCTATCTCTTTTAGAAGACATAACCTTGCGCTTTTTAGAAAGTTCTTCAAGTTGCTCCTTTAGGTTAGTAATTCTATGACGAATATATCTTCTATCCGTTTCGAGTTTAGTTTCACCTGGGCCCCTAGTTCCTATACCACCACCTAATCTAGAAAGAGCTGCGCCTTGCCCCTTTAATCTTGACAAAATATACTCGTGTTGAGCAAGTTCAACTTGAAGTTTACCTTCTCTTGTCTTAGCGTTTAAGGCAAATATATCAAGAATTAGAGCAGTTCTATCAATAAACTTTATCCCGTCAAAAAAATCACAAAGATTTTGAGCTTGAGAAGGGGATAGGTCACCATCAAATATTATTACGTTAACTTCCTTTTCCCTAATCTCTTCGCGCATTTCTTCGAGCTTGCCAGAGCCGAAAATTGTAGCAGGGGATATTTCTCTAAGAACTTGAAAGCCATAACCAACAACTTCAGCGCCTGCAGTTTTTACAAGTTCACAAAGCTCGGCATATCTACTTTCAAGCTCGCTTACACGCCCGTTAAATATAGGAAAAAGCAAATATGCTTTCTCATAAAAAGTTTTAAAATTATCGTTATTATCCATAATTTTATTGATTGTTATCTGTGTTTTGATTTTTTCTTAATTGAACAATTCCTGCCGATTGTCTTCTAGAATCTTGACTAATTGCGGCATAGTGTTTTCTCGTTGTGTTAACGTCTTTATGACCTAAGAAATCAGCTACGGCATATATATCACCGGTCTGCCTATAAAGGTCTGTGCCAAACGTACTTCTAAGCTTATGTGGAGTAATTTTCTTGAGTGGAGTTACTTCTTTAGTATAATCCTTTACAAGCACCTGAACGGCACGGGTAGAGATGCGTTGATTTTTCATTGAAATAAACATTGCAGGCTCATCTTTATCAATTTCTTTTAAATCATATCTATAATCAAGCCATTTACAAAGAGCATCTCTTACTTCTTCGTTAAAATAGAGTATAACACTATCACCACCTTTACGTGTAACACGAAAACTAAGTTCGGAGAAATTAAAATCGTCAACGTTTAGCCCAACAAGCTCGCTTATACGTATACCTGTTCCCAAAAATAGCGATAATATCGCAAAATCTCTAACTTTAAGCTTGTTATGATAAGCGTTTTTTCTACCGGAAAATGCAGTATCGCTTTCAGCGTAATCTAAAAGCTTTTCAACTTCATCGCCTTCAAGCCTAATAATCTCTTTTTCGTGAATCTTTGGTGTAGGGACTTTTGCAGGAATATTAGATTTTATCATATCTTTTGAAAAGAAATACCTACAAAGCGCTCTAATTGTAGAAAGTTTACGAGCTTTGCCCCTTTCGTCGCAAGAGTGGTGGTTACCGTTAAATTTATAGCTTGAAAGATAGTTTAAAAACCTTTCTATATCAAATGCAGTAATTTCATCAAGTATAGAAACCTTCATATTTTCTATCTCAATTTTTTTAATTTGGGATAAATAATTGAAAAATATGCGCAAATCATACACGTAATTGAGTCTTGTTAGGGCAGACGTATTATTACTAGTGCCGTAGATGAACTCCATACAAAAAGTAGGTAAGTCTAGTAGCAGTAATTCAATTTTTTCATCAGTAAGCTGATTTCTAGTAGAGTAGTAACTATTTTTATCTGCCATAACTTATCTCCTTATTTTTATAAGAATATTTTAACATATTTTATAGAAAAAGTATATCAAAAACAAAAAAATTTTAGAAGTGCACTAATATTTCAAGTTATTTTATGCAACCCCACTTCAATATTTATCATTGCGCAAAACACAAGTTTTACGCAATGATAAGCCGTTTGAGAAGTGGTTTAGGGCAATTTGCTATTTTGTAATCTCTCACGTTTTGTTAGATTTTATAACGGATTTTAGATTTTATTATATTTTTGCACTTTATTTTTTTACAAGCATTGACAATTATTATCTATAAATGTTATAATTATTATAATAAAAGATGAACTTAACTATGTTAAGTTAATTTAGGAGTTATTATGGCTGACGTTTTAAAAGGCGAAATGATACGTGGGCAAATTGATACCGTAATTTTATTGGCCTTAACGGATGGTGACAAGGATTCAAACGATATTCGCGTTGCAATCGAAGAAAAGTCTGACAATCAATACAGCATTAAGCAAGGCACGTTTTATAGCGCCATGCAAAGGCTCGTGAAGCAAGGTCTTATCAAAGAATACCGTTCTAGCGCTTTAGACGGAATTAGACGTAAATATTACAGTTTAACGCCAAAAGGAACTAAATATCTTGATAAAAACCGTGAACAATGGTCTATTTCTAAGGCTTTAGTCGATAATTTGATTGATGCCGAGCCTACTCAACCAGAAGTTACAGCCGAAAAACCTGTAGAGCCTACAATAGATGAGTTTGATACTTTTAAGGCTTTAGTTGAGCAAGCAAAAGATAATTTTACCTTAGAAACTGAAGAACCTGAAGACTCTTATTTTGACGTTTTAGGAGCAAGCGTTTTAGACGATTTAAATAGCGAACTTAAAAAACTTGAAACGGAAAACGTTGAAAATACAGTTATTGAAGAACAGCCACTCACCCAAGTTGAAAATGAAAAAGTTGAGATAATTGAAGATAAATCAAGCGATTTTGTTGAAGATTACTCAAGTCTTTCGAACAAGACTAAGGAAGAATTGTTTAGCTTTGAACTTGATGAAGATGAGTTTGAAAACATCGCTACTGAAGAAGAAATCTCAAGCGAAGAACAGTTTTTACAAGAAGACTCCCCTGCAAACGATGAAGAATTTATAAATGAAGAAATCATTGTAGAAGAAACTACAAGCAAGGAAGTTTACGAAGAAAAAGCTCCTGAAGAAGATGATTTACTTATCGTTGAAGAATATACGCCATCAAACAGAAACAAATATAAACAAATATTAAACTCAATCTTACCTAAAGAACCTAAAAAAGAAGAATCTCAAGAAATTGTTGAAGAAAAATCACAATTTGAACAAGTTAATTTCGAATCTTACCAAACTGGCGACGTAAAATCGTATGAAGAAGACGAAGAAAGAAGAGCTAGACAGTTAGAAAAATTACGTAGCGAAACAGCAGAAAAACACACCGAAGAAAAAGTTGAAAGAAAGCACGTAAATAACGATCCTTCAGATTTTTCTGACTTATACGCTATGGCAAACCGTGAAGGTTTTAAAATTAGAACTTCGCACAACACAAATAAATTTGCAGGTAGTGGCATTTTAATCAACAAGCTTAGAATGAATAGCGCGTTATTATTCTTTATTTTGCTTTTTGCAGAAGCCTTAGTTTTAAATTTTGCGCTTTCTTCTATTTTGCAATGGAAAGCTGAAATTAAGCTTATTATCTTAGGTTGTTTAGCAATTTTCCCAATAATTACTGTATTTATTTACCGGTTAAGCCCTAAACGCTTAGTTGATGAAGTTTCGCAGTTTAAAGACGCAATGGGCGTTGCATTGATAATAACGTTCCAAATGGCAATTATTATTCTTTGCGTAGCGCTTTTCGCATCAGTTGATTTCAACAACTTTAAAGAAGTTTCATCATACATTTTACTTCCTTTCGTTTTAGCATTAAACGTGCCTATCTATTTCATTTTAAAATATTCGCTTTTATCAACTGGCAAATATTTTAGTGAATAAAACGTAAAACAAAAACCCGCTGAATTTCAGCGGGTTTTTTAATATTATACTAAAGATACTATAGGCTCGTCAATTTCTTCAATTTCTTCATATCTTAAAAGCTCTAAGATAATTTCCGGTTGGCTATTTGGATATTCGCGCATATAGTGTATTCTTGCTCTTAAATGAATCCATTGCTTATTTTTAAGCTTTATAGGATTTTGTGAAGCGCACAAATGTCCTACAAGCTGAATATCATCTGCGCAGCAAGTCATTGCAAGTCTACCAGCAACGAAGGTGTTTGGTGGCAACCTATCACTTAAAACAGCCATACAATTAAATTCAACTATTTTTCCGTTATATCTTTCTTCGTTTTCAAACGTGTCAATATAAAGCGCACCGTAGCCAT
This sequence comes from Christensenellaceae bacterium, assembly GCA_045133775.1. Lineage (GTDB taxonomy): Bacteria > Bacillota > Clostridia > Christensenellales > Borkfalkiaceae > UBA10281. Next base: position 32,468 of record JBGUUU010000038.1, read on the forward strand.
CGTCACAAACAAACATTTCGTCGCCCAGTTTATAAGGCAATTCTTCTTCAAAACTTATTGATTTTTGATCATCGTCAAGCATAAGTAAAACTGCATCTTTGTTTACAAGCTTTAAATTACGCTTATAATTTACAAATTCCGAATTGTTTTGACATCTATTAACAATAATAACGTCCGATTCTTTAACCATATCGGTAAACTTTTGACGCATATTGTTAAAATAGTATTTAAACGAACTTCCATCAATTATAGTAAAAGTTTGTTCAATTAAAATATATGGTGGAAACTGAAGTTTCTCCCAATCCCACATTGCGTTCATTTCAAAAAAAACGGCGTGTGGCTTATTTATTCTTATTAAATCGTTGATATTTTGAACGGTAAAATCTTCAGGGCTTGAAACAACGTGGGCTACTGCATTGTATTTTGCAAGCTCTGTGTTATCAAATTCTATCTCGCCATCTTCAGTTGATATTATTAAAACCTTGCCAATATCGCCAAAATCCCCGTTTTTAAGAGAATCAATTATAAAGGTTGTTTTGCCACTTTCTAGAATTCCGTTAATTATTACTGCAGGAAACGTTCTAGCCATCTTTACACCTTAACCAAAGAAAAGTTCGTTAACCTTTTTCTCATCGAGCTTAGAGCCAATAACGCAAACCTTACCAATAATTTCAGGTTCGCCAAGTCTAATTTCGTATTCGCCAGAAACAAGGTCAAAATAATACCATTTTTCAGTATCGCTTGCTCTTACAATTCCTTTAGCCCTTAAAACCAAGCCAAGATTTGCATTTTCATCACATAAAGTAGTTAAAATCTTTTCCAATTCTGCCTTAGAAAATGCTTTTGGAGATTCTTCGCCCCAAGAAGTAAACACGTCATCAGCATGATGATGGTGATGTTCATGGTCGTGACAACCACATTCATGGTCGTGGTGCTCGTGATCGTGGTGACCGCAACATTCATGGTCGTGGTGCTCGTGGTCATGATGACCGCAACATTCGTGGTCGTGATGCTCGTGATCGTGATGACCGCAACATTCATGGTCGTGGTGGTCGTGATCGTGATGGCCGCAACATTCATGGTCGTGGTGTTCGTGATCGTGATTGCCGCAACATTCATGGTCGTGGTCGTGATCGTGGTGACCGCAACATTCATGGTCGTGGTGTTCGTGATCGTGATGGCATCCACAATCATGGTCGTGGTGCTCATGATGACCGTTCCCACAACAGCAATGATGATTATTACTCATAAAGTTTTCTCTAAAATTCCTTATATTTTCGAAAGTTTTTAAAAGTTTTACGCCATCCAAAAGCTCAACTGGAGTTGTAACAATCAACGCTTCGCCGTTAATTTGCTTAATAAGAGATGCTGAATCCATTATCTTTTCATCAGATATTTTATCTGTTTTTGAAACAACTACAACGTTAGCGTTTTCAACCTGATCATTGTAAAATTCGCCAAAGTTTTTATGATACATTTTACATTTGCCACCATCAACAACAGTTACGCAAACATTAACCTTAAGGTCTGCGTCTACGGTTTCGATAGCCTTTAAAATATCGGATAACTTACCTACGCCTGATGGCTCGATAACAATTCTTTCTGG
>JBGUUU010000039.1:0-12541 GCA_045133775.1 Christensenellaceae bacterium
GTTGCAACTATTTTAACCTTAATCGAAAAACTGAGTAGCGAGCAGTTAGAAAAGGTTGCGTTTATTCTTTTTGATAACGAAGAAAAGGGTTTACAAGGAGCAAAGGCATATAGCAAAGCGCATAACACGCAAATACAAGATAAATTGCTTATTAATTTCGACTGTGTTGCCAACGGTAACAACGTGATTTTTATTGCAAAGCCAAAGGCAGAAGCAAATCCATGTTATGCGTTGGTTAAAGAGAGTTTTAATAAAACGGAAGATTTCAACGTGGAATTTTACCCATTAAAAGGTTCTGTTTCAAACTCCGATTATAAAAAGTTTGAGCAAGGAGTATGTTGCGTAGCTTGTAAAAAGAGCAAAAAGGGCATATTATATACTCCGTATATACATACAAAAAAAGACGTTGTTGCAGATTGTAAAAACGTTGAATTTTTATCAAATTGTTCAGTATCTTACGTAGATAAGATTTAGTAAAAGGGGGTGGCTCATGCAATCGCTTAGATATTTATACAGAATAGGCAAAGGCCCTTCATCATCACACACTATGGGTCCAATCGTAGCCGCTAAAAGATTTTTAGAGTTAGCAGGCGATGCCGACAAAATAAAGGTTATTTTATATGGCTCACTTGCCAAAACAGGCAAAGGGCATATGACAGACGTTGCCATAATAGAAGTTTTAGGCGAAGATAAGTGCGAAATTGTTTTCGATTGTGACACGCCTACCGAAGTGCATCCTAACACTCTTGATTTTATCGCTTATAAAAACGGCGAAAAAATTGCGTCACAACGTTATTACAGTATAGGTGGTGGCGAAGTTTTAGCAGAAGGTGAAGAAAAAAGAGAATATCCTGACGTATATCCACATAATTCTTTTACCGAAATTGCCAAGTATTGTGAAGAAAACGATTTGCAGATATGGCAATACGTAGAAGAATGCGAAGGAAGTGAAATTTGGGAATATCTTGCCGAAGTTTGGGCTGTTATGTTAAACGCCATTAAAAGGGGTGTTAATGCAGACGGAGTGTTGCAAGGTGGTCTTGGCACTCAAAGAAAGGCTAAATTTCTCCGCCGTCAAAGCCATATAGATGAGAGTGAAGAAACAAAAATGAATAGGCTTATATGCGCTTATGCTTTTGCCGTTAGCGAAGAAAACGCATCTGGTGGAATAATCGCAACTGCTCCTACTTGTGGCGCTTGTGGCGTTGTGCCTGCCGTTTTAAAATATTTGCAACATAAGCGTAAGTTTAGTGATGAAAAGATTTTAAAGGCATTAGCAGTTGGTGGAATTATTGGTAACCTTATCAAAACAAATGCGTCTATAAGTGGCGCAGAATGTGGTTGTCAAGCAGAAGTTGGCACGGCTTGCGCTATGGCAGCCGCTTGCGCTTGCGAGCTTTACGAGCTTAATTTTGATGAGATTGAATATGCTGCAGAGATGTCTATCGAGCATCACTTAGGTTTAACGTGCGACCCTGTTTGTGGTTTAGTTCAAATACCTTGCATAGAGAGAAACGCAATTGCCGCAATGAGAGCGTTAAACGCCGTAAATTTAGCCGACTTTTTAGCTGATACCAGAAAGATAAGTTTTGATACTATTGTAGAAACAATGTATGAAACGGGTAAAGATTTAAAGGTAATGTATCGCGAGACGTCTGAAGGTGGTCTTGCTAAAAAATACAAAGGATAAAAGTATGTTTAGTAGTAAAATTATAAAAACAATTTGTTATATAATAATAAGCATTGCCTGTTTGGCTGCGGTAATTCTTATTGTTGTTGGGGCAAATTTCCTTGCTGATAGAGAAAAGGGGGCATGGATTTATATTGCATGTGGGATTTTATTGCCTTTTTTATCGATAGTATGGGTATTCCCTATATTTGCGTTGGCGAATATTGATATCAATGTGGTCAACATGAAAACCGAAATGGAAAGCTTAAACAAAAAAGTTGATCAAATTGATAGTTGTAGTTCTATAAAAAATGAAGAGAACTGTAAAGAGAATAGCATTTTTAAAGGGGAAACCCATATTGTTGATGAGAATCCAATTAGGTTGGCAAATAGTAAAGTTGATGTTCCCCAAAAAGAACTTAATAGAAACGTTTTACAAACAAATATTTATAAGGAATCTTTAAATTTTATAAATAAGAAATATGGGGTGAATATAAGTGAAGATGATGATGTAGGAGTTGTAAAAGAAAAGATTGAGTCAATTGAATATCAAACAACTTCTTTTGCTATTTTAAAGAATAAAATTAGAAAAGCAGATGGTTTTTCTGAAATTGCCAATGCAATTATTATGCATAAAACAGCAAATGATAATAATAGATAAAAGGATAAAGATATGAACAAAAATAACTTATTAAAGTTTTCACTTATCAACTTAATTACAGGCTTAGTTATATTTGCCATTTCTTATTTTATGTTCCACTTTGTTAACGATAGTGGAATAACGTTTACTTGGCAACCAGAAGCTGGCAAGCCTTTCGTTACCGATATGGTGGCAATGCTTGGCGTTTTGTTTATTTTTGCAAGCGCAATAAGCTTTATTGCGTCTATCGTGTTTTTTAAAGAAGAAAAAGTAGATAAAAGATAAAATATTAAAAATTTACTATCTTTAATATAGTTTTCACAAAAGCATGCTAAAATAAATACAAATACTAATAGGAAGTGTTAAATGTTTATTAAGATTTTAGTTTGCGTACTTGCGGGATTTGGAGCAGGTATTGGGACGGGTTTTGCAGGGCTTAGTGCGGCAACGGTTATTTCGCCTATGCTTATGATTTTGTTGGACGTTCCAGCTTATGAGGCAGTTGGTATAGCCTTAGCAAGCGACGTGCTAGCTAGTGCGCTAAGTGCTGTAACCTATGCAAAAAACAAAAATATAGATTTAAAAAACGGCTCTGTCATGATGGTAACGGTATTAATATTTACCGTTTTCGGAAGTTGGGTAGCAGGCTTTGTAAAAGCAACGGCAATGGAATTGGTGTCGCTTGTCTTTATGCTTGTTTTAGGGTGCAAATTTATATTCTGGCCTGTTATGAAAACCGAGCAAGCAGAAGAAGAAACTAACAAACTTAGATTTATTATAGTTTCTATAGCGTGTGGAATGTTCGTTGGCTTTATCTGTGGCTTTATAGGAATAGGTGGGGGAATGTTAATGCTCCTTTTGCTTACTTCCGTGCTTGGTTACGAGCTCAAAACAGCAGTGGGAACTAGCGTGTTTATAATGTCTTTTACTGCATTTACTGGGGCAACAAGTCGTTTTATTATGGGCGATTTTCCTAGTTGGCTCTATTTAGGCGTGTGTGTTATATCTACGCTTGTTTTTGCTTTAATTGCATCTAGAATAGCTAATATGTCAAAGGCAAAAACGTTAAACCGAATCGTAGGATTTGTGTTAGTTTCAACTTGCATAGCTATAGTTTTGGTTGAAATGGTTAAGGTTGTTTGGTAGGTTAAAATGCAGTTTGTTAGGGTTGAAAAAGTAGATTTTGATGAAGTTTATTTGCAAATGGAAGAAAGCTTTCCAATTTGCGAAAGGCGTAGCAAAGAAGAAGCAAAGGCAGTTTTAAACGAAAGGGATTATACTCTTTATCACGTAGAAGAAGATGGTAATAAAATAGGCTTTATTAGTGTTTGGCAGTTAGATGGTTTTTATTTTATAGAGCATTTTGCAATATATGCTAAATATCGCAATTTAGGGTATGGCGCAAGGGCTTTAGATTTGGCAAAAAGCCAATGGAAACCGATTGTTTTAGAAGCAGAGCCTGCTAATTGCGAAATTGCCAAAAGAAGACAGGCTTTTTATAAGAGAAACGGATTTTGTCAAAATTCGTTTAAATATATGCAACCGTCGTATCGTGATGGAGAAGAAGACGTAGAACTAGTGATAATGAGTTATCCTAAACTAATTATCGACGATGAAAAGGTAGTAAAAGAAATTTACATGAAGGTTTATGGAAGATGAGAATTTGTGATTTGCATGCACACACATATTTTTCTGACGGTTCTTATTCTCCCACAGAGCTTGTTCAAGAAGCGAAAAGGGTTGGGCTATCTGCAATAGCTATTACCGACCATAACAACGTTGGTGGAGTAGAAGAATTTTTAAACGAGTGCGAAAAACAAAATATAGAAGGGATAATCGGCACGGAGTTTTCAACCGATTATAAAAATATTGAGTTGCACGTTCTTGGCCTTTTTATAAAAAAAGAAAGCCTTGCAAGTGTAAACTCTATTTGTGAAGAAGTGCGTAAAAACAAAGACGAGAGCAACCGTATTATGATTAAAAGGTTGCAAGAAAACGGCTATGATATTTCTTACGAAGAAATAATGGCAAATTGTAAGGGCACTATGAATAGGGCGCATATAGGCGAAGTTTTGCACAAGAAAGGCTACACTAAAACTGTTAAAGAAGTGTTTAGCACTATTCTTTCAAAAAAGGGTAAAATCTACCACGCCGCAAAAAGGTTAGACGTGTTTAAAACTATAGAGTTTATAAGGTCTATTGGTGCAACTCCAGTCCTTGCTCATCCGTTTTTAGACTTGACTGAAAACGAGCTTAGAGAGTTCTTGCCTATTGCTATTTCGCACGGTCTTAAAGGTATAGAAACCGTTTATTCTACGTATAGCGAAGAAGAAACCTTGCTTGCAAAGCAAATAGCAAAAGAATTCAATTTAAAAGAAAGTGGGGGTAGTGATTTTCACGGCTCTCGCAAAATAGATATATCGCTTGCAACCGGCAAAGGAAATTTAGTTATTCCTTACGATTTTTGCGAAAATTTACGCCCTTAGGGGTTTAGGAGAAACTATGTATATAGGATTAGATATTGGTGGAACTAAATGTGCGGCGGTGCTTGGTAATTTAACTGAAAACGTTGAAATTTTAGATAAAATTACCTTTGCAACTGCGGGTAAAACCCCTGATGAAATACTTGGTATTTTTTCAGATTTTATTATTGAAAAGCAAAAAAATTATACTGTTGAAGGTATAGGTATTGCTTGTGGTGGACCGTTAGATAGTAGAAAGGGCATAATCAAAAAGCCACCGTCACTTCCTTTATGGGACGGAATTGAAATTGTAAAATATTTCAAAGAAAAGTTTAATATTCCTACGCATCTTAAAAACGATGCCGACGCATGTGCCGTAGCGGAGTGGAAATACGGCGCTGGCAAGGGGACTGAAAATATGATTTTTATTACCTTTGGAACAGGCTTTGGCGCAGGGCTTATTTTAGGTGGTAGGCTTTATTCTGGCACTAATGATAACGCCGGCGAAATCGGGCACGTAAGGCTTAGAAAAAACGGCCCTGTCGGCTACAATAAGGCGGGCTCTTGCGAAGGCTTTTGTAGTGGTAGCGGTATACGTCGCCTTGCCCTTATCGAGCTTGAAAAGCTTAAGAAAAAGGGTGTTACTCCCGATTTTGTTGAAAAAGTTGGTGGCGAAGATAACGTAACTGCAAAAACAATTGCAGAGCATGCAAGGCTTGGCGATGCTTTCTGTAATAGGGTATATAAAATAAGTGGCAAAATGCTTGGCGAAACACTTAGTATTTTAATTGACCTTTTCAACCCTGAAAAGATTGTAATTGGCGGTGTATTTATGCGTAGTGGGGATTTGTTATATCCACATGCGGAAAAGGTTATTCAAAAAGAAAGTTTAATTTATTCGCAACAGGTAGTCCAAGTTGTTCCTGCAAAATTGAGCGAAAATATAGGCGACGTGTCAGCGCTCGTCGTTGCACAAGGAGATTTATGAAAAATACGACAAGAAGAATTTATGATGAACTTATAATTAAGCACCCAGCGTTGTTCGTTTGTAAAGAAGAAATTTTACAGGTGTTTGAAATTGCAAAACAAACCTATGAACGTGGTGGTAAAATTTTAGTTTGTGGAAACGGTGGTAGCGCCGCAGATAGCGAACATATCGTTGGCGAGCTTATGAAGAACTTTAAGAAATGCAGAAAGGCAGATGCCGAGCTTTTAGCAAATCTTGAAGATTGCGAAGAAAGCCAAAAGTTAAAAGAAGTTTTAGAAGGTAATTTACCTGCTATTTCTTTAACTTCTCACATTTCGCTTACTACGGCATATTCTAACGATAAAGAGCCGTCTGCCGTGTTTGCGCAACAACTTGCAGGTCTTGGAGAAAAAGGCGATACGTTTATTGCAATTTCTACGTCAGGCAACTCTTTAAACTGTGTTTACGCTTGCCTTGTGGCAAAAGCAAAGGGTTTAAATTCGGTTGCTTTAACAGGTGCAAAAGATAGCAGACTTTCTTCTCTTGCAGACGTTTGCGTAAAAGTGCCAGAGACCGAAACTTATAAAATTCAAGAACTTCATCTTCCTATTTATCACGCGCTTTGCGCAATGCTCGAAGAAGAGTTTTTTGACTAAAGTGGCTAAATAAGTTGATTATTTCCTAATTTAGCCAAGTAAAGGAGAAACTATGTTTCACGTTTTAGTAGTAGACGACGACAAGAATATTCGTTACGTAATGAAAGAAATTCTTGAAACGGCTCAATATACCGTTTTCGTTGCAGAGAACGGGGAAAAGGCCTTTGACGTTTTGGTAAAAGAGCATATAGACCTTGCTATAGTTGATATTATGATGCCGTGTATGGACGGCTATGAGTTTACTAAAGAGCTTAGGGCTTTTGATAGTGAAATGCCTATCTTGATGGTTTCTGCTAAGCAATTGCCAGAAGATAGAAAGAAAGGCTTTCTTTTGGGTATAGATGATTTTATGACAAAGCCAATCGATACCGAAGAGCTTTTATTGCACGTTAAGGCGCTCCTACGTAGAGCCAAGATTGTCAGCGAAAAAAAGCTTGTTGTTGGCGACGTCGTTTTAGATTACGATAGCTATACCGTTGAGAGAAACGGGGAAGTGCAAGAACTTCCGCAAAAAGAGTTTTTACTTCTTTTCAAACTACTTTCTTTTCCAAACAAAATCTTTACGAGAATACAACTCATGGATGAAATTTGGGGCGTAGATTGCGATACTGGTAGCGAAACGGTTACAACGCACGTAGGCAGACTTAGAAAAAGGTTTGAAAATTGGGACGATTTTGAAATCGAAGCGATAAGGGGCTTAGGCTATAAGGCGGTAAAAAGAAAATGAAAAGAAAGAGATTGTCCGAGCAAAATAAATTGCGCCTTACTTTTATTTTAGGCGTAGCTTCAATACTTTTGATTGCCGTTTTTTTAGTCGCTGTTTTACAATACGTTTTCGTTGAAGTAATGGTTGCATCACACCTTGATTCAATCGTTGCCAATCTTGAAGATTCGTCGTATGGTTGGATAGTAATGATTGCTGCAATAAGCATAATTTTAGGTCTTGGATTAACCTTCATATTCGTAAGATTTGTTTTAAGACCTTATTATAAAATTTTGGACGGGTTAGAAAAGCTCTCTAAAGGGGAATTTTCCACAAGAATTAAACCGTCTAAATTTAATGCAGTAAAAAGCGTATCGGAAAAATTCAACGTTTTGGCAGAAGAACTTGAAAAAACAGAGATATTGCGCTCTGACTTTATAAACGATTTTTCTCACGAGTTTAAAACGCCTATCGTTTCAGTTAGCAGTTTAATAGCGCTTATGAAAAAGGGTGATATTTCTAAAGAAAAGCAACAGCAATATCTTTTGATAATTGAAGAAGAAGTAAACAGACTCTCTGATATGACGACAAACGTTTTAAACCTTACGAGAATAGAAAATCAAGGTATTTTAACTGGTAAAACAGAGTTTAACGTGTCAGAGCAACTTAGAAAGTGTTTGGTGCTACTCGAGAAAAAGTGGACTATAAAGGGGCTTGATTTAGACGTTGATTTTAACGAGTATAACGTCGTAGCCAACGAAGATATGTTAAAACAAGTTTGGTTTAACATTATAGATAACGCCATCAAGTTTTCTTATAAGGGCGGTTTACTTAAAATCGACGTTGAAGAAACTCTTGGCGAGCACGTGATTTCTATTTCAAACGAAGGTCCGGAAATACCTAAAGAAGATTGCGAAAAGATATTCCAAAAATTCTATCAAACAAAGTATACAACTAAAAAGGAAGGTAACGGAATAGGGCTTTCTATAGTAAAGCACATAGTTGAACTTCATAATGGCAAAGTGTCTGCAAAATCTGAAAACGGGGTTACAACGTTTACCGTAGCCTTGCCTAAAACAAAATAATTTATTAATTTATTAATAAACCCGATGATTTTTTATAAAAACATCGGGTTGTTTTGTTTTAGTTTAGAATTCTTTTGTATAATAGTCTCATAAAATGCAATATAGTGGTCAATTATGTTGCAAATGTATTTAAGGATGATTTACAAAGGAGAAACGTTGTGGACAACACTTTAAGCAAGAAAATTGATGGAGAATTATTCGAAAGAATAGTAGAAAGCGGTGCTCGCAATTTAAAACTTAACTTACAAATAGTAAACGATTTAAACGTTTTCCCTGTGCCAGACGGCGATACAGGCGATAACATGTATATGACTATTCAAGGTGGCTTGAAAGGTCTTAGGGCTGTTTCTGAAAATTCTATTTATAAAAAGGCAAAGGCTTTAGCAGATGGAATGTTGATGAACGCAAGGGGTAACTCAGGCGTTATCTTATCTCAACTTTTTGCAGGCATTTCTGACGGTTTAGCAGGTTGCGAAGAAGCTTCTGTCGGCGAAATGGGTAAAGCCTTCCATAGTGGCGTTTGCAAGGCTTACAAGGCTGTTTCTAACCCGGTAGAAGGAACTATTTTAACAGTTGCAAGAGAAGCTACAAATTACGCTTGCGAAAACTGTGATAGTAGTTGCACGGTAGGTAGATTCTTTGAGAATTATACAAACGAAATGAAGGCTTCTTTAGAGAGAACTCCAGAGCTTTTAGCAGCGCTCAAAGAAGCAGGCGTAACCGATAGTGGTGGCGCAGGTCTTGTATATATTGCCGAAGGTATGAAATGCGCTATCGAAGGTAAAGAAGTTGAAGCTGTAGAAGAGCCTGTTAGTCAAACTACCGAAATAGACTTTTCGCTTTTTAATGAGAATAGTGTTATGGACTACGGCTACTGCACGGAGCTTTTACTTCAACTCACAAACGCAAAGGATGGGGTTGAGAAGTTTGATTTAGAGTCTTTAAAGAGCTTTTTAGAAAGCGTGGGCGATTCTGTAGTTTGCTTTATTACAGGCACGGTTGTAAAGCTCCACGTTCACACTTTAACTCCAGATAAGGTTTTGGCATACTGTCTTAACTTGGGCGAATTTTTAACTGTTAAAATAGAGAATATGTCTATTCAACACAGCGAAGTTAAAAAGCAAGAAAAGCCTGCAAAAAAGAAGATTAAACCAAGAACAAAATTCGGTTTAGTAACGGTTGCTACAGGCGAAGGACTTATTAACGTTTTTAAAGAACTTGGCGCAGATGAAGTTATAGACGGCGGTCAAGGTAAAAACCCTTCTATCGAAAGATTTGTAGAAGCCTTTGATGACGTTAATGCAGATACTATTTTCGTTCTTCCAAACAATAGCAATATTATAATGGCTGCAAAGCAAGCAAGCGAATTATACGATAAATCTCAAATCGTTGTTATAGAAACAAAAGATATTGGTCAAGCTTATAACGTTCTTTCTATGCTCGATTATTCTTCTGAAGATGCAGATGCTATTGCAAGTCAAATGAGAATCGATATGAAAGAAGTTGTAACAGGTATGGTAACAACTTCTATAAGAGATGCAAATATCGACGGAGTTGATATTAAAAACGGTGATTACATAGGTTTCTCAGGTAAAAAGATGTTAACTGCAAGCAAAGATAAAATAGAGTCGTTCTTTGCGCTGGCTGACAAGCTTAATGCTTGGGATAAAAACTTTATGATAGTAAGCTTTGGAGAAAACGTAACTGAAGAAGAAAAGCAAGCAATAGAAGATAAGGTTACTAGTGAGCATCCTATGTTAGAGTTTTATAGAATAGATGGTGGTCAAGAAGTTTGCGACTTCATAATGATATTGGAGTAAGAGATGGTTGATAAGAAAATATTAATCGACGCTTTCGGCTCTGACAATCCAGACGACTTTATACTTGGTATTGCAAAGGCTTTAAGAGAAATTGATGAAGTTAAATTAGTTGTAACGGGTAATAAAGAATATATCGAAAACAAGCTTATAGGCGAAGATTTTGATAGAGAAAGGCTTGAGATTGTTCATGCAGAGCAGGTTGTTACAAACGACGATTCTCCCGTAGAAGCTATTAGAAAGAAGAGAAATTCGTCCCTTTGCGTAGGCTTAGAAGAATTAAAAAATAGAGACGATATAGGCTGTATGATTAGCGCAGGTAACACGGGCGCAGTTATAGCAGGCGTAGTGCTACTTCTTGGCAGAGCGTCTAATCAAGATAGACCAACTCTTTTAACAATTTTGCCTAACGATAAAGGTGGTTTTACCTGTCTTGCAGATTGTGGCGCTAACGTAGACTGTAAACCGCATCATCTTTTAAAATTCGGTGAATACGCTACGGAATATTGCGAAAAGGTGTTGGGGGTAGAAAACCCTAAAGTTGCTCTTTTATCTGTAGGAACAGAAGACAAGAAGGGTAACGCGCTCACTAAAGAAGCGTTTGCGCTTTTAAAAGAAAGTGGGCTAAATTTTGTAGGTAATATGGAAGCTAAAACGGCTCTTTCGGGCGACGTTGACGTGATAGTTGCCGATGGTTTTTGGGGTAACGTATTATTAAAATCAGTAGAAGGAACGGCAAAATCCGTTTCTATGAGAATGTATGGCTTGCTCAAAAAACATGCAAAGACGGACGGCGATATGAAATTTGTTAAACAAGCAATGGCAGAGCTTATGAGCTTGCTAGACTTTAACTCGCAAGGTGGAGCAATTTTGCTCGGCGCTAAAAAGCCAATAGTAAAAGCTCACGGCTCGGCAAACGCTAATACCGTTGTAAATACGGTTAAACAAGCAATAAAAATTTGCAATATGTAAAAGGAGAAAAACCAATGAGAAAATACGTAATTATAACTGATTCATGCTCAGACCTTGAGATTGGGGAGAGAGAGCAATATAAAATTGAATATATAAAGATGCATTATTCAGTAAACGGCGAGCAGTATGAAGCCGATCTTGATTGGCAAAACGTTTCGTTTGGAGATTTTTATAATATAATGCGAAACGGAAATAGAATAATAACTGCCCAAATCAATACGGCAGAGTATACTATAGAGTTTGAAAAATACTTAAAAGAAGGTTATGATATTTTATATATCGGTTGTTCTTCTGCTCTTTCTAGTTCAATTAAAGCTAGCTGTGTTGCTCGTGACGGATTGTTAGAAAAATACCCTGATGGCAAGATTATTTGTATAGACTCTCTCAATGCCTGTATGGGTCTTGGCTTATTATGTATTATGGCGTCTAAGCTTAGAGAAGAAGGTAAAACTATCGAAGAAGTAGCAACTTGGGTTGAAGATAATAGAAGATACGTTCACCAAGAAGCAACGCCAGAAAAGCTCATTTGGCTTAAGCAAGCAGGAAGAATTTCTGCAAGTAAAGCGTTTATAGGCGGACTTTTAAACGTTAAGCCTATTATTATTAGCGACGTAAACGGCGCAAACGTTTCTGTAGAAAAGGTTAAGGGTAGAACTGCATCTTTCGAGAGAATTGCTCAAAGATTTAAAGAGAGATTTGTAAATTATCCTTATCAAATGATATATATCGTTCACGGAGATTGCATAGCTGACGCAGAAGCTTTAGCAAGTGAAGTTAAAAAAGCTTTACCAGAAGAAGCTAAAGATATGCCTATAAATATTAGAAAATTAGGACCAATTATCGGTGCTACTTGTGGACCTGGTATAGTTGGATTATATTTCTTTGGAACAGAAGAAACGTTTGATGGTTCTAAGGAATAGTTTTATAAATGGTGAAAAATGTATTATAATGATGAAAACTCATTTCTTTCTAAGCTCGATAGAAAAATAGGTAGATTTGCCGTTCCTAATTTGGCTTTTATACTAGTTATTGCAATGGCATTTGTATACCTTGTTGACTATTCGTTAGCAATTAAGGGAATGCAACTTTTTTCTAACTTTCTTTATTTTGACCGTGAACTTATTTTAAGCGGACAAGTGTGGAGAATTTTTACCTTTACTATAGTGCCAGAATTTGATAGCCCGTTGTTTGTGCTACTATCCCTTTATTTCTTTTGGTTTATCGGCTCGATAATCGAAAAAGAGTGGGGTTGTTTTAGGTTTAACGCCTTTTATCTTATGGGCTATTTAGGCTCGGTAGCATCTGGCTTTTTAATGGGCTATACAACAAATTACTATCTTAATTTATCATTGTTTTTAGCGTTTGCAATTTTAAATTCCGAAGCAAAGGTTTTACTTTTCTTCTTTATACCAATCAAGGTTAAATGGCTTGCGCTTATTGATTTAGCAATAATTCTTATAGATTTTATTTTTAATGGTTGGATAGCAAGAGTTGCAATAATATTCTCGCTTTTAAACGTGGTGTTGTTTTTCTGGAAAATACCGTATAGAAATATGGTTAGTCGCCATAG
>JBGUUU010000040.1:0-6906 GCA_045133775.1 Christensenellaceae bacterium
ACCCAAAGTATGGACTAATATCGTATTTGATATTACGGGTGTAGTAAATTACAATACTGTGCAGTTTATGAGTTTAACCGCAGGTGACAATTCAGCAGGTTTCGTATATTACGTAGACGACATTACGTTTACAAACTAAAAAAGGATTTTAACATGGATAAATTTTTACTTAAATCTTTTGAAGGTATGCAATATTATGAATATATTCCAAAAGGGTTCAATAACGCCAACACATACCCGTTAATGATTTTTTTGCACGGGGCAGGTGAAAGAGAAATTGTTGAACACGTAAAGCGTTATGGACCTTTGCACGAAATCGAAAACGGCAATGATCTTCCGTGCATTATACTTGCCCCTTATTGTGAGGGCAATAGAACGTGGTTCGATTACGGTGAAAGATTATATCGTTTTGTTATGCAATACCGTCAAAATGCCTACGTAGATAAAGAACGCGTATGTGTAACGGGCTTATCTATGGGCGGATATGGAACTTGGTCGTTCGGGATGTCTCATCCCGAACTACTTTCCGCCATTGCTCCGTTATGTGGGGGCGGTATGGCGTGGAATGCAAAAATGCTTGTAAACACCCCTATATGGACGTTTCACGGCGACGTTGACGATTGCGTTAACATAAAAGAAAGTGATTCTATGGTTGCTGCGGTGAAAGACTGTGGCGGAAATATTAATTACACCGTGTATAACGGATATAATCATGATATTTGGACGGTAACTTACAAAAATCCTGATTTTTATAAATGGATATTATCTCAAAAGAGAAATGAAATTTATAGAAAAATGGAAACTGAAAACGAATAAATTTTGAAAGTGAAAAAATATGGATATTATAACTGTTGTAGAAAATGGAATAAATATCGTTTTTGGCATAAAAGCAGAAAAAATATATTTGCTTCATCTTAGCGATAAACAGGTTGAACAAGAAAGTTTACAAAATTTCAATTATTGCGATTACAGACTTTTTGAGGTTCAAGTTTCGGGAAAAAATCAAAACACTCACCGAGGCGGTAAAAATATATTTACTTCCGAGGGTGTTGATGCAAAATTTGTAGACTTAAAAGATTATTATTCGCAATACGGCAGGAAAATTGAAATCATTCAAAAAACTGCCGACTGTGAAATAGTTTCACATTATCAATTTTTTAATAACGTTAAAGCGTTACGCTCTTGGACTACGGTAAAAAACGTATCAGAGCGAAAAATCGTTTTAGAACACGTTAGTTCATTTTGTTTGTATGGTTTATGTAAGCAAAGCGGTAACGATAACTATAACGACTTATTTGTGTGGCAAGCTAATAATTCGTGGTATTGCGAAGCACAATGGATGCGCCGTAGTATAAAAGATTACGGCGTATATCGCGTTAACAATATGCATTCTATGGCAAGAGCGTTAATTTCAAACACGGGCAGTTGGTCCAGTAAAGAATATTTGCCTATGGGATGTGTTGAAGATGCGCTTAACAAATCTTTTATCCTTTGGCAGTTGGAATGTGGCGGTAGTTGGAACTGTGAAATAAGTTCGTGTTTTAATGAACTCTACGTTAATTTATTCGGTCCATCAGGCACTGAAAACCATTGGTACAAAAAATTAAACCCTTGTGAAACGTTTGAGTCTGACGTTGCTGCAATTTCATTTGGTAGCGATAACGTTGAAAATGCCGTTAACGAAATGATAAAATATCGCCGAATTATTCGCAAAGACTACAATGATTATAACTCGTTGCCCATAGTCTATAATCCATATATGCATGATGCGTGGGATTACCCCAATGCGGATCATATGTACGACGTTGCAAAAGGGGCTAAAGAACTTGGTTGCGACGTGTTTTGTATTGATGCGGGTTGGCACGACGAAGAAGATATTATGAAACATATAGGGACTTGGCGCGAATCAAAAACTAGATATCCAAACGGGCTTAAGACAACAGTTGATAAGATAAAGAAATTGGGTATGAGGTTTGGTTTGTGGTTGGAAATTGAAACAACGGGTATTTATTCGCCACTTCACAATTTGTTTGATAAAGAATGTTTTTTCTTAAGAAATGGCGAGATGCCGATAAATAATGGCAGGATACAACTCGATTTTTCCAATCAACGTGTTCGTGATTATGCAAGTGGAGTTATTGATAGACTTATGAGTGAATACAACTTGCACTATATTAAAATGGACTATAATCACGATTCGGGTGCAGGTACGGAAGTTGATTCTGATAGTTATGGCGACGGATTGCTTAAACACGTAAGGGCGTATAAGAAATGGCTTAACCAAATAATGGATAAATATCCTGATTTAGTTATAGAAAACTGTGGAAGCGGTGGCTTGCGATTTGATTATTATCATATGGCAGATCATTGCATAAATTCCACCTCGGATGAGGTTGATTATAAAAAATACCCCTACATAATTACGAATATAACGACGGCTAGCACACCTGAACAATTAGGGGTTTGGTGTTATCCTCTTGAAAACGGAGATGAGGAAGAGGTTGTTTTTAACGTTGTTAATAGTGCGCTTTTGCGAATGCAACTTTCAGGCTATGCATATAAACTTAGCGGTGAAAAACAAAACCTTTTAAAAGAAGGTATAGATTATCATCGTAAAATAAATGAAATCAAAACTGATTCTCTTCCATTTTGGCCGTTAGGGTTTAGTAAATTTGACAGTGATTTTGCATGCTTTGGTATTAAAAATCAAAAGAAAGCCTATTTGGCAGTTTGGAATATGGGGACTGTTGGTGAAAAAACTATTCCTTTAACCAATCTTACTATTAAAAATCTTAAAATTGGCTATCCTGCAAACAATAAATTAGGTTATTGTTTTGATGGGAATAATCTTGTTATAAATTTTGATAAAGATTATCAGGCGCGAATTATTGAAATCGATTTATTAGGAGAATAAAATGCTGAAAAATTTGTTTTTTTTACAATATGGGTATGGCGCTCAATTTGAATTGGAACAAAGCTTGTGTGAGGGAAAAAAGGTTGAAAAATATCGTGAAACGGCAAAATATATTGATGCAATTCCCTTAGATGATGACGTTAGATCTAAACTTATGTATGCATTTTGGGATGAATTGGCAACAATTTCACCATCACAAGAGTTTTTAAAAAATGAGCCATCGGATTATGATTCAATAATATCGCTTTGTGAAAATAAGTTTAGTTTGGATAAGCATAATTTAACCGGCGATACGCTTTTTGATAAAGTTTACGGCGGTTGGATGGGGCGAGTTATCGGTTGTATGTTCGGCAAGCCCGTTGAAGGACTAAAAAGGGATAAAATTATAGAGATATTAAAAAAACTTAATAATTATCCAATGGTCGATTATTTAAAAACCGGAAACGATCGTGATTTTTGCAAAAAACATGACGTTAATTTTGAAGCCCTTGTTGAAAACTATGGATATGCTGTTGCTGACGACGATACGAATTACACTATATTGGGTCTTGGCGTTTTGGAAGAGTGCGGTAATGATTTCACCACCGAAGACGTTGCCGAGGCTTGGATTAAGCGTCTTCCCGCAATTTCATGTTGTACGGCGGAATTTTGCGCCTATCGAAATATTTTAAATAAGGTTTTTCCGCCTTTATCGGCAACTTATCGAAATCCGTTTCGTGAGTGGATTGGGGCGCAAATCAGAGCGGATATTTATGGGTACGTAACCCCGTTAGATCCGCTTAAGGGGGCGCACTTCGCCTTTAAAGACGCAAGATTATCTCACACTGCAAACGGTGTTTACGGTGCAATGTTCGTTGCAGGAATGATTTCAAGTGCCTATGCAAACGTTACGGTTGAAGAAATAA
This sequence comes from Christensenellaceae bacterium, assembly GCA_045133775.1. GTDB lineage: Bacteria > Bacillota > Clostridia > Christensenellales > Borkfalkiaceae > UBA10281. The sequence continues at coordinate 3,820 of JBGUUU010000040.1, forward strand.
TAAATAACGGGCTTAACTGTATACCAAAGACTTCGCGGTTGCATCAAAAAATTGTTGAAGTGATAAAAGATTATAAAAACGGAAAATCCTTTGAAGATTTCGTTAACAATTTTCACGCTACTTATAATGAACACGATATGTCGCATTCGGTACACGTTATACCAAACGCCGTTATTGTTGTTGCTTGCTTGTTATATTTTCAAAATGATTTTTCAAGGGCAATTGGTAGTGCTGTTGAGTTCGGTTTTGATACTGATTGCAATGCGGCTACCGTAGGTTCTGTTTTAGGCGTTTTAATTGGTGAAAAAGCAATACCGCAATACCTTAAAACTCCTCTTAACGGAACACTTGAAAGCGATATTAAGGGTAATTATAAGTCGAAGATTGAAGATTTGGCTAAAAGAACTTTAAAAGTTATTGATAATTTTTCGTGATTTAAATAATTATTAAATAAAATTTGTGTTTTATAAAAGACTAAAAAAATGAAAAAACGCAAAATTTGCGCGATTTTTCTAAAAATACCTTGTGAAATTATTTAATATGTATTATAATAATAAACAGTTGAAAATTCGCCCGTGCTTATGACTATCAAAGGTGCGGGCAATCTTTTAGGTGAAATTATGGAATTTAAACGCTTTGGAGCTATGCTTGACTGTTCAAGAAATGCAGTTATGAAAGTTTGCGAAATTAAACGCATGATTGATTATCTTGTGAAAATGGGATATAACGCATTGGAACTGTATACCGAAGATACGTACGAAGTTAAGGGCGAGCCCTATTTTGGGTATTTGCGTGGGCGCTATACTTGTGATGAATTAAAGGAAATTGACGCTTATGCTCTTGAAAAGGGCGTTGAACTTATACCTTGCATTCAAACGCTCGCACATTTTAACAATTTAGTTAAGTTGCCCGCATATGTCGATATTGTGGATACGAACGATATTTTGCTAATAGACGAGCCTAAAACCTATGAACTTATTGATAAAATCTTTTATTCTTTATCAATTAGTTTTACCTCTCGCACCGTTCATATCGGTATGGATGAAGCACATATGGTCGGGCTTGGCAAATATTTGGATAAACACGGATTTTGTAATAGATATGAAATACTTTTGCGCCATCTCAACAAAGTTTTGGAAATTGCAAAAAAATATGGGTTTACCGTTCATATGTGGAGCGATATGTTCTTTCGTCTTGCAAACAAGGGTGAGTATTACGTTAATAGCGCTACGGAAATGCAAACAAGCGAGTTTAGTATTCCAAACGGTGTTGAATTGGTTTATTGGGATTATTATCATCACGATAAAGAAACTTATGACGGTATGATTTTAAAACATAAGGAGATAAGCGATTCCGTTTGGTTTGCCGGTGGTGCGTGGAGTTGGTGTGGTTTTGCTCCTTTGAATAAATTTTCTTTATCAACAATGTATCCTGCAATGAAAAGCGTATTAGAGCATAAAATAGAAAACGTGCTTATAACTATGTGGGGGGATAATGGTAAAGAGTGTTCTTTTTACTCACTGTTACCTTCGTTGTATGCCATAAGAAAGTTTGCTGACGGTATTACCGATATGCAGGCTATAAAGCAAGGGTTTAACAATCTTTTTGGGTTTGATTTTGATGATTTTATGCTTTTGGATTTACCAAATGAAATCCCTGTTGAAAAAGAGCCGTTAACCATTGAAAATCCAAGCAAATGTTTTCTTTATGCTGATTGTTTTGCTAACAGTTTTGATTGTTGCTATAAAAACCAAAAGGAAACAGATTATTTAAAAATTTCAAAACTACTTAAGAAAACATCAAAAAAAGCGGGAGAATTTGCTTATTTATTCACCGAATTGGCATCATTATGTGACGTTTTGCAAATTAAGGCTACTCTTTCAAAAAAAATACGGATGGCGTATGAAACTAAAAATAATCAAGAACTTAAACGGTTAGTGCATAGTTTTGACTTGTTAATAATCAAATTAAAAAAATTTCACGAAGAATTTTATAGGTTATGGCATAAGGAAAACAAAACGTTCGGCTGGGAAATTCACGATGCAAGATTAGGCGGACTAATCCAAAGAATAAAAACTTGCAAAAGAAGACTAAACGATTATTTAAACGGTGAAATGCAATGCATTGAAGAATTGCACGAAATAATTCTTTCATTTGGTGATGATTGGTTGTTTAATAATCAATATTCAAGAATAATTTCCGTTAATGATATTTAAAATAAAGTGAAAAGCCTTACAAATGTGAACCACAAGTGTTCTATTGTAAGGCTTTTTTATTGCATAATTTACAAAAATGGAGATAGTGGATTTTTAAAATCCTAGATTTTATCAGTAATTTTAAAGTGTTCAGTTTAGGATTAAACAGGGGAGCCAGAAAAAAGAAGTACCAAACAACGGTGCTTTTTTTGTATAAGGTAATAAATGGATGCGTTGAAGTTGTTGAGTTAAACGTTAATACGCCGTATAACTCAATTAAAGGCGCTAAAATTGGTTGGTTTGTTAGTTCATTAATTTTATAAGCGTTTTTTAAATAGGATAGCAACAAGACGCTAATATTGGTGTTGTGATCACGACCTATTAATATCTAAAACCGTTGGGCTTACCCTTAAAGTTTAACACCGCAAGCGCCGTTTTATTGGAAGTTTGATGCGATTATAAAATCTGAGCCCGTGGTAGTTAACGAATAGGGAACGTGTCATGAAAGTGCAACACGAACTGAAGGCTGCGAAATGAATTAGCTATTGTTTTGTAGTGACCGTTAAGGTTAACGATCGGCAGAAGGAACTTCCAAATAAAAAAATCAAGCAGTTAGGCAACCCCTAACTGCTTTTTTTGTGTTCGGTTTGGGATTAAACAGGAAAACTACGAAAAAAGACACACAATAACGTGTGTCTTTTTTTGTGCTTTAAAACAAAGAATAATTCTTGTTAACAGAAAGCAGAATCTTAGGCAAGATTAGCAAAAGTGACGTTAATCGACCTATAGGCGCACTTTTAAGTGCAAAATATTAAGGTTTAAGGACTTAGCTTAGTAAGTATTTGCCTTGCAATTGCCACGAGTTTAACTATTTCGCTAAAAGTTATTAAAA
>JBGUUU010000041.1:0-3084 GCA_045133775.1 Christensenellaceae bacterium
GAGTTAAAGAGAATTAAAGAAAAATATTTAGATAAGTATTTAAATAAGCAGTAAAGAAAAATTATCAAAACAAAAACACAAAGTTGCGCTATATAAAATATATAGTCGCGCGAATAATTCAAATTAAGGAATAAACATGGCAAGACTTAACGTAAACCCCACAAGAATGGAGTTAAAAAAACTAAAAACAAGATTAAAGACCGCCACTCGCGGACATAAATTGTTAAAAGATAAAGCGGACGAAATGATCCGTCGCTTTTCCGTTCTTATAAAACTTAATAAAAGTTTGCGTGACGAAGTAGAGCAGTTTATGGGCGAAGTGTTAAAGGAATTTTCTTATGCTAAAGGCCAGCTTTCTAAGGGCGCACTAGAAAATGCCTTTCTAATGCCCACCTCAACTTTAAAAATCACAAAGAGCACTACCTCTATTATGAACGTAGAAGTGCCCTCTTTAGCAGTTGAAGAAAGAAAGGGCGAGGATGCTTACCCATACGCTTTTTCTCAAATCACAAGCGAGGCGGATTATTCTGTAAAAAGAATATCAGAAGTTATCTATAAACTCGTTAAGCTTGCAGAAGTAGAAAAGCAGGTTGCTATGCTTGCAATCGAAATCGAAAAGAATAAACGTCGTGTAAACGCGCTTGAACACGTTATGATTCCCCAGCTTGAAGAGACAATCTCTTATATTACTTCTAAATTAGATGAAAACGAAAGGGCTTCTATAACGCGATTAATGAAAGTTAAGTCCATGATAGCAGAGCGCCAAAGCGCCGAAAATTAGCAAATAAAACCCGCCTTTAAAAACTGCAAAAGTGCAGTTAATCGACCTATAGGCGGGTTTTTTGTATTTTTTTATTAAAAATTTAGAAAAAAAACGCAAAAAAAAGTTAAAAAATAAAAGGTGGAAAATTGTTTCCTTTTATTTATAAAAATAAAAAATTATAAAAAAAACAAAAAAAATGGGCAAAAAGTATTGTAAAATTTGAAATCTTGTGTTAATATATTTGTATCTGAAATTGTAATATATAATATATAATACATTTTTTAAGCATATCTTTTTGATGGGAGATACGATATGGCAAGAAGAAATCGCACAAAATTAATAACGTTGCTATTGGCAATGCTATCTTGCATAACTTTGTTTTGCACTACTGCGCTAACAGTTTTTGCAGATGACCCCGCACCTTCATTTAGTGAAGTGGTGGAAGCTCTTACCGAAGAAGACGTTGCAATGATTGCAGACGTTGTAGACACAACAATTGAAGATAAAGCAGACGTGCCTGATTTCTTTGTAGATCCTGATGATCAAACTAAGGTAGCGCAGCTTACAATTGTTTTAGAAATAGCTAAGGAAAAGGCAGACCTTAAAGAACGCTTAACAGACGAGTACATAACTCAAACGGTAGAACCTGCAAGCGTTGCGGACTATAAGGACGCAAGAGATCAGCTTTTAGCTAGCTATAAGATAGAGGGCGCAAAGTTAAACGCTGCTGATTGGGAAAGTTATCTTGCAGATCTTCAAGGCTCATTAGAAACTAAAGCTAACGTGCTTGAAGACATTATTAATCAAGATGCTGCAGCCTTTGAACAGTTTGCAAAAGACAGCGCTCAAAAAATTGCTGACGAATACAACCGCTTGATTGAAAAAACACAAGCTGGCGGTGGAGATGAGTTTTCAGTTGAAGGTTATTATTCAACAGCTCACGCAGCTAAGTTAAAAGAAGTTTTTGACCTTTACGTAAAGCAGGAAAGCGAAGCTTATGTTTTTGTAAATCCCATTGAATACGAAGCAAGCGAAGTAATGAGTTGCATAACAGAGGTTGAAGAACTTACTAAAAAGGCAATTAACGAATTAAAAGCAGTTCCCAAGAACAGTATTGAAGAAGCATATCAGTTATATAATTACTGGTTAACTATTAAAGGTAATGAAACAGAACCCGGTTATAACGAAACAGTAGCACAGCTTAAAACACTCGCAAACAAGGCAATAAGCGATTACGAAAATAAAGCTACTGTAGAGATGAAGAGCTATTATAGCGGTGAACACGACGTGCTTGTAGACTTCATTGAAAATATTGATGGCTATGACTCATACGTACCTGTAAGAGTTGATTCCCTTACAGATGCAAACGGTGTTGTAACAATTACTGCTCTATATGCAAACGGCCAAAAGGCAGAAGTTCTTCCCGATAACTGTTCACTAGTTATTTACTCAACCTCAAACGGCGCAGCAAAGAGAACAGCTTCAAGAGAAATTAAGAAAATAGATGACAACCTATCAGTTGCATACTTCCTTTCTTACAGAGTAATAAGACACAATAACAATTACACCTTACCGTCTAGAGACCTAAACAATAAGGAAATCACATATCAAGTAACTATTGATATTAAAGGTTATTACGATAAGTACTGTAACCCCACCGGTAGGGAAGCAGATAAAACAGAAAACATAACAAGAGCGCAAGAAATTGTTTCTACGCTTGATAACGAAAATGCCTCAATGTGCTACGGCTACGAAAAAGGCGCTATAAAATCTTTTGAATACACACTTGAAGGAGGAGTTCTCGTGTTTACAACCACGTCTCTTTTAAACAATTTATGTATTGCTGGCGCAAACCTAGATTCATTAATAACAAATCCGTTATTCTGGGTTGCTTGTGTTCTTGCTTTAATTGTTATTATTGCACTTATCAAGTTAATAGTTAAACACGTTAAGTACAGAATAAGATTCGATTCTAACGGCGGTACTCACGTTGACTCTATCAGAGCAGCTAAGGGCGAATACTTCGTTATGCCTACACCTCCTGTTAAAGACGGTTACGTATTTGCAGGTTGGTTTACCGATAAAGCTCTTACTCAAAGATTTATGGGTACATGCATGACTCGTAGAAGAGGCTTCAAGCTTTATGCAAAATGGGCATGTCCTGTTCCTTCAACAAGACTTATTGAAATGTATGATGCATTACGCGACTTAATGAGATCATACAAGAAAGAAAGCTTTAAACCCTTACTTGGTCTTTCTGAAACAGAAATGATCGCTTCAATGTACTATAAAGAAACTCACATTCAGTTGAACCTTGCAAT
>JBGUUU010000042.1:0-4779 GCA_045133775.1 Christensenellaceae bacterium
TATCTACATTCAACTAAATTCTCTATAATCTCTCTAACAGGCTTGTAGTTGTAGTCGTCTTCTGCATAGCCCCAATGGTCGTTTAAAACTTGACACATTTCGCCTGCTCTATGGCGATCGGAATTATCTACGAAGGACGGTTTACCCCTTTCAAACGTAACGCTATCAATTTCAGGATGACCAACCTTACCAAGTTCGGAAAGACCAGTGTTGTTTATAATCATGGCTTCTGGCTGATGCTTACGAATGGTTGCATAAAGCCTATCTTCTTGCCAATCGTCGTTTGGCTTAGACCACATTCCGTCAAACCAAAGACCACCTATTTTGCCGTAGTTAGTGCATAAAATTTCTACACTTTTTATGAGATAATCTATATATGAAGGGAAATTTGTATTAAAGTCTGGATGTTTCCAATCGAGTAAGGTATGATAAAACATAGGAAGAATATCAGCCTCGTTGCAGGCGTCTACGAATTCTCTTATTAAATCTCTTCCGCAAGGAGAATGCGGTGCGTCGTAATCGTTTAAGCCCTTAGTGTCAAAAAGCGAAAAACCGTCGTGATGGCGAGTTGTTAAAGTTATATACTTACAACCTGCTTTTTTAGCTAATTTAACAAGATCTTTAGCCCAAGATTTTTTAACCTTAAACTTAGAAACCAATTGTTCGTATTCGCTATCGGCAATTGCATGAACTTCCTTTGCCCATTCGCCCTTAGCAAGCGTGCTATATAAACCAAAATGCACAAAAAGACCAAAGGCTCTTTTTTCAAAACTAGTAACGTAATCCATAATAACCTCTATATAAAATTATTTGCCTGATTAATTTTAACATTTATAAACCCTTTTTTCAACATAATCTTATAAATTTTATTAAAAATTTATTTCTTTTAAAAGATAGTCTTTAAAACGCCTTTTTACAATTGACAAAATATCATTTTTTGTTATAATTATATGGTATCAATAAAGGAGTAAAGCAAATGACGGCAGAAAAGACGCTAAACTTAATAAAGCAAATAGGCTTTTACGTTGAAAATAAGCCCAACGCTTTTGGTCTCTTCCACTTGTGTTGGCTTGCCGCAACAGTTTTAGCTATTCTTTTTGCATTAAAGTTTTACAACAAAAAAATGCTCAACGTCACATATACGATAACTGCAATCGTTATGATAATAGGCGAAGTTTATAAGCAAATTATTTTAAGCTTTAATCAAACGGGCAATTTTAAATACCAATGGTATTACTTCCCTATGCAGTTTTGCTCTACACCTATTTACACGTTTGCATTATGCGCAATTCTTCGCAAAGGTAAACTTTATGACTGGCTTTCTGTTTATAACGGCACGTATTGCCTTTTTGCAGGTTTTACCGTGCTTATGCTCCCTGGCACTGTTTACTCGAACTATTTAGGTGTTTGCGTTCAATCTATGCTCCACCACGTTCTTATGGTAATAGTTGGTGCAATTGCTCTTAAAACTTATGCTAAAAACTTATCTGTTGAGCTCTTTTTAGGCGCGTTTGTGGTATTCTTATTCTTCTTTGCAATAGCAGAAATTTTAAATTTCCTTATACCTATAGTTACTGCGCAACGTGTTAATATGTATTTTATTAGCAAGGGTATGGACTTGGATATGCCTATTCTCTCACACGTGAAAAAAGCTTTTCCTTATTGGGTATTCGTTAGCATGTATGCCCTTGTTTACACGGAAATTGCAGTTGGCATAAGTTATTTGTTCTTTAGGCTTTCTAACAAGAAATCTAAATATTAAAAATATACGGCTGTGCGAAAATCGCACAGCCGTTTTTGCAACGTGACGTTGCATCCATCTTTAGGGCTCCCCAAAATAATTGCTTATCAAGAATTTTTGGGAAGAGGAACAAAAGGCTACAAAATCTTGCAAATTAGTTCAATAACTTGCTGACAATAAGCCTATTTGCGACGAGGTCATTGGGGTTTGGGGCACAAAGCAGTAACGCACTTTTGCGAAGTATATAATCTTTTTTACAAAAGATTGAAACACTGCGAAATTCTAAACCCTTGCAAGCAAGTTTCCTTTTTCTTGTGTTATAAGCCTTTAAAAGATGACGCTCTCTATAACACCGCCACCCAAACACTTCTCTTCATCATAAAATACACAGTATTGACCTTCGGTGATTGCCCTTTGTTTTTCAAAAAATTCTACTTCTATTTTGCCATCACGAATATGAACGGTTACCCTTTGGTCATCTTGACGGTATCTAAATTTTGCAAAGCATTCAAAATCCTTTTGAGTAGGCTCACAAGGTATCCAGTTGCAAGAGTGCATAACAAGGCCTTTAGAATAAAGCCTATCTTCTGCGCCGTGCGCAACGTATAAAATGTTGTTCTTTAAATCCTTTTCAATAACAAACCATCTGCCTGCGTCGCCCTTTTGTCCACCGATATCAAGCCCACGGCGTTGACCTATCGTATAATACATAAGACCGAAATGCTTGCCAAGCACTCTTCCGTCGTAGGTGCGAATTTCGCCTTCCTTTGCAGGAATATAATTCATTAAAAACTGACGGAAATTTCTCTCACCAATAAAGCAAATGCCCGTGCTGTCTTTTTTCTCTGCCGTAGCCAAGCCGTATTCTTCGGCAATTCGCCTAACTTCCGGCTTTGGAATATCTGCTAAAGGAAAAAGCACGTTTTCAAGTTGCTTTTGAGAAAGTTGATTTAAAAAGTAGGTTTGGTCTTTATTTTTATCCTTTGCCTTTAAAAGGTAGTGGGTGTCGCCGTCGTGACGTATTCCGCAGTAATGCCCAGTTGCAATATAGTCTGCGCCGAGCTTTAAAGCGTATTCCTTAAAAGGTCCAAACTTAATTTCTCTATTACATAAAACGTCTGGGTTAGGTGTTCTACCGTTTTTATACTCTTCTAAAAAGTAACTAAAAACCCTATCCATATACTCTTTTGCAAAGTTTACGCCATAGTAAGGAATATCGAGTAGAGAGCAAACTCTTCTAACGTCTGCATAGTCGTCTTCTGCCGTGCAACAGCCGTCCACGTCGTCATCTTCCCAATTCTTCATAAAAAGACCTATTACGTTGTAACCTTGCTGTTTTAATAAAAGGGCGGCAACAGAGCTATCTACGCCACCACTCATACCAACGACTACGGTTTTTGCCATAAAGTTTTCCCCCTAGAATTTGTACTATAATTTTTATATTGTTAATTTTACCACACGTCGACAAAAAAAGCAAAGTAATCACTTAAAAAAAGCAAAAATCTTGACAAAAATAGGTTAAATAGTATATACTATTCTAAAACTGAAAGGAGTTTTGAAAATGGCTGATAAAAACGTTTTAAACGAAGAAGTTGAAAATTTAGAAGATGATTTTATTGTAACACTCGTTACAGACCAAGGCGAAGAAGTTGATTTTGACGTTATTGCATCAATAACTTTAAATGAAAAGCTCTATTTTATTATGCAACCTGTTGAGCTTTTGGAAGATATGACCGAAGAAGACTGTCTTGTTTTTGAAGTTACACCTGTAAACGAAGAAGAAGATAAGTTTGATATCGTTACTGATGAAAAGATTATCGACGCAGTTTTTGCTGAATACGATAAACTTGTAGCTGAAGACGAAGAATAATATTTACCAGTAGGCTATAGCCTACTTTTACGTATCCGTAGCTCAGATGGATAGAGCACCAGCCTCCGACGCTGGGTGCCGATGGTTCGACTCCATTCGGATACACCAAAAAAGCCATTAGCAATTTTGCTTATGGCTTTTTAAATAAATTTACGGTTTGGTAAAAATGAAAAAACTTTTAATTACGGGCTTTGAGCCCTTTGGCGGGCAAACAATAAACCCTTCGTGGCAAAGCGTTTTAGCCCTTGAAAATCAAATAGGCGACTGTTCTATTACAAAATTAGAAATACCAACGGCGTTTAAATTTGGCGCTGAAAAGGTTTTAGAAAAAGCTGAAGAAATTCACCCAGACGTTATTATTTGCGTTGGCCAAGCTGGTGGCAGAAACGCCGTTACCCCAGAAGTGGTTGCAATTAACCTTATGGATGCAAATATACCGGATAACTTAGGCTATAAGCCAATAAACGAGCCTATTTTTAAAGATGGCGAAAACGCATATTTCTCTAATTTGCCTATAAGAGAAATGGTAAAGGCGATTGGTAGCGAAGGTATTCCTGCTAAGCTTTCTTACTCTGCAGGGGCGTTTGTTTGCAACGAAGTTTTATATACGCTTTTGCATAAATTTAGTGGCACAAACGTAAAAGTTGGGTTTATACACGTGCCTTTTTTACCCGAGCAAACTGACGGCTCTCACCCAAGCCTAGAAAAAGATAAAATTGTAACGGCTTTGACGTTAGCAATTAAAGCTTTATAACGCCTTAAAGAAAAATTTACGGCTCTGCGAACTTTCGTAGAGCCGTTTTCATTTATTTAACGCCAAAGGCTTTTTCGATTGCTATACTTTAGCAATCAAAATGGTATTTTAAACTGAAAAATACACACGTCTTTAAAGCTAATTATTTTTCTTAAATATTGCTATTAAGTCTTTAAAACTCTTTTTCTTAATAGCAAACCAGAAAATTGCAAATCCACCAAGACCTACAACTGCAACGCCACCTACTGCGACACCTGCAATAGCACCACCAGAAAGTCCGTCTTTCGGATTATCAGGAGTTTCAGGCGTTTCGCTACCGCTACCACCGCTCGGTGTGGTAGGTATATCGTATTCACAAGTATCACACTTGCCATTGTTGTCACTATCGGTATGAGATGCCACGTTTGCCTTATC
>JBGUUU010000043.1:0-13099 GCA_045133775.1 Christensenellaceae bacterium
GTGGTTTGCATAGCGTAAAAACGCTTGACAAACACAAATAATAATTATATAATGTTTAGGCTTGGGCTAAGCTCAAGCTATCTGTGAACTGCGCAAAAGCGTTTTTCACAACACTAAGTTAGGTAAATATTTATGCCAAACTTAGTTACCTTGCTTGCGGCAAGACCGTAAGCCGAATAAGTCCGGGAGGTAAAAAGAAATGAACAAGTACGAAATGATTTACATTTTGGATACTGCTTGCACCGACGAGAAGAGAGAAGCTTTAATGGCTAAAATCGAAAACGTTGTATTAAAAGCAGGTGGTACTGTTGAGAAGGTTGAAAAGTGGGGCGTTAAGAAGCTTGCTTATCCTATCGACTACAAGACTGAAGGTTATTACGTATATATGGCGTTCGAAGGCGACTGCGATCTCGTTCAAGAAATGAAGAGAGTTATCGGTATAGCTGAAAACGTTATTAGACGTCTTATAACTAAACGTTAATCGGAGAAGAATTATGAACAAATTATTTTTGATCGGAAATTTAACTCGTGATCCTGAAATGAGCGAAACAGCAACAGGCGTAGCATTCTGCCGTCTTGGTATTGCTGTTAACAGACCATATCAAGGTAGTGATGGCGAAAGAACAACTGACTTTTTCAACGTAACCGTATGGAGAACTCACGCAGAAAACTGTGGAAGATATCTTAAAAAAGGTAGTAAAGTTGCTATAGTTGGAAGTCTTCAAAATCGTCAATACGAGGATAAGGACGGAAACAAAAGACAAGTAACGGATATTATCGCTAACGAAGTTGAATTTTTATCCGTTAGAACTCAAGGCGATGGCATGGATATGGAAATGCCAGAACCAATTCGTCGTAGCGACAGACCTTCTTTAGAGCCTGTTAATGAAGACGATTTACCATTCTAATTTTTAAAAGGAGAACTAAAATGGAAGAAAAGACTACTGCAACACCGGTAGCTGCTAAAAAGCCTATGAGAAAAGCACCAAGAAGAAAGGTTTGTGCTTTCTGCGTTGAAAAGGCTACTGCTATCGACTATAAAGATACTGCAAAATTAAAGAAGTTCATCACCGAAAAGGGTAAAATGTTACCACGTCGTATGACAGGTGTATGTGCTAAGCACCAAAGAATCCTTGCAAGTGCTATTAAGAGAGCAAGACTCGTTGCTTTATTGCCATTCAAGGGTGAATAAGAAAATCAAAGAGCTCGCTTTTTGCGAGTTCTTTTTTATCGCTTAAATTTATTATATGTATTTACAAAAATGCAAAAATATGGTAAACTTTAACTAACAATTATAGGAGAAAAGTTATGGCGTATTTAAAAGATTATTCTTCGGGGCGCATTTTACTCACTATTGACGGCGACTATATAAAGGAATATCAAACAGGCAGATATAAATATAGAATAAACAGCGATAAAATTGCAGATTATCAAACTGGTAGATACCTTTATGACATTAGTGGCGGATACGTTAAAGATTATCAAACGGGAAGATATTTGCTAACTATTAGCAGTAGCCAAGTAAAAGATTATCGTTCGGGGCTTATTCTTGCCAATACGATACGTCGATTATAAAAGACTATCGCACGGGCAGAATGCTTTATAAAATAGATGGGTTTTTATCGGGTAGAGAAATAGCTTCTTTACTTGCCATATTATTTGCTGTTTGATATTGTTGCGTTTATGTAAGACAAATACGTTGCGTTATAAATAATTGAAGGACTCGCTTTTAGCGGGTTCTTTTTTATGCCATAAAACAGTTGCTCGCTTGCTTTTTTAAAAAATCTAGTAAAAAACCACAAACGAATTGACAAAAACAGGAGCGAAAAGGTATAATTTTTATATATTCTAAAGGGGATTTATTATGGAAAAAGAAATTTGCAGGAGAGAAACAAGTAAAAAAATAACGACGATATTTAAGTGGTTGGCGTATGGCTTTGGTGTGTTTAGCGCATTGGCTTTAACAGTTACGCTCTTTGTAACAGCAATAGATTCCGCTTGGGAATATTTACTAACAGATTCGTCTTTTACAATTCCGCTTTTTATTGTTGCTGTTTCCGCCGTTTTGACAGTTTTTTGTATTCAAATAGACAGAAAGACGGGTATTATAAACTCTTTTTTAGTTTTAACCAATAAACGTATTTATTGTCAAATTGCGACGGCAAAAATAAAACAAATAGAAAGTTATAATTTAAACACAATTACCTATTATAGGGTTTATCAAAGGATTGTAAAGGGGGAAAAACGCTTTACACTTATATTTAAAACTCCAACAGATACTGCTAAATTTATAATTGACGAAGAGTTTTATAGCGAGTTTGTTAATGCCATCAACGCAACCGTTAACGTTATAATATAATAGAGAGTTGTCTGTTTTGGATTAAACTAAAGTTTGCGTATATTTTTTAATTTTATAGTAGCAAGAAAAGGCGATACGTTAGTATTTACACGTAAAAAGCTGTCGATAATCAACATATAGCCTACTTTTGCTTAAAATTATTTATTAGGTTTTGTATGAACGTAGAAAAATATTTGTTTGAATTAACAAAAGAACTAGGCTTGCCGTATATAGACGTTGTTTGTTATAAATCGCATGAGAAAATTTGTAGATTTATTTTGGGCGACGGAGCGACGGGCAAAGAAAAGCTTTATATGTATTCGTGCGGTAAGGTTATTACCGTAACTTCTGCGTTAAGGCTTGTAGAAGACGGTAAGGTAGGCTTAGATGATAAGGTTAGCAAATATCTTCCCGAAATAGAAAATGCCTTTATATTTGGCGGCAACGGAGAAAAAATCCTAGTTGGCAACGAGATGACGGTTAGGCATCTTTTTACAATGACTGCTGGCTTTGATTACAATATACACACTCAACCTATTGAAAGTTTGGCAAAGCAGAGCAAGGGCAAAGCAACTCTTCGTGATTTTATACCAAAGTTTGTTGAGAGCCCACTCTCGTTTAGACCGGGCGAGCGTTTTCAATACAGTCTTTGCCACGACGTTTTGGCGGCGGTTGTAGAGATTGCGTCTGGCAAGAAATTTTCTTCATACGTTAAAGAGATAATTTTCGACCCACTCGGCATGAAAAATTCGGGCTACGATAACGACGAAACTAATATGGCTGATATTTATTGGGCAAGCGAAGATGGCACTCTTAGCAAGCGACAAGAAGAGAACATTTTATTGCCTACTAAAGCTTACGAAAGTGGTGGCGCAGGGCTTATTTCTACAGTTGAAGATTACGCGATTTTTGCAGATGCGCTTGCAAATAACGGAATTGCAAAAAACGGTTATAGAGTGTTAAAGCCCGAAACTATAAAGCTAATGGCAAGCGAGCAGGTTAAAAAAATGTCAGTAAATAGTGGCTTTACTTGTATTCAAGGCGACGGTGTTTACGGCTACGGCTTGGGTGTTAGAGTAAGACAAGAAGATACCGATTGGGGATTAGAAGAAGGCGAGTTTGGTTGGGACGGAGCTGCTTGCTCATACGTTATGATAGACCCTAAAAATCAAATCTCGGTGTTTATAGGTATGCATATAATGAACTGGCCTACGATGTTTCAAGGCAAGCATTTAGAAATAGTCAAAACAATTTATAACGAATACTTCAATAAAAAATAAAAGAAAAAAGAACTTGCTAAGCCGAATCCCTTGTAGGGATTCGGCAACTAAATAAATCCTAAACGGATTTGTGATATTCGTCTAACGACGAGTTATATTGCCTATCGACAGTTATATTTGCCTAACGGCAAGTTGTGGATTTATTTAATATAACTTTGGAGTTAGCCAAAATATAACGCAAGATTTGTTTTGCATATCACTTTTAGCTACAAGGCTAAAAATAAAACTAAATTATTTTAATCTTTTGTGGATAAGAAAAGCCCACCATATTTCGCCTTAAAGCGAAGTATAGTGGGCTACACTTTTGTGTTAAATTAAAAATCCCTTATAGGGTATCCATAATTGCAAGTTCTTTTTTATGCCGACATATTATAAGTTTAGCTATAAGGCGATTATTGACCGACAAAGAAACAAAATAAAAAGGGCGGAATTTATTTTTCCGCCCTTCAAACTATTGACTTTTACGCAAAAATCTAATATAATATCGAATGTGAGAGTCGGGTTCGTCCGACCTTGGATATTAATAACCAACTCACAAAAGAGAGCAATTTATTTGCTCTCTTATTTTTTTGGTCTACTTTGTGTACTTATTTTTTTTCATATCCCATTTATTAAGGCGTGTTTTAGTTTTCATTAAATTCCGCCCTTAAAGCTATTGACTTTTTAATTTAATCCGTCATAAATGCGAAGTGAGAAGTTCGCATTTAATTATAAATTCAACAATAAAATAAAATAAATAAAATTGCTTGACCTTTAGTTGACAAATAAGTTATAATTTTTAACGTGGGGTAGGTTGAGAGAAAATCAAAAGTCAAGCCTACAAACACCTAAAATTGTATATCTTTTTTACTTAAAGGAGAAACATATGATAATTGAAAGTATTTTAATGCTTTTAACGGGTATCGGCGTATTCATAGCAGGTATGAATATGATGAGCGAAGGTTTAGAAAAGAGTGCCGGTAGGGGTATGAAAGCCCTTTTGGGAACAATTTCTACAAATCGTTTTGCAGGCGTATTGACTGGTATTGCGGCAACTGCTATTATTCAGTCGTCATCGGCAACAAGCGTTATCGTAATCGGTTTTGTAAACGCAGGCATTATGACGCTTGTTCAAGCGTGCTCAATCATTATGGGTGCAAACGTAGGAACAACGGTAACCAACGCTTTAGTTTCTCTTTCAGGTTCAAATTTTGATATAGATATGTATATGATGGCTCTTGCTTTTGTGGGCGTTGCATTAATGTTCATAAAAAGAGAGAAGATTAAAAACGTCGGTATGATTTTATGTGGGCTCGGTGTTTTATTCGTTGGTCTTGACCTTATGAGTGGAGCTTTTTCGTCTTCAACAGATAGCGGTCGTGCTCTTAGAGGGTTTTTCACAGACATATTCGCAGTAGTTGATTTTCCATTACTTTTAGTTTTGATAGGTATTGTTTTTACAGCGCTAGTTCAATCTTCTTCTGCTGCAACGGGTATCGTTATCATTATGGCAGGACAAGACGTTTTGGGTCTTGACGAGGCAATGTTTATCGTTCTCGGCGCGACTATCGGTACTTGTATAACTTCACAACTTGCAAGTCTTGGCGCAGGCGTAAATGCAAAGAGAACTGCGTTTATGCACCTTATGATGAACGTTGTAGGAACGTGTATCTTCACAGCAATCATTTGGCCGTTAAAGAACGTTATCGTTGGTTGGCTTGCTCCAATTGAAGATACAATGTGGCAAATTACCATTTTCCATATAGTATATAAAGTATTGCTCACAATAGTTCTTCTTCCATTCGTAAAGCAAATAGTTGGTTTAGCAGAAAGAGTAATAAAAGACAAACCAACAGAAGATGAAAAGAGAAAGTTAAAATTTGTCGACGACAGACTTTTAAAATCTCCTGCAATCGCTCTTATGCAAGTTAAAAAAGAAGTTGAATATATGGCTAACCTTGCAAAAGAAAACCTTGAGCTTTCTTTACACGGAATTATTGAAGGCGACGAAAAGGAACTTGCCGAAGTTTACGAAAAGGAAAAACTTATCAACTTTACAAACAATGCAGTTACTAAATACTTAATCAAACTTTCTCCACTCGTTGACGTTTCTGACGAGCGTGTAATCGGTTCTTACTTCCACGTTTTAAACGACTTAGAGCGTATTGGTGACCACGCAGAAAACTTCTACGAGATAGGCGTTCAAATGAAAAAAGCAGGCCTTGCTTTCTCAGATAAGGCAAAGGCAGAACTTCGCGAAATGTTCGAAAAGATTTTTGAAATGTATGACATTGCAGAAAACGCTTTCGACAACTTAAGCACAGACCACTTAGCAGAACTTACTGCAAGAGAAAATGAAGTTGACGCATTAAAGAAAAAGCTCAATGCCGCGCACGTATCAAGACTTGCATCAGGCGAATGTTCAATGGGTCATAGCGCATATTTCTTCTCTGCCGTAGCAGGCTTAGAAAGAGTAGCCGACCACTTAGTAAACGTGGGTTATAGTATATTGAATCCTACGGGTTCTCAATCCGAAGCTAAAAATAAAGGCTAATATACTTCGCAAAAGTGCGTTACTGCTATGTGCCCCAAATCACAATGACCTCGTCGCAAATAGGCTTATTGTCAGCAAATTATTGAACTAATTTGCAAGATTTTGTAGCCTTTTGCTCCTCTTCCCAAAAATTCTTGGCAAGCAATTATTTTTGGGAGCCCTAAAGATGGATGCAACGTCACGTTGCTCTATTGTGTCTTGTGTCACGTCGCGAGCCTTCTTTTGCTCGCATCTTAACCTTTATTTACTTACTTTAATTTAATACGTTGTAAAAAGGCTTACGACTGGTACGACCAAAAAGGTCTATCTCACCCGTAAGCCTTTTTTGAGTCTCGCCCAACTAGCTTCTTTCGCCTTAGCAAAAATAAAGCATAATATGCGGCGGTATGCTGTGTTTCTGTTTTTACGCCAAGACTTTGGTGACCTCGTTGCAAATCGACTGCTTGTCAGCTAATTGCTAAAAGCAATCAGCAAGACTTTTTAGTCGTTTGCGCCTCTTCCCCAAAATTCTTGGCAAGCAATTATTTTTGGGAGCCCTAAAGATGGATGCAACGTCACGTTGCCTTGCATCTTAATCTTTATTTCATCCACTTAAAAAGCGTTTAAAGGGCAATCGCAGTTTTGCGGTTGCCCTTTTTGAGCCTTGTCTTGCTAAGTTTTTTGGTGTTTTCTAGTAATGATACAACGCCACAATGCCAAGCTTAAATCGAGCTTTTTAACAAAAATTTATAGCCGTTATTAAAAATCTCAAAATTTGTAGCAAATATCGCAATTTTTGTGGATAAACATATCGCCAATGTGGATAAGTGCCACTTTTTAGCAAAAGTTATCCACATATATCCACAGAAACGTTTGTTTGTGTGCATATCTTTTTTTGTCGAAAAAACCCAAATGTAATAAGTTATAGCGCCCTAAAATATAATATTAAAAAGGGGTTTTAGGTAAATGAAGAGTGGGTTTAAAATATTTTTGCCAGTCGTTACGGGCTTAGTTATTTTCGCGCTTATAGGCGTTTGGTTTTTCAAAAGCGTAAGAGCAATAAGCGCAAGCGTTCATTCTAGGGTATACGTGGTTGTGGTTGATGCAGGGCACGGTGGAATAGACGGTGGCGCAGTAGGTGTAAAAACCAAGGTGCAAGAAAGCGATCTTAATTTAGAAATCGCCAAGCGTTTAAAAGACAAGTTAAAAGATGCAGGAGTAAACGTTGTTATGACTCGCAATTCCTATGGTGGGTTATACGGCACAACGGCTAAGGGTTTTAAAAGGCGAGACCTTGAAAAGCGAGTAAAAATTATCAACTCTGCAAATGCAGATGCTTTTGTATCTATCCATTTAAACTGCTATTCGTCTTCTAGTAGGCGTGGAGCAACGACCTTTTTCTGCAAAGGCAAAATAGAAGGCGAGAAGTTGGCTCAAAGCATACAAAAGCATTTTAATACGCTTAGTGGGCAACCAAAGGATTATCAATCGCTAAAAGGCGATTATTATCTTTTAAACGAGTCCAATTGCCCGTCGGTTATTTGCGAGTGTGGGTTTTTATCTAGCCCAGAAGACGAAGCTTTGCTTTTAACTGAAGAATATCAAAACGAAATAGCCGAAAAGATTTTTTATGGTATTATAGAATATTTAAGTTTAGGCGAGTAGCGTTTGCTACTTGCTTATTTTTTTATCAATTAGTTGAAAAAATTAAATATAAATGCTAAAATATTATTATAAAATTAAGGGGGTAGGGGTATGTTTTCTGCCGAGCAAAGTTACGTTATTTACCAAAACTCAAAAAACATTTTATTGCTTGCGCGTGCTGGCTCTGGCAAGACCTTTACCGTTGCAAATAAAATTGCAGAAGCCGTTAAAAACGGCTTGAAGCCAGAAGACGTGTTATGTCTTACCTTTACCGTAAAAGGGGCAGAAGAGCTTAAAGAAGACGTAGAAAAATACTGTGGCGAGAGTGGGGTAAATATATTTACAATTCACGGTTTTTGCTATTATCTTATTAAAGACTATTTAAAAAACAACGGCGCTTTTAAAGAGCCGTCTATTGCAGACGAAGTAGACGTGGGCGAAATTCTTGCAGGGCTTTTAAAAAACTACGCAGAAGACGGGCATTACGAGCTTTCTGATGGACTTCCAATGCTCCCAGAAAGACAGCTATCTAAAATAATGTCACAAATAAAGCACGAGCGAGATTTGCTCGGTTTTTCTTATTATTCAAACGACGGATACGGCGTTACTATAAACAAACTTTTTAAAGAAAGCCAATCTTTTAACTCTTTGCTTTCAACAAAAAGGCAGGGTGTAAAGATAACCGATTATTCATTGATAACGCTTTTAAAAAGTAGGGGAAATGAGTTTTGCCTAGCCTATAAAAAGGCGTTAGAGCATGCAGGGCTTTTAGATTTTGATGATTTAATTTTCTTTGCAAAGCAGATTTTAAAGGATAAAGATTACAAAAAACCTACCTATAGGTTGATTATTGTAGATGAAATGCAAGATACGAGTATGCTAGAATACCAAATTGCAAAAGAGTTTTTTGCAAATTCTATAGTCCTTATGTGTGGCGACCCGTATCAAACGATATATTCTTGGCGTGGCTCGTCGCCAACAGAAATAATGCAAGACTTTGTAAAAAATTATAATGCCGAAACGGTTATGCTAAGTGGCAATCGTCGTTCTTCGCCACTTGTAACTTATGCGGGCAGTTATTATCTTGCAAAGAGTTTTGAAGGTAGTTTGCCAATTCCAAACAAAGTAGACCTAGCAGGCTACGATAAAATAAGCGTTGTAAAATGCTATGATGAGATTGAAGAAGCAAACTACGTTTTCGATTTCGTTAAAAATTATAAGGGGGATAAGGCGGGGCTCTGCATTATGGCAAGGGCAAACCGTTATCTTGCAGACCTTTACAAAAAATTAGAGAGAAGAAACGCAACGCTAGAAAGGGAAGAGCGTATACCATTTTTTACGGCAGACTCGGATTTTCAGTTTTACAAAAAACCGGTTATAAAAGATTTTTTAGGGTTTTTAAGGCTTATCGTAAACCCACAAGACGTTGCGTCATTTGCGCGAATAGCAGAGCGCTACGTAAAGGGGGTTGGCAGAGAAACTGTCGGCGCAATTAAAGATTTTGGTGCTTACGGCATATCGCTTTCTTCGTTTTTGCTTGGCGAAACCTATGAGTATAACGACCCGTATTTTACACTAATATCAGCCTATAAGTCGAAAAACGTGGTAATTTACGACCTAGAAACAACGGGGCTTAACCTAGAAAGTGATGAAATGATACAAATTTCTGCGTTAAGGCTTTCTGACGGAAAAAGATTTAATAGGTTTGTTCTGCCAAAGGGTGAGATTTCTAAAAAGGCAATACTTACGCACGGCTATGATTTGGAGCATATTATAAAAAATGGTGGCAAGGTGGCAAAAGAAGTATTAAAAGACTTTGTAGATTTTGCTAGTGGCTGTGTGCTTATTGGACATAATAGCTCCTATTACGACGACGTAATTTTAGCCCGTCAGCTTAGTGAAGAAGGGTTAAAAATCGACAGTCCTTCTCGCTACGACACTTTAGTTTTGGCGCAAGCAGTTTTGCCTAATCTTTCAAATTATAAGCTTGCCACTTGTTGCGAATATTTCGGCGTTACAAATGAAAGGGCGCATGATGCTCTTGCAGACGTTGAAGCTACTGCGCTAGTGTTTGAAAAGCTTATGGAAGAGTTTTATATTCCACAAACCGATGCAAGAAGAAGGGTAATTCTTTCTAAAAAAGCCAAGTTTGAAGAGTTTTACAAGCAGTTTACCCAAATGAAACAGATGCTCTATAAGGGCGAAATGCTAAATTTAATCAAGTTTATTGATAGTCAATTTGGAATTTTAAAGCGCAACAGTCGTATGTCTGATAGAGAGTCTGCAAACGACCTTTATAGAGCGCTCAAAGTCATAGAAACTAGCCAAGATAAATCGCTTAAGCTCCGTTCGTTTTTAAGTGATGCGGCGCTTTCGGGTAGCCAAATGGATATAATTATCAAAAAGCACGGCAAAATTCCACTTATCACCGTGCACCAGTCTAAAGGTTGCGAGTTCGACACCGTAATTTTGGTAGGCGCAAGTGAAAACGAAATGCCGTCTTACGGCGCAAAATTGAGTGGAGATGAAGATGAAGAAAAGCGAATTTTCTACGTTGCGCTATCTAGGGCAAAGTCGAAATTTATTATAACTTATCCGTCTAAAAAAGTGTATGGGCAAAACGTTTACGATAGGTTGCCGTCGCCTTACGTTGCAAAATTGCCTGCAGAAACGGTGGAGATTATAACGCCGTAACGAAACAAATTAAGCCTATTAAATTCATAAAGAATTTATTTTTAGCTGTTAAACTGTGTTAAAAGACCGTTTGTAGCAGTCAAACCCTTGACAAAAGCACGCCATTTAAGTAGAATAATAGCATTATTACAAAATTTGCTTCGACAAAGGAGAAAACAATGGAAAACTTCGATTTTAAAAACAGGTTTGCCGAAAACGTCTTTACAGACGCAGAAATGAAAAAACGCATGCCTGAAAGCGCTTATGCAGAATACGAAGAAATCATAGCAAAAAACATTCCACTTCCATTAAGCCTTGCAAACGAAATTGCAAAGGCTATGAAAGAGTGGGCAATTGAAAAAGGCGCAACTCATTATACCCATTGGTTTCAACCTTTGACAGGAGTTACTGCAGAAAAGCACGATAGCTTTATCGAGCCTGACGGAAAGGATAACGTTATTTTAAAGTTTACCGGCAAGGCTTTAGCAAGGGGCGAATCAGACGCGTCAAGCCTTCCTAACGGTGGACTTAGAACAACCTTTGAAGCAAGGGGCTACACGGCTTGGGACCCAACTTCTAAGGCATTCGTTCGTGAAGGCTCGCTTTATATTCCTACCGTTTTCTGTTCTTACGGTGGCGAATCTCTTGATAAAAAAACTCCACTTCTTCGTAGCGTGGAAGCCATAAATAAACAAGCACTTAGAATTCTTCGCGCAATGGGCGATAACAAAACTAGCAAAGTTTTCCCAACCGTTGGCGTAGAGCAAGAATATTTTTTAATAGACAAGTCTGTTTACGAAAAGCGTTTAGACCTTGCAAATTGTGGTAGAACTCTCTTTGGAGCAAAGCCACCAAAGGGGCAAGAAATTGAAGATCACTATCTTGGCAAAATTAAGTCAAGAGTTTGGGATTATATGGCAGATCTTGACCGTGAGCTTTGGTCTTTTGGCGTTTATTCTAAAACAAAGCACAACGAAGTTGCTCCAGCTCAACACGAGCTTGCGTCAGTTTATACTACAACGAATTTAGCAGTTGATCACAATCAGCTTATTATGTCCGTTATGAAGAGCGTTGCAAACCGTCACGGTATGGTATGTCTTCTTCACGAAAAGCCATTTAACGGTGTAAACGGTAGTGGTAAGCACAACAACTGGTCGCTTGCAACCGATTTAGGAGAAAATCTTTTCGATCCAACCGATAAGCCTTGCGAAAATAAGAAGTTTTTACTTTTCTTCACGGCAGTAGTATCTGCAGTTGATAAGTATCAAGACCTTCTTAGAATATCTGCAACGTCTGCAAGCAATGATAACCGTTTGGGTGGTAACGAAGCTCCACCAGCCGTTATTTCAATGTTTATTGGCGACGACTTGTCTGAAGTTTTCACAGCAATCGAATCTGGCACTAAATATCAAGATAGAGATGCTGACGAAGTAGAATTTTGCGAAGGAATTCTTCCACACCTTAAAAAGGATAAGACGGATAGAAATAGAACTTCGCCATTTGCTTTTACAGGTAACAAATTCGAGTTCCGTATGGTAGGCTCAAATATGTCTGTTGCCGATGCAAACATAGTTTTAAACACTATCGTTGCAGAGCAATGTATGATTATTGCGGACAAGCTTGAAAAAGCAGAAAATATTGACGATGCAATAGATTATCTTATTGTAAAGGCTATTAGAAAGCACGGAAGAATTATCTTTAACGGCAATAACTATTCTGAAGAATGGAAGAAAGAAGCCGAAAGAAGGGGGCTTTTAAGTCTTCCTACAACAGTTGATGCTTTAGAGCATTTCGTAACTGAAAAGAACGTTTCGCTTTTCGAGCGCCACGAAGTATTTACTTCTGCCGAAGTTGAAAGTCGTAACGAAATTCTTTTAGAGAGCTATTCAAAGGCAATCGACGTTGAAGCAAGAACAATGGTTCACATTGCAAAAAGGCAGATAATTCCTGCAGTTATTGCATTTGAAAAGGTTGTTGCAGAAACTTTAAATTTAAAGCAAGCGTTAACCTTAGGGCTTAAAAACTCTGCCGAAGGCGCGCTTATGATAAACCTTTCTAAAGGCTTAGACGGTTTATATACTGCAGTTTCTAAGCTTGAGTATGACCTTACCGTAGCTGCAGAGAAAAAAGATAGTAAAGAAAAGGCAGAATTCGACAAGTCTGTAATTTTAGCAGATATGCATTTAGTTCGTGAGCACGCAGATTTCTTAGAGAGCATCACGGATAAAGAGTTATGGCCATTCCCTAATTATACGGAGATTTTGAATAGCGTAACCTATTAATTTAAGCCGTTATAAACGGCGTTATACTTCGTTAACTGTTTCAAAAGGGCGACCACAATGACCAAATAGGTCTATTGTGTCCGCCCTTTTTTACGAGCCTTGTCTAACTTGTTTCTAACGTCTTAAATCTCACTTGATAATAGTAAAAAGCAATAATGGATGCAACGTCACGTTGCCGTCACGCTCCTGACCAACAAGGTCTATCCCACCTGCTATCGCTTTTTGAGCCTTGTCTTGCTCGTATCTAATCCTTTAATTTTTTAAAGGCTTATTACTTCGCTATCCTGCGTTTACTGTTTCGCTTTCAAAACCTTGGTGACCGGCAAGGTCAACCAAGTCTTTTCAAGCTCACGAGCCTTGGCTAGCTCGT
>JBGUUU010000044.1:0-2196 GCA_045133775.1 Christensenellaceae bacterium
TCGCCCTTATATATAATATTATATAATGATATAGGCGATTTTTGGGTTTTTAAGGTGTATTTTGACTGTTATAAGCAGTAAAAATACTACTTCTTTATTTTGATTTATTTCTTTTTTGCAAAAAAATTGCATATGGCAATACCATTTTTCTATATTTTAGCAATTTTAAAACACAAATAGTAACACCCTTTGCGAAATAAAAAGCCCCAAAAGTTTGTTTAACTTCTGGGGTTTTAAAATAAACTATACTTTTGTTTTAGGCTATGTCACAACGTATGACTGATTAAATTTAAAGGGTTAGATACGAACTAGCCAAGGCTCGTGAGCTTGAAAAGACTTGGTAGACCTTGTTGGTCAGCAACGTGACGTTGCATCCGTGTATTTAGCCTAACTCTTACAAAGTGAGATTTAAAGGTGAAGAAACAAGGTAGGCTAGGCTCACAAAGAATTTGGGGGTGGGATAGACCTTTGTTGGTCATCCTAGTCACAAATACTTTGTAGAAACGACGCATACCGACGTTTATACGCCTTTAAATATTAGTCACGAGTTGTGATAGAGCCCTGTCTTAATATTCGTTTGTCCAATCATCGTTGTCAACGTAAGCTCCCCAAATAGCATATAAAACTACTTGAGACTTTGTAGACACAGTCCAAATTCCACTATTAGAAACCCTTTTTGAACCGTCTGGCTCTGTGCTCCAATAAGCGAACTCATAACCATCTCTGTAAGGCGTTTGAAGGGTGTATGATTTACAAACTTCTACAACTTGCATTTCTTGACCTACTTCGCCACCATTTGTAACGTAAATAACGGTCACGTCTTTGCCGTATGCGTAAATTTTAAGACCGAAGAGCAACGTGCAAACAATACTAACAAAAATAATACTACTAAGCACTATTAAAAGAACTTTTTTATTCTTTGCCTTCTTTTTATTTTTAGATTTATTATTAACCGTATAACTTCTCGCCATTTTTTCTCCTAACGAAGCAAACCTTAACGATTTGCAAAACGATTTGATGATAAATTATTATAATGACTTAAGAACTTCGCCAACGAGTTTCATATCAACCTTGCCGGCATAGTTTGCCTTAAAATGCTTCATAACAACAGGCATAGTCTTATCTTCTAAACCGAGAATTATAGCCTTAATTTCATCTGCAGAAAGAAGTTTTGGAAGATACTTTTTAACCGTTTCAATTTGTCTATCAAGACCTGCAACAGTTTCTTCTCTGCCTGCTTTTGCAAAGCAATCTCTCTCTTCAGTAAGCTCGTTCACAGTTTTTTGAAGAATTTTAGTAACGTCTTCATCAGCAAGCGTTTCGCCAACTGCTTTCTTTTCTATGCCCGCAAGCATAAGCTTATTTATAACGGCGTTTAAAGCGGTTACGGCATCTTTATCTTTAGCCTTCATCGCTTCAATTTTTACTTTTTTAAAATCATCAATATTCATAATACACCTATTTTATCAACTTATAGCCTTATTTCTTAATAGCAATGGCAAGTTCGTCAAGTTGCTTATCTTCAACTGGAGATGGAGCTTCACTCATAACGCAAGATGCAGTTTGAACCTTAGGGAAAGCGATAACGTCACGGATAGAATCGTCTTTGCAAAGGAGCATAGTAAGACGGTCTAAACCAAATGCTAAGCCACCGTGTGGTGGAGCACCGTAGTTGAAAGCATCTACGAAGAAACCAAACTTTCTTTGAATGTCTTCATCAGTAAAGCCAAGCACGTTAAACATCTTCTTTTGAAGTTCTCTTGAGTGGATACGAATAGAACCACCACCTGCTTCTTGACCGTTTATAACAAGGTCGTATGCCTTTGTTCTAACCTTTTCAGGAGCAGTATCAAGATATTGTAAATCTTCTGCCATAGGAGAAGTGAACGGGTGGTGAACTGCCATAAAACGGTTTTCTTCTTCTGACCATTCGAACATTGGGAACTCGTTTACCCAAAGGATATCATAACGATCTTCATCTATAAGCTTGAATTTGTTTGCGATATAAAGTCTAATACCACCGAGAGTGTTGAATACAACGTAATCTTTGTCAGCAGCAAGGAAAATAACGTCGCCTTCTTCAAAATTCATTCTCTCTTTGATATTTGCAATATCTTCTTCGCTTAAGAATTTAGCGATTGAAGACTTAATTTCGCCACCAACAGGCCAGTTCATCCAGCAAAGACCCTTTGCGCC
>JBGUUU010000045.1:0-10631 GCA_045133775.1 Christensenellaceae bacterium
AATTGTTGACCGAAGAAAATACCTGCAGATGCAATAATACCTGCGAAGATAAGGAGTGAAATACCGTTAGAAATACCGTGTTCAGTAATTCTCTCACCAATCCACATAGTTACGCATGTACCTGCTGTGTAGAAAAGAACGATTATAAAATAACTTAAGAAGTTTGCAATTGCATAGCCTTGTTGACCTTTGATAACGTTGCCGTTAGCAATGATTGATCTAAGACTTGCGTATCCGCTGTAAACGTCACCGTAACCTAATAAGATACCGATAGATTGAATTACAGCAAGAGCGATTGTAAGATATCTGGTATAAGCAGCTATCTTCTTTCTTCCTTCTTCACCTTGTTTAGATAATCTTTCAAGAGGAGGAATTGCTACAGCTAAAAGTTGCATTATAATCGATGCGTTGATGTAAGGTCCGATACCCATTGCAAACAACGTTCCGTTTGCAAGAGATCCACCTGTCATCATACTCATTATGCTAAGATAAGAATTCTCTTCTAATCCGTCTGGGAAAAGAGAAGTTCCTATACCGGGAACAGGTATATAACAACCTATTCTGTAAAGGAGAAGGAATAAAAGAGTCCAATAGATCTTTATTCTTATCTCTTTTACTTTAAATGCGTTTTTTAACGTCTCAAACATTTTCTACCTCCGTTTTGGGTGGGTTATGCTAATTCTGCAGTTCCGCCAGCTTTCTCAATTGCTTCTTTAGCAGTAGCAGAGAATTTAGCAGCTTTTACAGTTAAAGCAACGTTAAGTTCACCATTGCCAAGTACTTTAAGACCAACTGCGCCCTTAACTTCTTTGATAAGACCTAAAGTCCAAAGAAGGTCGTAGTCTACTACAGTACCAGCTTCAAAACTAGAAAGTACGTCAAGATTTACAACAGCGTAAAGCTTTCTGAAATGATTGTTGAAACCACGCTTAGGAACTCTACGAGTAAGAGGCATTTGGCCACCTTCAAAACCAGGTCTTACGCCACCACCGCTTCTTGCCCATTGTCCTTTGTGACCCTTACCACTGGTCTTTCCGAGTCCGGAACCAATACCACGTCCGAGTCTTTTCTTGGAAGTTCTTGCGCCTTCTGCAGGCTGTAAAGTATCAATTCTCATAGTTTTAACCTTCCTTATACGTTTTCGACTTTTACCAAGTGAGAAACAACTTTAAGTTGTCCCTGTAAAGTATCACAGTCGGTAAAAACCTTAGATTGATTTATTTTTTTAAGACCTAATGCAGCAACCGTAGCTTTTTGCTTTGGAAGACATGCAATAGTGCTCTTTACAAGAGTTACTTTTACTTGTGCCATTTAAAGTTCCTCCTATTAACCTAAAATCTCTTCAGCGGTCTTTCCGCGAAGTGCTGCAACTTCTTCAACAGTCTTGAGCTCGTTAAGACCAGCTATAACTGCTTTAACCATATTTACAGGGTTAGAAGTTCCGTGAGATTTAGTTCTAATGTTCTTAATTCCTGCTGCTTCCATTACGGCACGTACTGGGCCACCAGCGATAACACCGGTACCTTCTGCTGCAGGCATCATAAGAACAGAACCTCTACCAAACTTACCTACAACGGTATGTGGGATAGACGTACCAACAAGTGATACTTTCTTCATTGCCTTTTTAGCTTGTGCAGTTGCCTTTTCGATTGCTTCAGGAACTTCGTTAGCCTTACCGCTTCCGCAGCCTACTCTGCCGTTTTCGTCACCGATAACAACGAGAGCGGAGAAACGCATTTTACGTCCGCCTTTTACAACTTTCGTAATACGGTTAACGGCTATAAGTTTTTTGCAAAGACCGTCGTCACGATCATTCTTTCTTTGAGGTCTATTATTCTCTCTTGCCATTATTTCGTTCCTCCTTTTTAGAATTTTAAGCCGCCTTCACGGGCGCCATCTGCTAAGCTTTCAACTCTACCAATGTAAAGGTAACCGCCTCTGTCGAATACAACTTCTTCGATACCTTTTGCGAGAGCCTTTTTAGCAAGCTCAACGCCTACTACCTTAGCTTGTTCTACTTTAGTCTTGTCGCCAAGTTGTTCAGCTACTGCCTTTTCCTTAGTCGAGCAAGCAACGAGTGTCTTACCATTTACGTCGTCGATAATCTGCGCGTAAATGTTGTTTAAACTTCTATAAACACAAAGTCTTGGACATTCAGGAGTACCAGAGATCTTAACTCTTACTCTCTCGTGTCTCTTCTTTCTGTCTGCATTTTTATCAATTTTAGCTATCATATCAGTTTACTCCTTATTTGCCGGCAGTCTTACCTTCCTTACGTTCGATTACTTCGCCCTTATAAGCGATACCGTAACCGTGGTAAGGTTCTGGTTTTCTAATGCTTCTTACAGTTGCTGCGTATTGGCCAACTTTTTCCTTGTTGATACCACTTACTACGATTTCAGTGATAGAAGGACATTCAAGCTTAATGTCGTCGTTTTCAAAGATTTCAACAGGGTGTGAGAAACCTACGTTTAATACAACCTTGTTGCCTTGCTTTGCAACCTTCCAACCTACACCGTTAACAATAAGAGTCTTAGCGTAACCAGCAGTAACGCCTACAACCATATTGTTTAAAAGTGCTCTGTATAAGCCGTGTTTAGCTCTTACGCTAGCTTCATCATTTGCTCTTACTACGTGAGCAACTTCGCCTTCAACGTTGAAAGAGATGTTTGCTGCATCATAGTCTTGAGTGAGTGTTCCTTTAGGACCTTTTACAGTAAGTAATCCGTTTTCAGCAGTAATAGTTACGCCTGCAGGTACTTTAACTGGTTCTCTACCAATTCTTGACATATTCGGACCTCCTTACCATACGTAAGCAAGAACTTCACCACCGTGGTTAGACTTTCTTGCTTCTTTATCAGTCATAACGCCCTTAGGAGTAGAGATTATTGCGATACCAAGACCGCCAAGAACCTTTGGAAGTTCTTCACAACCAGCGTAAATACGAAGACCTGGCTTTGAAACTCTCTTAAGTCCATTGATAACCTTTTCGCCCTTTGGGCCATACTTCAACGTGATAACGATTTTGCCTTGAACGCCGTCTTCTACAACGTCGTATGCAGCGATATAACCTTCATCGAGAAGTATTTTTGCAATTGCTTTTTTCATGTTTGACGCTGGTACTTCAACCGATGCGTGTTTCACGATAAGCGCGTTTCTTATTCTAGTGAGCATATCTGCGATAGGATCTGTCATTTCTTTAAACCTCCTCTTACCAACTTGCCTTCTTAACGCCAGGAATTTCTCCTCTGTACGCTAATTCTCTGAAGCAAATACGGCAGATACCGTATTTTCTAAGAACGGAGTGTGGTCTTCCGCAGATAGAACATCTTGTATATCCTCTAGTAGAGAATTTAGGTGTTTTCTTCTGTTTATTTATCATTGCTGTTTTTGCCATGATTCGTGTTCTCCTTAATTAGCTTTGAAAGGCATTCCCATTGCCTTGAGAAGTTCTCTTGCTTCTTCGTCTGTCTTAGCAGTCGTTACGATGCAAATGTCAAAACCTCTAACCTTTTCAACCTGGTCATATTGAATTTCAGGGAAAATAAGTTGCTCTTTAACGCCCATTGCGTAGTTACCTCTTCCGTCGAATGACTTAGAAGGAACACCCTTGAAGTCACGGATTCTTGGAAGTGCAACTGATACGAGTTTATCAAAGAAATCATACATTCTGTCTTGTCTTAAGGTTACCTTAATACCAACGTTCATGCCTACTCTTACTTTGAAGTTTGCAACAGACTTTTTAGCCTTTGTAAGTACTGGCTTTTGACCTGCGATTTGCGCAAGTTCTTGCTGTGCAATTTGTACGCTCTTTGCGTTATCCTTAATGTCGCCAAGACCGTTGTTGATTGTAATCTTAACGAGTCTAGGACATTCATTAACGTTCTTGTAACCAAAGTGTTTCATAAGATATGGAACTACTTCTTCATGGTACAACTTTCTCTTTCTGCTAACATACTTTGAATCGGTTGCAGCTTCTTTAGCAACCTGAGTCTTTTTGTCTGCCATTATTTATCTCCTTATTCGGCTTTCTCTGCTTTCTTTGCAGTAGTTTTTCTTGTAGTTGTCTTCTTTGCACCGTCAGTAGCCTTAGCTGCCTTCTTAACAGCCTTCTTAGCTTCTGGCTTTACGTCTAAAGACGCGCCACACTTTTTGCATACTCTGATCTTCTTGCCTTCAACTTCAGTATAAGCAACTCTTGTTGCCTTGTTACATACTGGGCAAACTACCATAACGTTTGAAGCGTCGATAGCTCCTACTTGAGGAACGATTGCGCTAGTTTCATTAGCTTTTCTTGCCTTTCTGCTCTTCATTTGAACGTTGATGCCTTCAACCTTTACCTTGTTATCTGCAGGAATAGAAACTAAAACCTTACCGGTCTTACCTGCATCCTTACCAGTTAATACTAATACGGTATCATTCTTTTTAACTTTCATGTCAAAATCTCCTTAAAGTACTTCTGGCGCAAGTGAAACGATTTTCATGTAATCCTTTTCACGAAGCTCTCTTGCAACAGGTCCAAAGATACGAGTACCTCTAGGTTGCTTTTGGTTGTCGATGATAACAGCTGCGTTATCGTCAAACTTGATGTGTGTTCCGTCTGGTCTTCTAAGACCTTTTGAACTTCTTACGATAACAGCTTTTACAACGTCGCCTTTCTTTACTGCGCCGCCAGGAGTGGCTGTCTTAACACTTGCTACGATTACGTCGCCAATGTTTCCGCTTCTTCTGAACGAACCGCCGAGAACTCTAATACACATAATTTCTTTTGCGCCTGAGTTATCAGCTGCTTTTAATCTGCTTTGTGGTTGTATCATATTGTCTTAGCCCTCCTTTAATTATTTAGCCTTTTCGATAATTTCGGCTACTCTCCAGTTTTTATCCTTAGAAAGCTTTCTGGTTTCGACTATTCTAACCTTGTCGCCTACGCCACATACGTTTTCTTCGTCATGTGCCTTATATTTCTTAGAAGTAGTAACCGTTTTCTTGTATAAAGGATGCATAGCCTTAAGTTCAACGGTAACAACTACTGTCTTATCCATCTTGTCAGACGTTACAAGTCCAACTCTTTCTTTTCTTAAATTTCTTTCCATCTTCTCTCCTCCGCTTAAACGTTCGCCTTGATTTCTCTGGCACGTAATTCGGTCTTAATTCTTGCGATGTCTCTCTTCGTATTTCTAATTACGACAGGATTTTCAAGTTGACCAGTAGCGTGGCGGAAATGAAGGTTAAAGAGTTCTTCTTTTAAATCAGCTAATTTGGTTACCAATTCATCATTGGTCATGCCGTGAATTTCTTGTGCTTTCATTATTAACCTTCAACTCCTTCTGTTTTTTCTTTTTTGATGAACTTAGTTTTAACTGGAAGCTTGTAGCTTGCAAGTCTCATAGCTTCTCTTGCATCAGCTTCGCTAACGCCAGCCATTTCGAACATTACTCTGCCTGGCTTAACAACTGCTACCCAGTATTCTACTGAACCTTTACCTGAACCCATTCTGGTTTCAGCAGGCTTTGAAGTGATTGGCTTGTGTGGGAAAATATCGATCCAAACTTGACCACCACGCTTAACGAATCTTGTCATAGCGATTCTGGCAGCTTCGATTTGGTTTGAAGTAACCCAAGCCGAACTTTCAGCAACGAGTGCGTATTCGCCGTATGCAATTACGTTACCTTTAGTAACCTTGCCGGTCATTCTGCCACGATGTTGCTTTCTTCTTTTAACTCTCTTTGGCATTAACATATTAAGCCTCGCCTCCTTTGGTTCTCTTTACTTCGCCTAATACTTCGCCTTTGTAAATCCAAACCTTGATACCGATACAACCGAAGGTTGTGTGTGCTTCAGCAAATCCGTAATCAATGTCTGCACGAAGTGTTTGAAGAGGAATAGAACCCTCATGATACTGTTCGCTTCTTGCGATTTCAGCGCCGTCAAGACGACCGCTTACCATAACTTTGATACCCTTTGCGCCAGCTCTCATTGATCTAGAGATAGCTTGTTTCATACATCTTCTGAAAGATGCTCTGTTTTCAAGCTGAGCTGCGATAGATTCTGCAACGAGTTGTGAATCGCAATCAGGTTTCTTAACTTCAACGATGTTAACAGCTACTTGCTTACCGTTAGTAATTTTAGAAAGCTGTTTCTTCATTACTTCGATTTCTGCGCCTGCTTTACCGATAAGAACACCAGGACGAGCAGTTTGAATAGTAATAGCAATTCTACCTGCTGCTCTTTCAATATAAATTCTTGAAATAGCTGCTGCATAGTAAGTGTGCTTTACGTATTCTCTAATGTCGTGGTCTTCTTTAATAAATACGCTGAAATCTTTCTTTTCTGCATACCATTGGGTATCCCAATTTTTAATAATACCTACTCTTAAACCGTGTGGATTAACTTTCTGTCCCATAACGTCCTCCTTACTTGTTAACGTCAAGAATTACAGTGATATGGCTGGTTCTCTTCAAAATTCTGAAGCCTCTACCATGTCCCATTGGCTGCATTCTCTTAAGCGTAGGGCCTTGGTCAGCATAGCAAACTGCTACTTTAAGGTCGTCTTTATTCATACCCATGTTATGTTCAGCATTTGCTGCTGCTGATAAAACAACCTTTCTGATTGGCTCTGCGCCAGCGTTGGATACGTTTTCAAGAATTGCAACTGCTTCGTTTACGCTCTTTCCTCTGATAAGATCAAGAACAAGTCTTACCTTATATGGAGAAATTCTGATATATCTAGCAATTGCCTTAGGTCTGTTATCTTTAAGTTCCGCAATTCTTTGCGTCTTTTTCTTCATATTAGATGCCATTGTATCCTACCTCCAATTATCTACCGGTGGTCTTAGAACCAGCGTGTCCCTTGAAGGTTCTAGTTGGAGCGAACTCACCGAGTTTGCAACCTACCATATCTTCAGTTACGTATACAGGAACGTGCTTTCTTCCGTCGTGAACGGCAATTGTATGACCAACCATTTGAGGGAATATTGTTGAACTTCTTGACCAAGTCTTTAAAACTGCTTTCTTGCTTGAATCAGCATTCATAGCTTCTACTCTTGCAAGTAATTTAGCATGTACATAAGGTCCTTTTTTAACGCTTCTGCTCATATTCTACCTCTCCTTAATTTACTCTCTTGATAATGAACTTATCAGTTTTGCTCTTCTTCTTTCTAGTCTTATAACCAAGAGCAGGCTTACCCCATGGAGTAAGTGGGCCAGCATGACCGATAGGTGAACGACCTTCACCACCACCGTGTGGGTGATCGCAAGGGTTCATTACAGAACCTCTTACTGTAGGTCTAATACCCATGTGTCTCTTCTTACCAGCCTTACCGATTCTGATAATTTCGTGGTCAATGTTACCAACTTGACCGATAGTTGCCTTACACTTAACAGGAACGTATCTCATTTCACCGCTAGGCATTTTTAAAGTTGCAAGCGCACCTTCTCTTGCCATAAGTTGTGCAGACATACCAGCAGATCTAGCGATTTGACCACCCTTACCAGGTTGAAGCTCGATGTTGTGAACCATAGTACCAACAGGGATATCGCTTAAGCAAAGGCTGTTACCAACCTTGATATCTGCTTCTGGACCAGACATAAGCTCATCGCCAACGTTAAGACCTACTGGAGCAAGAATATATCTCTTCTCGCCGTCAGCATAACATAAAAGCGCGATGTTAGCTGTTCTGTTTGGATCGTATTCAATAGTTTTAACTACTGCCTTGATACCGTCTTTATTTCTCTTGAAGTCAATAATACGGTATTTTCTCTTGTTGCCACCGCCGTGATGACGAACGGTGATTTTACCTTGAGCATTTCTACCTGCTGTGTGTCTTTGATCTTCCAAAAGAGATCTTTCAGGCTTAGTGCAGGTAATTTCTTCAAAAGTGCTAACCGTCATAAAACGGCGCGCTGGTGAAGTTGGTTTATATCTCTTAATACCCATTTTCTAGTTCCTCCGCTTATTGCAACGAATCAAAGAACGCAATGCTCTTGCTATCTTTCTTAAGGGTTACTACTGCTTTCTTGTAGTCAGGAGTGTAGCCCTGAGTTCTACCCATTCTCTTAAGCTTGCCGTGGCAGTTTAAGGTGTTAACCTTTTCTACTTGTACGTCAAATCTCTTTTCGATTTCAAGCTTAATTTCGGTTTTGTTTGCATCTTTAGCAACTACGAATGTATATTTCTTATTTTGAATAGTTGCATAGCTCTTCTCAGTGAGAAGAGGTCTTAAAATAACTTCTCTTTCCATAATTATTCATTACCCTCCTCTGCGTCTGGGCCATAGAAGGCGTTTAAATACTCAACTGCTTTCTTGTCGATAACAACTACAGCGTTTTTAACAACGTCGTAAGTGTTTAAAAGACATGCAGTAATAGTATCAACCTTTTCAAGGTTACGAGCAGCTCTCTTAACAAGGCTTTCGTGCTCGTTTAATACTACGAGAACAGTCTTGTTTAAGTTGAATGCTTTTAAGAATTCAACCATCTCTTTAGTCTTACCAGTCTCTACTGCTAAATCGTCGATAACGAAGAATTCGTTGTCAGCAACTTTCTTAGAGAGAGCTGAGAAGAGAGCAGTTCTTCTTGCCATTACGTTCATCTTCTTGCTGAAGTCTCTTGACTTTGGTGCAAATACTACGCCACCTTTGATCCATTGTGGAGCTCTAGTAGAACCTTGTCTTGCATTACCAGTACCCTTTTGTCTCCAAGGCTTCTTTCCGCCGCCTCTAACTTCAGATCTAGTAAGTGTACCCTTAGTTCCTTGACGCATATTAGCGAGTCTGGTAACAACAGCCTGATGGATAAGTGGTTCGTTATATTCTAATTCGAACAATGCGCCAAGCTCTAATTCGCTGACAGCCTGTCCTTTCATGTTATATACTTTAACGTTTGACATATCTTTCACGCTCCTTATTTAACAGTGTTGGTTACCGTTACGATTCCGCCCTTAGGACCTGGGATAGCTCCTTTAATAAGAAGTACGTTCCTTGCGGCGTCAACCTTAACAACTTCAAGGTTTTGTATAGTAACTCTTTCGTTACCGTACTGACCAGGCATGTGTTTGTTCTTAAATACTCTTGATGGTGAGCTGTTTGCGCCCATAGAACCAACTTCTCTGTGAACAGGGCCTACACCGTGTGTAGACATAAGTCTGTGTTGATTCCATCTCTTGATAACACCAGAGAAACCGTGACCTTTGGTGTAACCTACAACGTCTACCTTATCGCCGTTAGCGAAAGTTTCAACTGTGATTACGTCCTTTTCGTTAAAATTCTTAACGTCGTCAACTCTGAACTCTTTAAGAACCTTACATGGCTCGATGCCTAATTTCTTAAATAAACCAGCTTCTGGCTTATTAAGATACTTTTCGTCTACTTTTTCGAAGCCAACTTTGATAGCTTCGTAGCCGTCTCTTTCCTTAGTCTTGATTTGAACTACAGGACATGGACCAGCTTCAACGACTGTGACTGGGATTACTTTTCCGTCTGCAGAAAAGATCTGAGTCATACCCAATTTCTTTCCAATGATTGCTTTATTCATAGATAAAGTTCACCTCCGTATATTTTTAAAAAAATTGTTTTTACTTGTTTAATCGATTAGAGTTTAATCTTTACGTCAACGCCAGCTGGAAGATGGATGCTGTCGAGAATTTTAGCGTTCGTTGAATAGATGTCGATAAGTCTTTTATGAGTTCTTATCTCGAACTGCTCTCTGCTATCCTTATACTTGTGTGGCGAACGAAGAATAGTTACGATTTCCTTCTCTGTAGGAAGTGGAATAGGACCGCTTATTTTAGCGCCAGCCTTCTTCATCGTCTCTACGATTCTTTCAGTTGCTTGATCTACCATTTTGTGATCGTATGCAGCTAATTTGATTCTGATTTTTTGACCTGCCATTTTGTTACCTCCGTTTTATACTAACATATTGTCAACATTGCCGTGTGTGTCATACCTAAACAATAAAAAAATCACTCGCCGCTGTGTTTTGCGAATGATATCTCTACTCTTTGGGCATGCAGTTAGTCGCAAGGGTTATACCCTCACATTTGTCAATGAGAATTATCTTCCTTACTTAAAATCAGGTTCCGGATCCTGAAAGCAAGCGGGGTTTAAGTAACTTCCCATCTCAACCCATATTAAACACAGCCTACATATAATATACAATTCTACAATCTTTGTCAACTATTTTTTATAGGTAAATTAAATTTTTTTGAAAATTTTTTTGCTGTCGCCCTTATATATAATATTATATAATGATATAGGCGATTTTGGGGTTTTTAAGGCGTATTTTGACTGTTATAAGCAGTAAAAAGACTACTTCTTTATTTTGATTTATTTCTTTTTTGCAAAAAAATTGCATATTGGCAATACCATTTTTCTATATTTTAGCAATTTTAAAACACAAATAGTAACACCCTTTGCGAAATAAAAAGCCCCAAAAGCTTGTTTAACTTTTGGGGTTTTAAAATAAACTATACTTTTGTCTTAATATTCGTTTGTCCAATCATCATTGTCAACGTAAGCTCCCCAAATAGCATATAAAACTACTTGGGACTTTGTAGACACAGTCCAAATTCCACTATTAGAAACCCTTCTTGAACCGTCTGGCTCTGTGCTCCAATAAGCGAACTCATAACCATC
>JBGUUU010000046.1:0-2393 GCA_045133775.1 Christensenellaceae bacterium
TAGCATTGTCATTTTTTGAAAACCGTAAAATTTCATTTTCTTCTCCTTTGGGCTTTCATTATAATATAATATATTTTAAAGGTCAAGTCGCTGTTAAAGATTTTTTAAAAGGCTTATTTATACTTAGGCAACCACTTACCGTGAGCCTCGAAAAGATCATCACAAAGGCTCTTAATATCATCTAAAGAAAGCTCTGCTGCTGTGTGCGGGTCTAAATAAGCAGACATATACACAAGCTCTTTACTTCTCTTCTTTGCTGCTTCTTGAACAAGGTTTTGAACGTTGATATTCGTTCTGTTAAGCGCTGCAAGTTGCTCTGGAATTTCGCCTACGTAGCAAGGGTTTACACCGTTTCTATCAACTAAGCATTTTACTTCAACACAAGCGTTATAAGGCAAGTTTGTAATAAGCCCCTTATTTAAAACGTTGCCGTGCATTTCATAAGGAACACCGTTTACAACGGCATTGATAATTGGAGCGGCAAATTCTCTACTCTTTTCGTGTTCAATATCCGTAGATAAAACTTTTTCTCTAAGTTTTTCCCATTCTGCTATTTGGTTTACACAACGTCTTGGGTATTCATCAAGTGGAATTTTAAACCTGTCGATAAGTTCTGGGTAATGGCGCTTGATGTAATATGGATTATATTCTGACGTATGTTCACTTGATTCGGTATTATAATAGCCAAATCTGTGCATCATATCGTGGCGCACTAAGTCCCATTGCAAGCCGTCGGCATATTTAGGGTCTAATGAACGGCGCTTAATTTCCGGATAAAGGTCGTTGCCGTTTTTATCTTTAATGCTAAGTAACCATGCTTGGTGGTTTATACCTGCAATTTCGGTAATGCAAGTATCTTTATGCTCGCTCATTTGAAGAGAATCTAAAAGCCTTTCTGCGCAAACTTGAACGCTATGGCAAAGACCAACAGATTTAAACCCGAAATTCTTTTGCATATAGCCAGTAAGCATAGCCATTGGGTTTGTGTAATTTAAGAACAAAGCGTTAGGACAAACTTCTTCAATATCTTTTGCAAAGTCTTCTAAAACTGGAATAGTTCTAAGAGCGCGGAAAATACCACCAATGCCCAAAGTATCAGCAATTGTTTGTCTTAAACCATACTTTTTAGGAATTTCAAAGTCGGTAACCGTGCAAGGTTCGTAGCCGCCAACTTGTATTGCGTTTACTACAAAGTCCGCCCCACGAAGAGCTTCTTTTCTATCTGTATATGAACGAATAGTAGCCTTGCCGTTATACTTTTTATTGATATTTTCAAGCATTAAGCGAGATTCTTCTAAACGTTTTAAATCAATGTCGTATAAAGCAAAATGCATTTCGCCTATTTCTGGCGTTAAAATACAATCGCCTAAAACGTTTTTTGCAAACACCGTGCTACCTGCACCTAAGAAAGTAATTTTAACCATAAAAAACTCCTTTATTTTGTATCTTATATCAACTGACAAAATTCGCCAGTTCCTGCCTTTGAAACAGTAAAATAATTACCGTCAGTTGTAATTACTTCTTCTACTGCCCACCTATCTAATAATTCGCCGTTAATTTTAACGAAAAGATAAGCGGAATTTCCACCATACATTTTAATAACGCCAACTTCAATATCGTATTCGGTTTCTGCCAAGAAATTATACGCTATAGAACGGTTGCCAAGCGTTATACTCTTTGATTTTAAAACGACTAATTGGTCGCTAGTTTTACCTTCTTTTGCAAAGAAAGATATTCTTATTCTTCCACCACCGTAAACTTCTTCTGCGCAAGTTTTTATTCTCATTTTAACCGAATAAGCATCTCCATCTACTAAAGCAGAAAAACCTGTTGCTATATTGGCGTTTTCAAGCCCTAAGTCTTCAAGAGTATATCTATCAAACTCGTAGCCCCTATATTCACCCTTAACATCGCTTACGTTTACGTTTTGCGGAGCTTGCTTTGGATTATCCTTCTCTACTCCGTCAAAAACGTAATCTTTATCGTAAAGCATTATATGCGGATTTACTATTTCGCCATTATTTATAGACAGGTTAATACAAGTCCCACCAACCATAGGCTCGTTTGAACCGTCGCTCACGTGCTTAATTTCACCTGTTTGGGCGTTATAATAGTTGAAAGAATCATAGGTTGAGCTCTTTTGACCATAAGTAAGCCTTATCCCATCGTGCACTATACTTGCACTGTTTATATGCTCGTGCCCTATAAACACACTGTCAACACCCAGCGATTTAAAGCTATTCCAAACGGCGTAATCTTCATCCCACTCACCGTGAGCACCAGATAATATGCCAAAATCGCCCTCACGACCAACCTGATCTAAATCAATTGCACCGCTTGACAAATCGTAGGTGTTTGCCGCATCTGCAAAAGCTTGAAGGGGGAAATGAAAA
>JBGUUU010000047.1:0-2795 GCA_045133775.1 Christensenellaceae bacterium
TTTTGGAGCTACTAACCGGATTTGAACCGGTGACCTCGTCCTTACCAAGGACGCGCTCTACCGACTGAGCCATAGCAGCATTCACGATTTACCGTGCCAGCGAGTATTATTGTATCATATCATTATAAAAAAGACAAGTTTTTTGAGTATGTTTTCAGTTTTTTATTTATATAAAATAAACAAAGCCTAACGCAATCGCTCACGTTAGGCTATATTTTTTAATAATTTCTTCTTCTAAATATAATTTTTATCAAGATTACAAGCACGAAAAGCCCTATTAAAGAGCCACCACCTATCACGATAAACTTATCTAACGTTGTCAACGTTCCGTTTGAAAGGGCTGTAAAAAATTCTTGTTTTGGTATGATTTCATACTCAACGTAACCACAATCGCACGCTCTACTTTTTTCTCCAACTAAAAAGATTCCCGCTTCTTCTTCGGTTTCCCAGCTTCCAAATTTATGGCTTTCTACGTCTTTTCTCGCTCTACAATTTTTGCATTGATGCCAATGTGACGTTTTGTCTTTTTGTAACTCTTGCGAGTAGTCGTGATCAGTTGCAGTTTTATATAGCGTCACAGTTTGAACTTCAAACAATGCATTTTTAAAGCTTGCCGTGTAAGTCACGTTGCCTTCGTATTCGCAAGTAATTTGTCTATCTGCAGTAGACTTTACGATCTCTATAATTACGTGTTCTGAATTGTTTTTACACTCTGTTTTTGCCGTGCATTGACTATAATCGCTATTCCATTCGTATATAGGCGTTTTATAGTCGTGGCCTAAAGAGCTGATTTGCACGAATACAACGATTTCTTCTTCGTTATACGTATAAACGTATGCTTCTTTTCCGTTTTGTTCGCAAGTAGGGTTATCAATAACGCTATAAGCGTAATTAACGGTATCTAAAATAGGAAGCTCACACGTTTCAACGTGGCTAGGGTCACGCTCGCAGACTTTTTCTGCTAAACCAACTTGGGTTTCGGTTGGTTCTACTATAATTTGCCAATCTAAATAGTTGTGCCCCAATTTTGTAGCAGTAACCTTTTCTTCTTCATGCCCACAGATAGCGCAAGCGCCAACTAAAACTTCGTCTTCTAAACAGCTTTGGTGAATTTTTACGCTCCACTCTTCAATCTCACAAATAGAATTTACGCTATATCCACTACTTGTTAAAAAATTGTAGACGTCATACCCTTGGTGGCAATAAATTTCGAGCGAAAAACCATTATAAAACAAGTCGCTATCGCAGTTCAAATCACTTAAAATAGTCAATTTATCAAGATAATAGCACCCTTTAAAGGCTTCGCCTAAAATCTCGGTTACCCCTTCCTTAATTTCTATTTCGGTTATTAAAAACGCGTAACTAGCCCAAGGGCAATCGCTAGCCCGTGCATAATTTACCATTGCACCCGTGCCCGAAATTACCAATTTATAATTAACTGAGCCTTCGGTTTTGAAAAGCGATGCCGTAACGTTATCTACACCTGCAGTTTTAGATACGTCCCACTCTTCTTCTCTAGTAGTAATTTTATACTCTTCTTGCGCTAACGTAGGACCGTTGTTTAACGGAATGTTATCGCTATAAAGATAATTTGTTTCAACGTGCGATTGGCTAAACTTTTTACCGTCTAAAACGGTGTTTGCGCCAACCAATAAATAATCTTCGTTCTCTGCGCCGGAAACTTTGTCATAGTTAAGCATTACTGAAGGGTCGTTCCAAGTCACGTCTACGCCATACCACTTGTCGTCTTCCATTTTAACGAGATTCCACATATGCTCTTCTGTGTTTCCCATGCCATTTGAAAGCACACAAGGAATACCAACCCTATCGCAAAGCACCTTAAAGGCTCTAGCGTAACCTTCGCAAACAGGAGCGTATTTAGAATTTCCGTTTTGACCAAGCAACGCACCGCGACAATCCCTACTATTTTCGCCTATATCTTTTGCATAACAGTTGTTTTCTGTTAAATACTTGTTGAAATATTTAACCATTTCGTATCTAGTAGCGTCTTCTCTAACACCACTTAAAATACTCTCTATTGCTTGATTTACCCTTGCGATTTCTTCTCTAATATCTAAAGAGCCATTCACATACGCGCTCAAACGGACATCAAATTTCTCACTTGGAAGAATAGAATTGTTCTTTAAAACCATATAAACGTTTTGAACAAGCTCAACTTCGGTTGAAGAAACGTATGTTAAAGTATACTCGCTAGAAGTTCTTATCTCTCTATTAAGCCAAAATACTTCGTTATAGTCCCTATTAAAAGCAGCAAAAACCATACTGCTATAGTCTGCAACTTCATTAAAATTTTCAACCGCACGCCTTTTGCCTTCTGCATCAATTAAAGAGTGAGAGCCAAAGCCTTCGGTAGAAAAGGTCTGCCTTATCTCAACTATTTGATGCTCTTGCTTAGTCACGTCGATTAAATGGTCTTCTACGCCGTCGTTATCGCTACTTTCTACTAACCAGTCGTAAAAATCTCTAGCATACTGCGCGCTAGAAAGATCAAGTCTATCAATCCACTTTTCATGCAAGCCACTAGTTAAAGAAAGGGTATACTCTTCTGCGCTTGCAACTGTTTTGACGTTTAAAAAACCTATGCCTATAGCGAGAGCTAAAACTATGCAAAATGAAAATATAAATTTAGCTAATTTTTTAAATCTTTTTATCATACTAGTTACCTTTTGCCACTTAAAATTAACGCCACAAATAAATGTGCCCGACTTAAAAAGCTTAAGTCGGGATACTTTTAAAGTAAATAATATGGCATCTCTTCTTCGCCAAGACGTTTG
>JBGUUU010000048.1:0-3078 GCA_045133775.1 Christensenellaceae bacterium
GTTGATTATTGAGTGTTTTTAGTGTGTAATGACCACGCAAGGAGAGAGTTATGCACAAAATTATGTTCGTTTGCTACGGCAAATTTATATAAACCCAAAGCTAGAGTTTATATGCAAAACTTATCTAAACTAAAAAAACATTGCTTTTATTATTTTGTGGTAAAATAAAATAACAAAAAAACAAGGAGGATAGAATATGGCGATTGCGTATGTAATAATTTTTGCATTATCACTTATAATGCTACCATTATATTTTTTATTTATTCGCAAAAAGCAAAATGAGCCATGGCTGTTTTTACTCTTTGTTTGCATTAGCATTGTAAATCTCGGTTATTTATTGGTAGCCCTTTCAAGGACGGAAGAATTTGCTATATGGGCAAACAAGATAACGTATTTAGGGCAAGTTTTTGTGCCTATGTGTATGTTTCTTCTTATATCAAGGCTCTGTGGCTACGTTTATAAAAGATGGCAAATTTGCTTGCTTATAGGTTTAGCAATTGTAATGTTTGCTATTATTTTTACTACGGGATATCTCGATTGGTATTATACAGACGTAAAACTTGGTAAATCGGCAGGCGCAACGTATTTAATAAAAGAATACGGCGTATTGCATCCAACAAACCTTATATACGTAGTAACTTATTTTGTTGTAATGTTAGTAGTTGCGTTTGTTTCGTTGATAAGAGAAAAAGATGCATCGCAAAAGCTCGCAGGGCTTATGCTTGCAGTAGTGCTTTGCAACATAGGAATGTGGATTATAGAAAAGATTATTTCTTGGAATTTTGAACTTCTTTCTATATCTTATTTAATGAGTGAGCTTGCATTTTTCTTTGTATATCTTCTACTTCAGGATTATATATTGAAAACCGAAGTTCCAGAGCAACCTTTAGAAAAAACAAGGGTAATCGTGTTAAATTCGATACCAAAAGCAGATAAGCTTGCAAAGGTTTTAGCGCTTGTTCCAGAAAATAAAAAGCTTACTACAAGGCAATTAGAGATGCTTGACGGCTTACTTGATGGCAAGAGCCAAAAAGAAATAGCGGCAGACTTACATATTTCTGAAAATACGGTTAAATGGCATATGGGCTTACTTTATACAACGTTAAACGTTTGTGGAAGAGATGAAATTTACGCACTTTTCAAATAAAAACATTAATAAAATGGTAGCTAAAAGAGCTACCATTTTTTTATGCTCGAAAATAGGTAAAAATAAAAAACCTATACCCAACCTATACTAAAACTATACCCTTAGGGTAGTGATTTTATAGTTATATCTTTGATATAATTTAATTGCCTTAAGGTTAAAGTGAGGTAAAAACAAAAGGAGGGATGCACGTGGTAAAAAAACAAATCAAATTTGGCGAGTTTGAAGTTCCTATTCCAAAAGGCTACAAGCAAATTGTGGATAAAGACTCAACCACAGACTATCTGTTTGTAAATGCCCCTAGGGGTATTTACACGATATATTTTGACAGTTCAATGCCAATATATGGTCAAAGCATATTAGACGGCTCTTTAGAATGCAGTTCGTTAGAGCTAAAGATGCAAGATAGAAGAATTTGCTTTTTTTGTCCTACCAGAATAAACGGAAGAAAAGACGCGCTTTGGTATTTTAACTTAGAGTTTAAATCAAGCGAAGATGAGTTGCTTATCTTACCTGGGCAAGTGTTGGTAAACTCTGATGAAGTTTATCGAAAAACGGTTGGTGGCAAACTCCCTTTCGTTGAAATTTTAGAAAAAATCAAAATAAAACCATTACACACACTTTAACAAAAAAAATAAAAAGGAGATATATTTATGAAAGCATTTTTACAGAAAGTTTGGGCTTGGATAGTTGGTCATAAAGCTATTGCTATTGCAGTTGCAGCAGTTGTAGTTGTTGGTTCAACTTGCGCTATCGTTTTGCCGACAGCCCTTCACAAGCATACTTATTCTACTGAGTGGACTGCAGATGCCACAAACCATTGGCATAAAGCAACCTGTAAGCACACGGAAGAAAAGAGCGACGTTGCCGCTCATACATATGATAACGCTTGCGACGTAGATTGTAACGTTTGTGGCTATGAAAGAACGGCAGGCGCGCACGAATACGATAACGCTTGCGACGTAAATTGTAATATTTGTGGCGACGAAAGAGTAGTAGGCGCGCACGAATATGACGATAATTGCGACGTAGATTGTAATGAGTGTGGAGCGACACGTGGAATTACTCACGACCATGCAACGACGTTGACAGCAGGCGAAGAAACTCACTGGTATGAGTGTTCTGTTTGTAGCGATAGAAAGGATGAAGAAGAGCACGAATTTAATCAAGAGATTGTTGCAACTGAATATTTAAAAGAAGCGGCAACTGATACGACTAAGGCTCAATATTATATGTCTTGTATTTGTGGCGCAAAATCTGATACGGAATATTTCGAAG
This sequence comes from Christensenellaceae bacterium, assembly GCA_045133775.1. Taxonomy (GTDB): domain Bacteria; phylum Bacillota; class Clostridia; order Christensenellales; family Borkfalkiaceae; genus UBA10281. Next base: position 2,423 of record JBGUUU010000048.1, read on the forward strand.
CAGACAAACTCCCTGCAAACCTTAGAGTAATTGGCGACGTTTCTAAAACTTACGACGGCACACCTATTAACGAGCCAGAAATCGATTTTGAGGGTCTAGGAGGCGAAGGTTTTGAATACTATAGGGGAACTGAAAAGTTAACAGGAAGACCAAAAGACGCTGGCACATACAAAGTAGTTATAACCATTGGAGAAACCGAAACACATGCAAGTGATAGAATAGAATTTGAAGTTACTATTGCAAAGGTAGTCCTTTCTAACCTTACATACAAGTTCACTTACGATGGAGATAGTTACCAACAAGCATACTTAACGTCTGCGGACCATAGCGGTATTGTTGGTTCAGATGAAATTAGACTTGAAGTTTTATTTGTAGACGAAAGAGCCGGTGCAAACGTTCTCACTTCAGACCCAGAATTGCTCCCTTCTCTTGAAGAAGGCAACTATGAGCTTGATTTAGAAACTTTCTCTGCAAGCATTGAAAAGAAGGTTATTTCTAACCTTAGCTTTGAGCACGTTTACGACGGAGATATTGCATTCCATACAAGAGCTCTTACTGAAGAAGATGGCATTGTAGAAGCCGACCTTGCTCTTGGAATATTTATAACAATTGAATTTAACGATAAAGACGTTAACTCAACCGTAAAGAAATCATAT
>JBGUUU010000049.1:0-13481 GCA_045133775.1 Christensenellaceae bacterium
CGTCGAAATTAAACTTTGGCCTACCACCACAAGCAACTAAAGACGAGCAAGCCACAATCATTGTTACAACAACTAAAATAAACGATAAAATTCTTTTCATTTGCCTTTCTCCTTTTAGCAAGGTTTTCTCCATTATACAACCACTAAAAAGGTTTTGCAACTAAATGTTAAAACATAAGCGATTCTATTAATTTTTAACTTGTTTTTATCAAGCTGACAACCTTTAATATGCTGAAAGGGCAAAAAGTTAGGCAGAGGCCTTCGCCCCTGCCTATAATTTAACCTTCTAATTTTGCAGTTTGTAAAAATCTTCTTACGCTATCGATAGCGTTTTGACACTTAGAAAGTTGAGAATAACTTTCGCCCACGCAAAGCGTAGATTTTTTGTCGTTTCTAAGTTTAAAGAAAAATCTACCCTTTTTATCAACGTCTATTATAAAGTTACCTGCTTTGCCGTTTGTAGTAATTGTTTCTATAGATGCTTTTGCAGAAGATATTGAAGTATACGCTTCGCTATTTAAAAGCAACTCGCCGTTAGATGCGAAAAGTTGAGCAATATACATATCTTCTACGTCTGTTATTACCCACTTGCCTGCATATGCAGAATTTCTAACAACCTTCTCTTCGTCTTGTGGGACTACATATTTTATAATTGTTATATCCTTTTCCATCTCGTCTGAAACAGGAGCATCTGCAAACCTTTTAACAGAATCTATCGCAGAAAGACAAGATGCTTTAGTTGGATAAGTTTCGCCAACGCATAAAAATCTGTTTTGGGCATTTTTAAGCTTGTAATAGTAGTTGCTATTTTTATCGCAATAAAGTTGAAAACTACCAGATTCAACGCTCTTCTTTATAGTTGTTATACCCCTTTTTGCGCCTTCTGGCGTAGAATACGTTTCACTAGTGAGCATTATCTCGCCGTTAGATGCGTGTAAAAATGCAACGAATTCGCCTTCGCCTTTTTCTTTTACAACCCACTTACCCACAACCTTTTTAGCTGGTTTTGTAGTGCTTTTTGCCGTGGTTGTCTTTTGGGTTTTTTCGGTTGTCTTTTTAGCAGTCGTTTTTGCCGTTGCCTTTGTTGTTTTAGCAGGCTTTTTCTCTTCTTTAACGCTTTCTTCTACGTTTGCAGTAGAGTTATCTTCACTAACAGCTTGCTCTCTCACCCAAATAAGCTCCGCATTGCCTTCACGCCTGTTTTCGTGCACTACTTCTGCAACTGCTACTTCTTCATCTGGAATTACAGGTATTTCTGTCAACATTTTTTCAAGCTTTGCTTGATTTCTCTTTTTTACCGCTTTGATTATTACAACGGTTAAGATAAATACCATTATAATTAAAGCCAAAGCAACAACTATACACGCTAAGTAATGTTCTTTTAAAAAATCAATAAACATCTAATTTTTTTTCCTTAAGTTTTATTTAGTGACAGTATACACCCTAATTAAATAATTGTCAATACTTAGCCACAATTTCACCATTTTCCCACAAGATTTTTAACCTTTTTTAAACTTCTCTCTAGTTGCCATTCCGCCACGAATATGCCTTTGGCATAAGTTTACAAAAAGAACGTCTTTTACCTTTTGATAATAATCGTCATCTATCTCTTTTAGCTTCTTTGTCATATCGGCGTGCACGGTGGATTTACCCACCCCAAATTCTTTAGCCGTAGCCCGAACAGTCGCTTTATAGGCGATGATAAATTCAGCTTCTTTTAAAACCCTATCTTCTACTGCGCAATACAAAAATTAAACCCCTTTTATATATGCTTATGCGTTGGCTAAAAGATAAATTACGTGTTTTAAAAGTTTTTTTGTGGCAATAATTAAGCTATGAGTTTATTTGAAGAGTTTTGTTTTATAGTTGCAAAAGTAAATCTTGGCGAATTTTACCCACCGATATTTGCAACGCTTATAACACTTTTAGTATGGAGCTTTAATCTGCTTTTATTAGCGTTTAAGCCTATGCGAAAATTTAGCAAGCCACTTGCATTAACCATAACCTTATTTTTGATATCGCTTGTTATTTTAAAGGTTTTTTGCGACCTAATTGTAGGCAAAAGAGTAAACGAATTTAGCATAGGCTTTTCGCTATGCTTACTACCGCTTATATTTTTAGGTTTAGCTATTAGTTTTGCCTTTAAACCCACAAAAAACACATTGTCTAATAGCGAAAAACAACTTATAGACAGGTTTCTATGTAGTGGCTCGCCAGAAGATAGTCTTTTATGCCCAAATGCTTTTAGCTCTAACCCCTTTAAAAGAATTGAAAATTTAGCCACGCAAAAGGGCTTTGAATATAACGCTTTTAGTGATTTTAATTTAAACCCTTCTTACGTTGAGAGCTGTGTAAACGAGCTACTTAAAAAGGACCTTAACGCTAAAGACCGTTTAGCAGTAACACAGATATCTAACGCCGTTAAAAAATATAAACTGAAAAATTTGTCTGATTTTGAAAGAGATGATTTTTCGACAAATTTACAAATGCTTATTAAATTAACTGCAAAATACGACAACGCAAATAGCGACCTTTTTTGACGGCGTTTTTACCTATACTTCGACGGCGTTTTTACCTATACTTCGACAAATCTTTATTATTGCCCATTACCTGATTTTTTCGTTTTTTCTCCAAAAATCCCCTTGCAAAACTTTGCAAGGGGATTTTACTTTTGTTGATTGTTTTTTTATAAACGACGCATAACGAAGCTTATAAAGTTTTACCTAAAGGTTTAGAAGCAAGTTAGGCTAGACTCGTTTTAATGGGAAGGGTTTGGTAGACCTTAGTGGTCAGCAACGTGACGTTGCATCCGTGTTTTACTAAACTCTTATAAAATGAGTTTAAAGGGTTAGATGCGAGCACACCAAGGCTCGTGAGCCCGAAAAGATTTGGTAGACCTTGTTGGTCACCAAAGTTTTGAGGACGAAACAGTAAACGCAGGTGCGCGAAGTAGATAACCCTTTAAAAGCTTATAAGGTTTTAGGAACAACTGCGAAAAACACTAAATCTTCATCCCCGTCGTTAATTAAACAATGAGAACAACCTACTGGGCAAAAAGTTACAGAGCCGGCTTTTAAAACTTCGGTTTCGCCATCGCAAATGGTTTTACCTTTGCCTGATATAACGTAGATAGTTTCGCTATCGGTAAGATGCTTGTGCATACCTACGCTACTGCCCGGCGCAAGCCTTGCGCTTATAAAGGTAACGTCTTTTTTGGTAGTCATTTTTAAAGCAATGCTACCCTTTCCACCTTTAAAATTATTTACTACTTCTTCATGAATATCATTAAAATCCACTCTCATTTTATCACCTTAAAAGTTTGTTGTAATAGAATATTGGCATTGCGCTCCATCCATGACAAAGACTACCTGCATTGCCAAAATCGGCGTCGCCTAGCATAGTTTCCCAAAATGAAGTTGCGCCATCGTCTAACATCTTTTTGTATTTTGCTTTTATATCGTCTAAAACAAATTCTTTATTATTGCCGTCACAAAGCAAAGCATCGTAAACGTAGCCAAGCATAGAAAGAGTTGCTTCTATAACGCCTTCGCCCTTTACGGCAGACAAAACGTTTTTACCGTCAAGACCTATTAGCTTTGCAAAGGCATTGCCTAATTGACTATACTTTTTCTCGCCACAACTAGATAGATAATACATACCTTTTTCGTTGTCATAAAAGGTCTTTTCTATTGCTTTTTTCATTGGCTCTTCATCTACGGTATATTCAACGCCATATAAATTGCAAAGTTTTTTAAATCTCTCGTATGAATATAAAAACGCACAGTTGAGTATTAAATCATATTTTTCGGCAGGCTGCTTAAGGCCCTGTCCGTTAGAGCCGTCCGTCCACTCATAAAAGTTCCAATAAGGGGCAGGAAGTATGCCTATAAGCCCGTTTTTGGCTATTTTAGCCTTAAAAAAGTTCATTATCTTTAAAGCTGTTGGCATTACCAAATCAAGTATTGTCTTGTCGCCTGTATGCTCGATATACTCCCAAACGGCAACTGGATACATAACCGAGAAAAATGGAATTGCAGGCGTATTAACTGCAGGATAAGTAAGCTCTAAAAGCCCGTCTTCCCTTAAACCCTTAGATATAAAAACAAGGTTTTCTCTTTGGAAGGACGCATCTTCAAAAGCATAGTAACCACAAAGCATTTGGTTTCTTCCGTCTAGCACGTAAAGCGCTTGCTCTCGCCAAGGACAGTCTTCATAATGCTCGTGCATGCAAAGGCGTAACGTTCTTACGCAAACGTCGTAAATTTGCTTTTCTATCCCTGTTAAAAATCCTTCTTTTTCTTTTTGTGGATACATAACGGGGATAAGCCCTATCTTGTTAACCTTTACTCCTTTAGGCGCTAAAACTTCTAAATATCTACCTGCAACGCGAACAAAAAACTGCTCAAATTTATTTACACCCTTTTTGCAAGCAAAATCAAGAGAGAAATCTCTACCTTCTATTAGATATCTAACCTGCCCGTCTTTTAAATGCTCGCCATAGGCAATTTTAACGTCGCTTTCCTTTTTACATTCAAACTCAACGGCAAGATAACCAGCGGTTTCTCTACCAAGGTCGAAAATCACCTTGTCTTCTATATCGAGTTGTTTTGCATGAGCAAACTCTTCTTCTACAAGCTTTTTAACAGGTCTTGGCTTTAAATTATAGGTTAAATCAACATCTACACATTTGCCATATTCTATAGAATAATCGCTTACCATACCAGACGTGTAGCCAAGCTGATAGGTTATGCGCCTACACCTATTTTGCATATAGCCACCGTGCAAGCCACCTATTGTTTTGTCTTGTCCACTAACTGCGACAGTTTGCCCGTTCTCTTCTATGCTAAAAATCAACCCGCCTTGCTCTGCAATATGAGTTGAAGAGTTAACTCCTTCGTTCCAAACGGTAACGGTTAACACGTTTTCGCCTTTATTACAATAAGGGGTGATATCTATTTGGTCAAAATACTTTTCAAACGTATAGCCTGCAAAAATACCAAACCCAATTCTTTTCCCGTTTACGTATGCAACGTAATTTGTAACTGCGCAAATATCAAGGGTAATTTTACCACCTTTAAAGTTAAAGGATTGTTGAAAAGAACAGTATTCGTCACTTTTCTTGCTATCTATCCACACCCAACGGGCTTTGCTATCTATCATAATTAAAGAGCCTTTACGTTGTTATTTTTATAGGTTGTAAATTTAATATTATAGCCGTTTGTCTCTAAGGTTTCGCCTTCGAATACACACTCGAAATCAGGATGCTCGTCAAGGTTTGTATAGAACACTTCAGCACCGCCGTCAGCGTCAACTTTAGTAACTAAAACTTCTTCGCAATAAGGTAGCATTGTCTTATAAAACATTGCGCCACCTATAACGAAAACGTCAACTTCTTCCCCCTTTATAGCGCTTAACATATCTTCTAAAGAGTGAACCATAACAACGTCGTCGCGCTCGACACTATCTGCGCAAAGAACTATGTTCTTTCTCTTTGGAAGTGGCTTTGAGTTAGGAAAAGAAAGCAACGTATTATAGCCCATACAAACTGTAGTGCCCGCCGTCTTTTCTCTAAAGAATTTCATATCTAAAGGAATATTAAACAAAAGGTCGTTCTTTTTGCCAATACCCCATTTTTTATCAACTGCAACTATTGCTCTTATCATACTGCAACCTCTAATTTTTCTTTTAACGGAGTAGCTTCGTAGCCTTCAAGCTTAAAATCATCTACAGTAAAATCGTAGAAGTTTGTAACGTTTGGGTTAATCCAAAGCTTTGGTGCTGGATACTCTGGGTTTTCAAGCATTTGTTTAACTGCAGGAATATGTCTATCGTAAATATGCGCGTCCGCAATAACGTGAACGAGTTCGCCTGCCTTTAAACCGGAAACTTGAGCAATCATCATAAGAAGCGCTGCGTATTGCATAACGTTCCAGTTGTTTGCAACTGCCATATCGTTTGAACGTTGATTGAGTATACCGTTGAGCTTATCGCCAGAAACGTTAAAAGTCATAGAATATGCGCAAGGGTATAAATTCATCTCGTTAAGGTCTGCAAACGTATAGATATTAGTCATAATTCTTCTAGACGTAGGATTATGCTTTAAATCGTATAAAACTCTATCAACCTGGTCGAACTCGCCTTCTTTATATTTGTGCTTTACACCGAGTTGGTAGCCGTATGCCTTACCGATAGTGCCGTCTTCGCCTGCCCAACTATCCCAAACGTGAGAATTGAGCTCGCTAATTTTATTTGACTTTTTTTGCCATATCCAAAGAATTTCATCAATAGCACTCTTTAAATATTGCTTTCTTATAGTCATAATAGGGAACTCTTTTTGAAGGTCGTAACGGTTTACGATACAAAACTTTTTAACTGTGTGTGCAGGAGTGCCGTCAAGCCATCTTGGGCGCACTTCTCTATCCGTATCCCAAACACCGTTTTCTAAAATGTCCTTCATGTTTTCTTTAAAAACCTTATCTGCGTAGCTCATATATTTTCTCCTTTAAAAATTATCCTTTTCTTTTTTGCTCCATTTTTTTGCAACGTATCTGCATTGGATTGACTTTGGCGTTATTTTCTCTATAAAATAGATAAATTTGTTAAACGCCCCGGGTATTACCCTTTGTTTATTTTTTTCTAAGCCCTTAAGAGCCTTTTTAACAACAAAATCTATCGGCTTTGATGAAAGTTTACCTGTAAAGCCTTGAATTTCTATGTCCTTTTTAATATCTTCTCTAGTTGGAACAGCACCTGGCATAAGCGTTGTAATTTTAGCGTCTTTTATCTCGTAACGAAGGCTTTTAAAAAAGTTATTTAAGCTTGCCTTTGTTGCCGAATAAATTGCAAAATACGGCATTGGCGTTGTGCCACTCATACTAGATACCGTAAGTATCTTTAAATCCTTTTCTCTTCTAAGTAAAACGCCGTGCGTTATTGATATAGTAGACTCTACGTTTACCCTTATCTGAAAGGCTATCTTTTGTTGGGTGTATTTTATAAACTCCTTTTGAGTGTCTACCCCTGCAACATTTATAAGTCCACTAAATTTTATACCCTTTTGGTCTGCAAAATCGAAAAGCTCTTGTCTTTTGTCAAAATCGGTTAAATCAACTGCAAAAAGCTCGATATTTGCGCTAGGGCGAAGAGTTAAAAGACTAGCCTTTAAATTTTCTAATTTTTCTTGACTTCTACCCGTTATAAGCAAGTCGTTTTCCATAACGAGTTGACGGCAAAACTCACTGCCTATTCCACCCGTTGCGCCCGTTATTAAAACGTATCCCACCTTATTTCTCCATATCAGTCTTTTTTATTATTTTAAAATTGCCCACAGTTTCGTTTACCGAAGTTATGTAAGCAAACGTGCCTTGGTATTTTTTAATTATGTTTTCAAAATCTATAATTTGGTTTTTGTTTACAACGCATATGAGAAGTGATTTCTCTTGATGAGTATACATACCTTGAGCATGCACAACTGTAGCACTATGCTTGAGCTTTTTGATAATCTCTTGCGAAATTTCTTCTGGATAAGAAGTAACGACTTCAAACTTTAACGCCGTTTTACGACCTTTGAGTATTACGTCACCCATCTTTGTTGAAACGAAACAATAAATCAAACACAAAATAACAGGTTCAATGTTAAACAAACCGTCTTCTGCATAGGCGAAGAAAGAGAGAATTGCAACTGCGCTGTTAAGCGTAAACGTTATCCACATAATATTAAGCTCTGGGCGCTTTACTCTAACCATTCTTGCAATAACGTCCGTTCCACCCGTGCACGAATTGTGCCTTATACAAAAACCGTATATAATACCGTTTAACGCGCCAGATGCAACAGGGGCTAAAATAGTGCTGATAGAGCCGTTTTTATAAGCGAACATACTAACGTCTAAAAAGCCTTTTGCGTCGCCGTTTTTAGGAACTTTTATTACTTCGCCATTTTTAATTACTTCTACTAATTCGCCGTTTTTCATAATAAGCGTCAATAGAGAAAACGCCAAAACGTAGCAGAGAGTTTTTAATGCAAAATCTTTATCGACAACTATAAAAACAATTATTATGAGCGGTATGTTGATGATAATCGACATATAGCCCACCGAAAAATCAAAAAGATGTTGAATAATAGTTGCCAAACCGTTTATGCCGGCAGGCGCAAACGAGTTAGGAAAAATAAGAACTTCGTAAACGAGAGCCATACAGCAAGCAAGCCCAATAATTATAACGTATTCAACAACAAGTTTTTTAGTCTTCTCACTCATACTTAAACCCCTTGCTCTTTTTGGTTGTTTTTATTTTTTACTTGAGCAATATTATTTATCCAAACGCCTTTTTTAACCAAAATAAAACCAACTACACACTTAATTAAGTCAACGCTTAAAACTATAGGATATATCGAATATATCGAAAGCGACGTAAAGGTTACTAAAATTAGCGCTAAAGGCACGGAAACCGACCAAACAAAAACACTATCAAATATAAACGTTACTAGTGTTTTTCCACCCGAACGGAGTGTGAAATAGGAAGAGTGTAAAAATGCTTGCACAGGCAAATTTACAGACATAATCATAAGACAATATTTTGCAATTTCCCTAGCTTCTATAGTGACTTCGGTGTAAATAGCAACTATGGCTGGCGAAACGGCAAACATAATTATACCGAAAATAATCGACACAAAAACAGAAAATGCTATGAGTTTTGTATCGCAATCTTTTGCTTTTTCAAAATCCCCTGCTCCCAAATGATAGCCGACCATAATACCTACGGCGTTACCGAGCGAAAGGAAGGATATGTTAAATACGTTTTGAATTGTAGACGCTATATTAAACCCAGCAAAAACTGCCAAGCCCCTTACCGAATAGCACCTTAAAAGCATAGTCATACCAAGTGACCAAAGCGCTTCGTTTACAAAGAGTGGCAAAGCCCTTGTTCCAATCTCTAAAAATTTAGATAAAGGAAGAGAAAACTTTGTGTAAGCGCCTTTAATAAACGTATATTTTTTACTCTTTAAATGCGTATAGACAACAACTACTATACACTCTATAAACCTTGCTATAACGGTTGCTATTGCAGCGCCGTCTACCCCAAGTTTAGGAAGTCCTAATTTACCGAAAATTAAAAGGTAATTTAAAATAAAATTTACGCCTACTGCTATCGCGCCTGCAACCATAGGCATTACAGTTTGACCAATTTGTCTTAAAGTGTCGCTATAGCATTGACACAAAGCATATGGCACTAAACCTATTATTGCTATGCGAATATATCTTTTTGCAAAGTAGAGCGTAAGCTCTAAATCCCCTTCTAAACTCCCTTCGTTTATAAATAGAGAAATAAGCCCTTCTTTTGCAAGCGTAAATAAAAGTATTGCGACACAAGTTATAACGGCACATACTACCAATTTAAATCTAAACGTATATCTTATGCCCTTTTCGTCGCCCCGACCAAAATACTGCGCCGTGAAAATTCCTGCGCCTGAAACAGCACCAAAAATAAAAAGATTAAAAACGAAAATTAGTTGGTTGACAATGCCAACGGCAGACATTTCTTCCGTGCCGATTAGCCCAACCATAAAGTTATCTAAAAAGTTAACAAGATTAGTAATTCCGTTTTGTAGCATTATAGGAAGAGCAATTGCCAAAACTGAAATATAAAATTTTTTGTCGCCTATAAGCTTACGTGGTTTCATCGCTAATACCTTTGGTTAGTTAAGTTTGTTTAAAGCCTTGCTTTTTATCTTTAAAAATGGTATAATCCATTTATAAAAAAGCTTTAGGAAGTGATAATATGGTTGATATAGCAAGAATAAATTTTCTCGCAAAAAAATCTCGCGAGATTGGTCTTACTGAAGAAGAGAAAGCCGAACAACACAAGCTCCGTAGAGAATATATCGATAGCGTTGTTGGCAATATGCGCGCATCGCTCGATACTACTTACGTAGTTGATGAAAGTGGCAATAAATCTAAACTCTCCGACAATAAGAAACATTGATTATTTTTTGTTAGCCGTTCGTAAAATGCGAACGGTTTTTTTATGCCTTAAATTGATATTCGCCAGAGCCGATTTTTAAAACATCTTTGCCAAGTTGCACTTCGGCTTTAACGTTAAACGGTATTTTGACTTCCACTATAATCTCGCCGCCCTCTCTACGCCAAGAAACACTAGCCTTTCCGCTAGGAAGAGAAACTTCTCCCTTTGCCCAACTTAAATCTTTGGCAAAATAAGGTGCTATTTTAAGAGTTTTTCCGTCAACTATCTCTATGCCTGCAACAGTTTTATAAAGCCAACCGTCAACCACGCCAAACATGTGGTGATTTTTAGAACGGCTGTGCTTCTCTTCCCATTGCTCCCACAAACTCTTATCGCCAGTGGCTAGCCAATTATAAAAGCTTGGCTCTTCTTTTTTTGTAACAAACTCATAGAGTTTATTTTGCAAGCCTAATTGGTTATAAACTAAAAATGCACTTTTAAGACCAAAAATACCGCCATCTATCTTAGTTGCAGTCATAATGGCTTTTTCTATGCTTGAAAGCTTTTGGCTATCTACAAGACCTACTGCGTATGGTATAATTTGCGCGTTTAAAGCAAATTCTTCACTATCTTCGCAATAAAAACCCTTTTCTTTGTTATAAAATCTGGTGTTAAAGGCTTCTTTTATATGCTTGGCATATAAAGAATAAACTTTTGCATCTTCTTCTTTGTCTTGCAACCTAGCCGTTTCAATAAGGTTACAAGCCATATTGTAAAGCGAACTTGTTGCAGAAATCTGCTTTATATATTTGTGATTTGTAGGCAAATGGTCACCCCACATTGAGTTAGCAATATAACCGTCTGTAAGGCTCATTTGATATTCAAAAACCTTTTTAGCCTTTTCGTAGCAAGCTAAAAGCAACGTTTTATCGTTTGTAAGTTTATAAATTTGATATGGCACTACTAAAATACCAACGCTCCACTCTGGGGCGTTTTCTTTATCTTCATCCCACATTGGTGCAGTTTGCTCTATATAACCGTTTTCTTTAGCTTGGTAAATTATGTCCCAAGCCCATTTTTCGTAATATTTAATCGCATCATAGTTATAATGCGCTATTTCCTGTGTTAAATATCCGTCTGCCAAATACCCCAATTTTTCATATACTGGAGTATCGCTAGGATAACTATGCAAATTGCAAAGAAGGGAATTTTTGCACGCATAGTGAAGGTCGTTTAAAAAACTGTTTGAACATTCAAAGTTGCCTTTTTGCTCAAGCCCTGCGCGCACGACTTCAATAGTAGCAGATTTTATCTGCACGCTGCCCTTTACCCTAACTCTTACGTATCTAAAGCCCTTATATTGAAAAAGTGGGGCTATAATCTCTTCTTTGCCACCTTTTAAAATAAAATAGTCCGTTTGCGGCTTTCTTTCTCTGTCCTTAAAACTCCACACCGATAACAAGCCTTTTAAATCTAACTTGCCGTTTTCATCGAGCCACTCTGAATAGCTTATCTCTATCTCGTCGCCCAAGTTACCTTCTACTACAAGCTTTGCCCAACCGGTTGTCATCTCTTCAGCTATAAAAAGAATTTCGCTATCGCTATGATACAACTCTTTTAAAAGCAACGTTTTCTCTATTATTGAGCCTTCCGCAAGCTGCGGAATTGCCTTACCTTTAGGCGCGGCAGCAATTTTTGCACTTTCCCACTTTTCTGCATTAAAGCCAATATTGTTCCAACCGTCTTGCAAAATGCGAGCATCATACTCTTCTCCGTAATAGGCTTCATCTACGATAAGCGGACTTTTTGTTATTTGCCAACTCTCATCTGTATAGATGCATATTTCGCCATCTTCTAAGGTTATAAAGGCGACAATTTTGCATTTAGGCTGATCTCTCCACTCGGCGTTTTTCCAGTTTTCTTTTTGCCACTCTGTGCCGTTAGAGTTCATTGAATAATAACCCCTGCCAAGCTCTGCGCCAAACACGTTTTCGCCACTACTTAGCATTGAAGTTATATCGTAAACGTTATAAAAATAATTAACGTGGTAACGGGTTATTAAAGGATTTAAAAGCTCTTCGTTTACCCTTTTACCGTTTAAAAATAAATTGTAGCTACCAAGCCCACAAGCATAAACCCTTGCTTTAAGGATTTTTTTATTAGGCAAGCTAAAGCTCTTTCTTATAAGCGGAAGCTCATCACTTTTTGCACCTATAAAACACGCGCTATCCCACTCGTTATTTGAAAGTGTGGTTTCAAAGGTTTGTGGCAAAGAAAAATCCGATTCTTCTTTTTCACTATAAACCTTAACCTGCCAAGAATATTCCGTGCGAGCCACGAGTGGCTCGCCCAGATAAACAATTCCATTTGTGTTTGAAGATAGAACCTTGCCAGAATCCCAAACAACTCTATCGCCTTTTTTAACGATAACGTGGTAAGCTATTTGGCTTTGATTAAAGCTAGAAGACTCTACTTCCCAACTAAAACGAACGCCATTTAAAGGCACGCTTATAGGGTTATTTTTATATTCAGTTCTTGTGTTTTTTACAACTAACATAAAACCCCCTATTGTTTTAGCCCTAAAAATTGAGTGTTTAGATTTTATTTGCCTTTTTAATCGAAAATTAAAGGATTAGATACGAGCTAGCCAAGGCTCGCTTTGTGACACAAGACACAATAGACCTCTTTGGTCATTGGGGTTTGGGGGACAAAGCAGTAACGCACTTTTGCGACGTAGATAAGCCTTTAAATTATCTTAAGATAACCCCTAATCTATGTTGCAAACTACCAAGTATTCTCTTAACAAAGCCGTCTACGTCAGCAGTTTCTAAAGGCTTGTCTTCGTTTGCCTTAAAGGTTACGGTAAACGCCATACTCTTTTTATCTAAGCCGATTTGCTCGCCTTCGTAAACGTCGAAAAGTCTAACGTCTTCAACGTTATTCTTGCAAGCAGAACGAATAACCATTTCGATCTCAGCGCAAGTTACCTTTTTGTCTGCAACAAGTGCTAAGTCACGTTCAACGTTTTTAAACTTAGGAAGATTTTTATACTTGAAAGGAACGGTAAACGCCTTTGCTAAAGCGTCGTAGTCAACTTCTGCAACGAAAACCTTACCTTCGATATCGAACGCGCCACAAGTTTCGTATGCGACTTGACCAAACACACCGATTTCTTCACCGTTTAATATGATTTTTGCAGAAATGCCTGGGTGAAGATAAGTTTTATCTGCTCTTTGAGTTAGATCAAATTTTACTCTAAATACGTTTGCAATCTCTTCTATAACGCCCTTTAAAGCAAAGAAATCATCTCCACCAAAGGTAGCAATTGCAAGCTTTTTAGTTTCGATAGGGAAATCAGTTACAGGGAGAGATTTTGGAGCAAAGGTCTTTGCAATTTCAAAAATTCTACCTTGCATATTGCCTTTTTTAACGTTACCAGAAATAACCTTTAAAAGTGATGGAACGATAGTTCTTCTTAAAACTTCGTAGTTATCTGAGATTGGGTTTTCAATAACGATTGT
>JBGUUU010000050.1:0-5206 GCA_045133775.1 Christensenellaceae bacterium
ATTCCCTTGCAAAAATCTCGCAAAAATCCCGTCTTGCTCGTATCTAACCCTTTAAATTTAATCAGTCATACGTTGTGACATAGCCAAGAAATAAAATGCTAAAAGACTTAATAATGAATTGCGATTTTGTCATAATGACAAAATCGTTTTTTATTATAAATTTTATAAAAACTATGGAAAAAGCAAAAACGCTATGATATAATCTAAACATAAAACGCTAAATTTTGGAGTTGGTTATGAGCGATAGTAAGCAAAGGGCAAAAGAACTTTTATCCCGTATGACGTTAAACGAAAAAGTAGGGCAATTAGCGCAGAATTTACTTGGCTTTAATGCGTATACTCGTGATGAAAACGGGGAAATCGTTTTGACTGAAGAATTTAAAAGCTACGTTTTAAAATTCGGCGGGCTTGGAATGCTCTATGGGCTTTTTCGCGCCGACCCTTGGTCCAAAAAAAATTATAAATCAGGCGGAATTGTTGCTAAAGAAAGGGAAAAGGCGTATAATCTCGTTCAAAAATTCGTAATCGAAAACACAAGGCTCAAAATTCCTGTTTTAATGGAAGATGAGTCGCCACACGGCAGACAGGTTTTGGATAGCGTAATTTATCCCGTTAGTTTAAACGTGGGTTGTTCTTTTAACCCCGATTTATATCGTAAACAAGCCGAGCAAATTGCAGCCGAAGCAAAACTCGGTGGTATTCACGTGCCGTATTTTTCAGTTTTTGATATAGCAGTTGACCCAAGATGGGGTAGGTTTGAAGAGTGTTTTTCAGAAGACCCGTATCTTGCGTCAAAAATGAGTGAAAGCGCAGTAAATGGCGCGCACGATAGTGGCTCTATGGTTTGTTGTAAGCATTATCTTGCACAGGGAAGCGCCGTAGGTGGGCATAACGGTGGCGTTAGCAATATAGGTGAGCGCGAAGTTCGTGAAATTCATTTGCCACCTGCCGAGTCTGCCGTAAAAGCAGGGTGCGAGTTTATAATGGCTACGTATAGCGAAATAGATGGAGAGCCTTGTCATGCTAGCGAATACTACTTAAAAACAGTTTTGCGTGATGAGTTGGGTTTTACAGGCGTCGTTCAGTCTGACGGATGCGCAGTCGATATGCTTGTAGATTTTTGCGAAGAAGATATGGTAAAAGCAGGCGCTGTTGCAGTAAAATCAGGCGTTGACTGTGGTCTTTTCGGCGTGGCAATGACCTATTTAGAAGAAGCCGTTGAAAAGGGTTACATAAACGAAGAACAAATAGATCAAGCAGTTTTGCGTTTGCTTGAAAAGAAGTTTAGCTGTGGCGTTATGGATAAGCCGTATTTAGATGAAAACGGTCAGTCGGTTGAGTATTTGAACTCTGGCAAAGGTCAAAAAGTAGCTTATGAGATGGCTTGCGAAAGTTTAGTTTTGTTAAAAAATCAAGGAGTTTTGCCTTTAAAAGAGCAAAAAGCCTTGCTTATAGGTGGAAATTTAGACAATATTTACTATATGCTCGGTGATTACACGCCTGAGCAAAGGGGTAAAAAGACTATTAAAGAAGTCTTTGCTGAAAATGGCGTTAAATACTTACAAGGTTGGACTTTTGAAGACGGAATTACCGTTTCTGACGAAGAGCTTAAAGTTGCCGTAAGCAAAGCAGACGTTATTTTGTTTGGTTGTGGTGGCAGTAGCGTTAGAGATTTTGAAAGCGAATACACAGGCGCAGGCGCTATAATTCAAGCAAAGGGTAAGTATATGGACTGTGGCGAGGGTTGTGACCTTGCCGAGTTAAAACTCAAAGAGTGCCAAATAGAGCTTTTAGATAAAATTAAGCAGTTTGGAAAGCCTATCGTAAGTTTGGTTTTGGCAGGCAGGGCATACGTTATTTGCGACGTGGTTGAAAAATCAAACGCCGTAGTTTGGTGTGGATATCCCGGTCAGGAAGGGGCTAGCGCTATTTACGATACTATATACGGCGCTAAAAACGATTTTGGTCGCCTTTCGTTTAGCTTGCCAAGGAGCGTTGGGCAACTGCCTATTTGTTATAACGTTAAATATTCTTCAAAATACGTCGATATGACTGATAAGCCGTTGTTTTCGTTTGGCTACGGACTTTCTTACTCACAATTCGAATATTCAAATTTTGAAGTTAAAAACGCTAGTATAGAAGATATTGGTAGTGGCAAGGCAAAAATAGAAATTTCGTTTGACGTTACAAATGTTTCAGCCGTTGCAGGAAAAGAAGTTGCACAGTTATATATTTATAAAAGTGGTGGAACTGTAAGCCATAGGCTTAAAGAGTTGAAAGGCTTTGAAAAGGTAACCCTTTTGCCAAATCAAACTAAAAGGGTAACTTTTGCCTTGGGCTATGATGAATTAAAAGAGTGGTCGACGTTGAAAAAGTATCAACTTCTTCCTTGTAAGCTTTACGTTTCGGTTGCAAGGGCGAGCGATGACGTTTTATTTAGAAAGGAATTGAAATTAATATGACAAATCATTTCCCTAAAAACTTTATATGTGCAACTAGAGAGTTTGCCAATTTTGATAGGCAAGTAAACGCGCCTTATTTTAGAAAGAAATTCCACTTTAAAAAGGGCGAAAATGCAAGGGTTCGCATATGTGGGTTAGGCTTTTACGAGCTTTATTTAAACGGCAAAAACGTAACTAAAGGCAGGTTAGCCCCTTACGTAACCAACCCCGACCAATCGCTTTATTATGATGATTATGATTTGACGGATAAGATGTTAGACGGTGAGAACGTCTTTGGTATATGGCTAGGAAACGGAATGCAAAACAACTATGGCGGAGCAGTTTGGGACTTTGAAAAAGCCGAGTTTAGAAGCTCGCCAAAATTTGCTATGGCGTTATATTCGGGCGATAAAATTTTGTTTGAATCAGACGAGAGCTTTTTAACTGTGCCGTCACCTATTACGGCTGATGATTTTCGACTTGGCGAGCGTTATGACGCAAGGCTTGAAATTGCCGACTGGAATACTGTTACGGCAGATGAAAGTAAATGGAAAAAGGCTTTAGTAGCAACCGTTCCAAAAGGCGAGCCAAAGGTTGTTGTAGCCGAGCCTGTAAGGGTTATGCAGGAAATTAAGCCTATTTCAGTTAAAAAATCTCCTAAAGGGGAATATATTTACGATTTTGGCACTAACTTTTCGGGAGTGTGTCGCTTAAAAATTAAGGGCGAAAGGGGGCAAGAAATTCGCTTGACTTACGGTGAAGCCGTGGTTGATGGCGAGCTTGATTTAAGAAATATTACAATAGGTAGCATTGGGCTTAGAGATGGTTACGACCACTCGGATTATTACACGTTAAAAGGGGACGGAGAAGAAGTTTTTTCTCCACGCTTTAATTATCACGGTTTTCAGTTTGTTTCGGTTAAGGGTATAACCGATAAGCAGGCGACGTTAGAGCTTCTTACCTTTGAAGTTATGCACCAAGACGTAAAAACTAACGGATATTTTAATTGCTCCGACCAAGTTGCAAACGCTATTCAAGATTGTGTTCGCCGTTCAGATTTGTCAAATTTATTCTACGTTCCAACGGATTGTCCACATAGGGAAAAGAACGGTTGGACGGGCGACGTCGCGCTGTCTTGCGAACAAATGATACTTAATTTTAACGTAAAAAACACTTTCTCTGACTGGCTTTTTAGCGTTAGAAACGCTCAAGATAAAAGGGGCGCAATTCCTGGAATTATTCCAACTGCAGGTTGGGGTTTTGAGTGGGGCGCAGGTCCTAATTGGGACGATGCTTTGTTTGAGCTTCCTTATCAATTGTATCGCTATACAGGGGATAAAAAGCTAATCGAAAACAATATCTCTGCAATGGAAAAATATCTTTACTATATGCAAACCAAACGTAAGCAAAACGGATTGTTTGAATATGGACTTGCAGATTGGGCAGAGATAGAAGCGAATTGGAATTTTACCACTCCAACCGAGCTAACGGACTCAATTAAATGTATTGATATATGCAAAAAAGCGTCGGATATGGCAAAGGTTGTAGGTAGAGAAGATTTGGCAAAATTTGCTCTTGATATTGCAAATCAAACTGAAATTGCCTTTAAAAACGCCTACGTTAAAGAAGGAAAGCTTGTGGAAGAATCGCAAACGGCTCTCTCTTTTGTTTTATATTACGGTATTGATAAAGAAAATTGCGAAAACTTTAAAAAGCAACTTTTAAATACAATTCATAAAAACGGAGATTTTTTAAGAGTTGGCGTTTTGGGGGCGAGAGTGATTTTTAGAGTTCTTTCTCAAATGGGGCAAGGCGATTTAGCTTTTAAAATGATAACGCGACCAGAATTTCCATCTTACGGATATTACGTTTTACGTGGAGCAAAAACGTTGCCCGAGCAATTTTACCGTTTAAAAGACGGGGAGTGGGTAAGGGACAACGGCGCTAAAAACGATTCTATGAATCATCATTTCTTTGGTGACGTAAGCGCTTGGTTTATTGCTCACGTTGCGGGTATAAAAGTAAATCCAAACTTCTTTGACTGTGATTACGTTGAGATTTCACCTGAATTTATACAACGGCTTTCGTTTGCAGAGTCTAAATATAATCATAGAAAAGGCGAGATTTTCAGTCGTTGGGAAAGAGATGGCGATTGCGTTAAATTAACCGTTAAAATTCCTGATGGAGTAAGTGCAAAACTTGTATTGCCAAACGGTTGGGTATGTGAAGAAACCACGCTTGGTAAAAGTGGCGTGCTTAAAATTTCAAAAATATAGATAAAATCAAAAATTTACTAAAAATTTTGTAATTTTATTGAATAATAAAATTATTATATGTTATAATGTATGCGGAAGAGATTGGCTTTTTCGCATATTTTTTACGCTAAAATTTGCGATTTTCAATCAATATAGCTTTTAAATAATAAAGGAGCAAGTATGAAAAAACTTACTGAGATTTTAAAAGGCAATTTAAGAGATTATAGACCAGTTCCATTTTGGAGCTGGAACGACGATTTACAGCCAGACGAGCTTGTAAGACAAATCCGCGATATGAAAGACAAGGGCATTGGTGGATTCTTTATGCACGCAAGGGGTGGTTTAAAGACTGAATACCTTGGCGATAAGTGGTTTGAGTGTATAAAGGCATGTATAGAAGAGAGTAAAAAGATAGATATGAATGCTTGGAGCTACGACGAAAACGGTTGGCCAAGCGGTTTTGCAGGTATGAAACTTTTAGAAGACCCTGCAAATCACGAAAACTATTTA
>JBGUUU010000051.1:0-6916 GCA_045133775.1 Christensenellaceae bacterium
ATTCCCTTGCAAAAATCTCGCAAAAATCCCGTCTTGCTCGTATCTAACCCTTTAAATTTAATCAGTCATACGTTGTGACATAGCCAAAATAATAAAAGTAGGGTTGTTTGCTTTTTTGTATTTGATTAATAAAATTTTAGTTTTCTATTGACAATCGCTAATAGGGGTGTTACAATTAAGAAAAAAGGGGGTTTGTCGTATGGACTTATCTAAGCTTTCGTTTACTAAAAACATTTCTAAATTATTAAAAGAAGCTTTCTCGTTTTCTGCTTATAAGGCAATGCCTGTTTTTGCAAGAATAATAGTTGGTTTCTTTATGTTGCCATTTATTGTGGCGTCATGCGCAATAGCGGTTGTATTGGCTATTTATAACTTTTTGTTTACAACTATTCAACAACCAGTTAAATACGTGCACGGTATATTGTCTTCAGAAGCTAAAGGGGCTGGGTCTCTTGCTCAATTTGCAATTTACGCAATCCCTTGGCTCATAGTGTTCGTATTGTATCTTGCATTTTCGTTCATGCTTGTTTGGATAGCTATACTTTACGCTATTTTGTCTATTTTCTGTTACGTGTGGACGCTTGGTGCTTTTAATTTTCACACTAATTTAAACGAAGAAGTTACTGGAAAAGAACCTTTTAGGGTGTATAGAAATAGGTATATAGTGCCAATAATTTTTGCTGTTATAGCTTGCGTGTTATACATACTTTTCGCTATTGAAGAAGAAGCAATAATGATAGTAATAGCTTTACTTTTTACAGCGTTGTATGCAGTTTTTGTAATGCCTATATATGTAAAGGGGGCTATGCCAAAGAAAACTGTTGAGTCTGAAACTGTTGAGCTTGAAACAGTTGAACCTAAAACAGTTGACGCTGATAACGTATAAGCGCAAAAAATTGTAGTATAAGTTTTAATAAAAACCCTTGGCTAACGTTAGCCAAGGGTTTTAAACTGCAAAAAGATTGCGTTTTTATTCTAATATGTAAATTGCTAAAATTTTAACTTTAATGCAATAAAAACAAGAAAAACTCTTAAATCCCACAAGATTTAAGAGTTTTTTTTGTTAGTTTCTTTTGGTTTTTACAATTTCTAAGAATTTTTTAGGGTTAAAATTTACTACTAATTCAGGTGGAAAATCAAGGGTTTCTAGTAGTTTATAACTGTTTTTAAAATCGCCTATTTTACTTGCTCCGTGACTGTCGCTACCGAGCATTATATACACGCCTTTTTGCTTGCAGAAAAGGAGCATGCTTATAAGCCTTTCAACGTTGTAATCTCTATATCCGTCAGGGCTTATTCCAACCGAGCTAAGCTCTAAAATTGTGTCTGTGTTTTTTGCTCCGTCAACAAGGGCTTTGACGTCGATTTCGTAGGTTGGGTCGTCTGGGTGACCTATTGCCACAACGTAGCGATTTTTCATTGCGTTTGTAAGCGCAAGAGTGTTTTCTTCTTTGCTTTTTGGCTTAAACACCTGTTTATGTAGGCTTGCAATGGCATAATCTAAGCCGTCTAAAACGTCTGCAGAAAGGTCAATTTCTCCGTTTTCGTTAAGAACGTTAAGTTCTGCACCATAGAGTATTTTTACCCCGTGAATAGCCTTATCCGAGTAGCGTAAATTTCTAAAATAATTAACGCTTGCAGACCCTTGCATTTTAGGCGCATGGTCGGCTATTCCAAGATATTCAAGCCCCAATTCTTTTGCTCTTTTTGCAAGGGTTGTAACCGTGTCGTTTGTGTGGTGACCACTTGCGATAGAGTGGGTATGTAAGTCCATTTTTGCCTTCATAGGTAAATTATACATCATTTTTTGGTAAAAAACAACAAAAATAACACAAATTTTCAAAAAATTATACCAAAACCACATAAAACAACGCTCAAAAACTAAAAAATTCAAAAAAAATATAAAAAATTTGTTGTTTTGTGTTGACATTGATATTTTGGTGTGGTATACTGTTGGTGTAGAGTGAATGATGGGTTAGAATCAAGTTTTTAATAGCTCGTCTTTCATTATTATATAAAGAGGCAAATATGCAATTTAAAGACGTTTTTCAATCAGAAGAAAAATTAAGAATAGTGCAAGAGCTTGTTCCTGGTAAGCAGGTTACCCTTGCTCACGTTATTGCAAATCCAGACCCGATTATGTATCGTAAGCTCGGTCTTAATCCTGCGGTTGATTATAGCAAGAACGCCATCGGTATCGTGTGTATCACTCCGGCTGAATCTGCAATAGTTTTTGCGGACATCGCAATTAAGGCAAGTGGTGCAGAGATAGGGTTTGTTGATAGATTTAGTGGAACGCTTATTCTTCTTGGCACGGTGTCTGAAGTTTCGGCTTCGATAGACGCGGTGTTAGAGTATGCAGAAAAAACTCTTAAGTTTACAACTTGCCAAATGACGAAGACTTAATGAAAAAGAAAATAATGTTTATGGGGCGTAGTGGTGCAGGTAAGACTACCATTATGCAAGCCCTTTACGGCGAAGATATCGCTTATAAAAAAACACAATACGTAAATTACAGTCAATACATTATAGACCCACCTGGGGAATATATAGAAGATAAACAATTTGGTTTTGCCTTAGCGCTTTATTCTTACGAAGTAGACGTAATCGGTTTTATCTTGGCGGCAAACGAACCGTTCTCGCTTTATTCACCCGGAACTGTTGCGATGGCAACGAGAGAAGTAATTGGCATAGTAACTCAAATAAATTCAGAAGGCGCAAACCCAGAGCTTGCCGCAGAGTGGCTTAAATTAGCCGGTTGCGAAAAGATTTTTTTCGTCGACTCTGTAACAAGAGAAGGTTTAGATAAGCTAATAGCTCATTTAGGCTGGGACAAGCAAGATAATTAAACAGTTAAAATCCACAAAAGTGGTAAAAATAAAATAAGAAATACATATCAATCAAAGGAGAGATATATTATGGTAAACGAATTTGAAATCAAAAAACAGATTTGCGAAATCGGTAAGAGAATTTACAACCAAGGAATGGTTGCTGCTAACGACGGTAACATTTCAGTAAAGCTTAACGATCACGAATTCTTATGCACACCTACTGGTGTATCTAAGGGCTTTATGACTCCTGAATACATCTGTAAGGTTGATGAAAACGGTAACGTTATTCAAGCTAACCCTGGTTTTAAGCCATCTTCAGAAATCAAGATGCACATGAGAGTTTATAAAGAAAGACCAGACGTTAAGTCAGTTGTTCACGCTCACCCAATCTATGCAACTTCTTTCGCAATTGCTGGTATTCCACTTACTCAGCCAATCATGCCAGAAGCTGTAATTGCTCTTGGTTGCGTTCCAATCGCTGAATACGGTACTCCATCAACTCACGAAATTCCAGATGCGGTATCTAAATATCTCCAACACTTCGATGCAGTTTTACTTGCTAACCACGGTGCACTCACTTTCTCTGATAGCCTTGTAAACGCATACCACAAGATGGAATCTGTAGAATTCTACGCTAAGCTTTTATTCAACGCTAAACTTTTAGGCGGTCCAAAGGAACTTTCTGAAGCTCAAGTTGAAAGACTTTACGAAATTCGTCGTCAATTTGGTCTTAAGGGTAAGCACCCAGCAAACGTTTGCGTAAACAATAAAGAAGGCAAGGCAAGCTGTCACAGCTGTGGCGGACACTGCAATGGTAACTGCGGTGGCGAATCTGATGCAGACGTAGTAGCTGAAATCACTAAGAGAGTTATTGAACAGCTTGGTCTTAAAAAGTAATTTTTAAGGGAGGCAGTCATGAAATTCACCGACAGTGAGGTTGCTGCAATCGTTAAAGACGTTGTGGCAAAGCTCAATCTCTCAGAGCCAAAAGCCGAGCTCGGTATTTTCGACGATATGAACGTTGCTATTGAAGCTGCAAAGCAGGCTCAAGCAATCGTTAGAAAAATGCCACTCGACGCTAGAGAGAAAGTAATAGCAAACATTAGGAAAAAGACTATCGAAAATGCTGAAATCTTAGCTCGTATGGGCGTAGAAGAAACAAGCATGGGTAACGTAGGTCATAAGATTTTAAAGCATAAGTTAACTGCTGAAATGACCCCTGGTACCGAAGATATAAAAACTACCGCATGGTCAGGTGATAAGGGTCTTACTCTTATCGAAATGGGTCCTTTCGGTGTAATTGGAGCAATTACTCCTTGCACAAACCCAAGCGAAACAGTAATCTGTAATACGATTGGTATGTTTGCTGCAGGTAATACCGTAGTATTCAACCCACACCCAGCGGCAATCAAAACGTCAAACTTTGCTGTAAATATGATTAACGAGGCAAGCTTAGAAGCTGGTGGACCTGCAAATATTTGTTGTTCACTTAGAAAGCCAACCTTAGAGTCAAGCAACGTTATGATGAAACATAAAGATATTCAACTTTTAGTAGCAACGGGCGGTCCTGGCGTAGTTACTGCAGTTCTTTCTTCAGGAAAGCGTGGTATAGGCGCAGGCGCAGGTAATCCTCCTGCACTCGTAGATGAAACTGCTAACGTAAGAAAGGCAGCTGAAGATATTATCAACGGATGTACTTTCGATAACAACCTTCCTTGTATCGCAGAGAAAGAAGTTGTAGCAGTTGATAGCATTTGTGACGAGCTTATGCGCTACATGGTTGAAGAGCAGGGTTGTTACCTCGCGTCTAAAGAAGTTCAAGATAAACTCCAAGCAACTGTTTTAACACCTAAGGGCTTAAACAGAAAATGCGTTGGTAGAAGTGCAAAAGCACTTCTTCAAATGGTAGGAATTACAGTTCCAGATACTATTAGATGTATTATCTTCGAAGGCGAAAAGGAACATCCACTTATTGCCGAAGAACTTATGATGCCAATTCTTGGTATTGTAAGAGCAACCGACTTCAAGGATGCTGTTGAAAAGGCTGTATGGCTTGAACACGGCAACAGACACTCTGCACACATTCATAGTAAAAACGTAGATCATATCACCGAATATGCAAAAGCACTTGATACTGCAATTCTCGTTAAAAACGGTCCGTCTTATGCGGCTCTCGGTTTTGGCGGTGAAGGTTATTGTACCTTTACAATTGCAAGTAGAACGGGTGAAGGCTTAACTGCCGCTCATACCTTTACAAAATCTAGAAGATGCGTAATGGTAGAGAGTCTTTGCATTAGGTAAAGGAGAGTGTAATATGGACACTAATAATATTGAGGCAATTGTAAGAGAGATTCTTGCAGGCATGAAGGGCGGTGCTGCTCCTTCTGCTCCTAGAGCTAGCGCAGGCGCTCCAGATAAGGCGCGCGTTGCAATGCTCGTAGAAAAAGAAAGATTTGAACTTCAAGAGCATAAAATTCCTACAATCGGCGACGACGATATCTTAGTTAAGGTAGAAGGTTGTGGTGTTTGTGGAACAGACGCTCACGAGTTTAAAAACGATCCATTTGGTCTTATTCCAGTAGTTCTCGGTCACGAAGGTACTGGTGAAATAGTAAAGATGGGTAAAAACGTTTGCAAAGATAGCGCAGGCAAGCCACTCGCAGTAGGCGATAAGGTTGTAACTTGTATGATTTTTGCTGACGAGCCAGAAATTACTATGTATGACTTAAATAAGCAAAACGTTGGTAAGGCAGACGTATTCGGTCTTCTTCCTGACGACGACGTTAAGTTTAACGGTTGGTTTGCAGATTATATCGTAATCAGAAAAGGTTCTACTATCTTTAACGTAAGCGACCTTGACCTTGATTCAAGAATATTAATCGAGCCATGCGCAGTTTTAATTCACGCAGTAGAAAGAGCAAAGACAACTGGTATTCTTCGTTTCAATTCAAGAGTTGTTGTTCAAGGTTGTGGACCTATCGGTCTTATTTGTATAGCAGTTCTTCGCACTATGGGTATTGAAAATATCGTAGCTG
This sequence comes from Christensenellaceae bacterium, assembly GCA_045133775.1. Classification (GTDB taxonomy): domain Bacteria; phylum Bacillota; class Clostridia; order Christensenellales; family Borkfalkiaceae; genus UBA10281. The sequence continues at coordinate 5,867 of JBGUUU010000051.1, forward strand.
TAGACGGAAACGAACAAAGACTTAACTTTGCTAAGCGTATGGGCGCAGAAAAGTCAGTTGACTTTAGAAACCACAAGGGCGCAGATGCTCTTGGTAAAGCAGTTGCAGACGCTTTTGGCGGACACTATGCAGACTTTGCTTTCCAATGTACAGGTAACCCAATGGCTCACGCAAACATCTATAAGATGATTCGTCGTGGCGGTGGTCTTTGCGAACTTGGATTCTTCATCAACGGTGGTGATGCTACTATTAACCCACACTTTGACCTTTGCTCTAAAGAAATTACTTTAGTAGGTAGCTGGGTTTACACTTTAAGAGATTATGCAACTACTTTCGATTTCTTAAAGAGAGCGCAAGCAATTGGTCTTCCACTTAAAGAGCTCATCACTCATAAATATCCATTAGAGGAAATAAACGAAGCGCTTAAGACAAACCTTGCAATGAAGGGCTTGAAGATAGCGATAGTTAATAAATAAGTAAAGGAATAATACTATGGCAAACGCAGTAGGAATATTAGAAGTATACGGATTGACAACTGCTTTCGTGGCGGCAGATGCTGCTTGTAAAGCTGCAGACGTAACGCTTGAAAATTTTGATAAAAACAAGCCTGCAAATGCAGAAAGTCTTCCTGTACCTTTACTTGTAACTATAAAGATTCGCGGAAACGTTGCTGCAGTAAAAGCAGGACTTGAAGCGGCAAAAGTAGCGGCAGAAGGAGTTGGCGGAGTTGTGTGTATGCACGTTATTCCAAACCCTGAAACCGACACGGAAAAGATGCTTAAGCTCAGTGGCATGGATAAAAACTAAAACTGAGTAAAAATAAAAAATTAAATTTTAGATAAAAATCGGAGGAAAAAATATTATGGCACTTGAAGCATTAGGAATGGTTGAAACTAGAGGTCTTACAGCAGCTATCGAAGCAGCAGACTCAATGGTAAAAGCAGCACAAGTTACACTTGTTGGCACTGAAAAGATCGGTAGCGGTCTCGTAACTGTTATGGTTAGAGGCGACGTAGGCGCAGTTAAAGCAGCAGTAGAAGCTGGTGCAGC
>JBGUUU010000052.1:0-5136 GCA_045133775.1 Christensenellaceae bacterium
TCCATATTTCTCTAACTATATCAACAGCGATATGGAACCAAGCGACGTAAGAAGTATGTGTTGTAGACTTCGTCTTGACCTTCGTGAACTTCGTAAAAAGTCTGGTGGTTTCTTCGGTAGTGGTGAAAGCACAGGTTCTGTAGGCGTTGTAACTATCAATATGCCAAGAATTGCTTACCTTGCTAAAGACGAGGCTGAATTCTATGCTAGACTTGATAGACTTATGGACATTTCAGCTCGTTCACTTAAGGTTAAGAGAACAGTTATTACTAAGCTTTTAGAAGAAGGTCTTTATCCATATACAAAGAGATATCTCGGCACTTTCAACAACCACTTCTCAACAATCGGTTTAGTTGGTATGAACGAAGCATGTCTTAACGCAAACTGGGTAAAAGCAGACCTTACTGATGAAAAGGCTCAAAACTTTACTAAAGACGTATTAAATCATATGAGAGAAAGACTCTCTGACTACCAAGAAATGTATGGTGACCTTTACAACTTAGAAGCAACACCTGCAGAGTCAACTTCTTTCCGTCTTGCAAAGCACGACGTTAAGAGATATCCTGATATTTTAACTGCATCATCTTCTTACGGTGGAACTCCATACTATACAACCAGTTCACACCTTCCTGTAGGTTATACTGACGACATCTTTACTGCATTAGACGTTCAAGATGAACTTCAAACTCTTTACACTTCAGGAACGGTATTCCACGCATTCCTTGGTGAAAAGCTTCCAGATTGGAAAGCAGCTGCAAACCTTGTTAGAAAGATTGCAGAAAATTATAAGCTTCCATACTACACGCTTTCTCCAACATACTCAGTATGTAAGAACCACGGATATATTCCAGGTGAAGTATTTACTTGTCCTGATTGTGGCGCTAAAACTGAAGTTTATAGCCGTATAACTGGTTACTACCGTCCAATCCAAAACTGGAACGATGGTAAGAGCCAAGAATATAGAGATCGTAAGGTTTACAATATCGGCAACTCTGTGTTAAATAGAGAAGGTGCAAAAGAATGCGCTTGTGAAGAAGTTGCAGAAACTACAGCTCATAGCAGAAACGCCGTATACCTTTTTGCAACTGCAACTTGCCCTAACTGTAAAGTAGCTTGTACTTTCCTTGATAAAGCAGGCGTTAAGTATGAAAAGCTCCTTGCAAACGAGCACGTTGACCTTGTAGAAGACTTTGGTATTAAGCAAGCTCCTACTCTCGTAGTAGTAGAAGACGGCAAGACTACAAAATACGTAGGCGTGTCTGACATTAAGAAATATCTTAACGCATAATGGTTTACGATTTAATAATAATTGGCGGAGGGCCTGCAGGTTTAACTGCAGCCCTTTACGCAAAAAGAGCAAATAAAAGTGTATTAATAATAGAAAAAGCGGCTTACGGCGGTCAAATCACCTATTCTCCAAAGGTTGAAAACATACCAGGCTTTATTGCAGTTTCGGGTAACGAGTTTGCAGAAAAGCTCGTTGAACAAGTTGTAGAACAAGGCGCAGAGCTTGAATTTTGTGAAGTTTTGTCTGTAGAAGACGGCGACGTTAAAAAGGTTGTAACCGACGGTGGAGTTTTCGAAGGCAAAGCCATTGTTATTGCAACGGGCGCAAAGCATAGAAGACTTAACTTAGAAGGAGAAGAGAAGTTTATCGGTGACGGAATATCTTTCTGTGCCGTATGCGACGGCGCGTTTTATAAAGATAAAACCGTTGGCGTTGTTGGCGGCGGTAATTCAGCTTTACAAGAAGCGCTTTTATTGTCTGATTTATGTAAAAAGGTATACGTTATTCAAAATTTGGATAAACTTACCGGTGAAAACAAGCTTCAAGAGCAGTTGCATGCAAAGCCAAACGTAGAAATTATTCTTTCAACACTCGTAAAAGGCTATTTAGGTAGCGATAAGTTTGAAGGTGTGGAAGTTATTTCTGCTAGTGGCGAAGAAAGGGCTATTACTTTAGACGGTCTTTTCGTTGCAATAGGTCTTATTCCACAAAACGGAATATTCAAAAACGTGCTTGAGCTTAACGAATACGGCTATGCAGATGCAGGCGAAGATTGTCGCGCTAAGGCAAAGGGAGTGTTCGTTGCAGGCGACTGTAGAAGTAAGCGTATTCGTCAAGTAGCAACGGCTATGGCAGACGGTGCTGTTGCAGCGCTTGCCGCTTGTGATTACGTTGACAATTTATAAGGAGATATTATGGAAGTAGTATTAACAGTAGAAAATTTTGAAAACGAAGTTTTAAAGAGCGATAAGCCCGTTCTCGTAGATTTTTGGGCAACTTGGTGTGGTCCATGCCGTATGATTGCTCCTATTATTGACGAAATTGCTCACGACTTTGAAGGCAAAATCAAGGTTGGTAAAGTTAACGTCGACGAGCAAGAAGAGTTGGCAATAAGATATGGAATTTCAAGTATTCCTACGTTGCTCCTTTTCAAAAACGGAGAAGTTGCAAAAAAGACGCTTGGTTATATGCCAAAGGATGCAGTTGTAAAGTTCATCGAAGAATAAAAATTTGCCCCCAAAGCATTGCGTTGGGGGCTTTTATTTTTATTTGCTATGGCACTAAAATTTTGTTAAAAATTTTTGATTTTTTACTTTTTAAAATAAAAATTATATGCTATAATAATCACGGCAGAATTTATAATACAAAAGGAGCTTTTTATGAAAAAATTAAACGTTGGCGTTGTTGGCTTAGGTCAAAGGGGTTATTTACTTTTAAAACCTTTACTTCAAATAGAAAAGGCGCAAATTACAGCCGTTTGCGACGCGTATCAAGATAGAGTAGAAAAGGCAATCGAGCTTGTTGCAGAAAAATATGAAGCGCCAAGGGGCTTTAATAATTTTGAAGACTTTTTAGCAAATTCCGGCGTAGACGCCGTGCTTATTTGCACTTCTTGGAAAGAGCATATCCGTATGTCAATCGAGAGTATGAAAGCCGGCATAATTACTGCTATGGAAGTAGGTGGAGCAGAAACGGTTGAAGAGTGTTGGGAGCTCGTTGATACATACGAAAAAACTAAAACTCCTTTCTTTTTCCTTGAAAACTGTTGCTACGATAGGTTTGAACTTTTATCTTTAAACTTGGCAAGAGACGGCAAGCTTGGTGAAATCGTTCATTGCAAAGGCGCTTACGCTCACGATTTGCGTGATGAAATTTTGGGTGGCAACGTAAATAGGCATTATAGGTTAGAAGAATACACTAACAAAAACTGCGAAAATTACCCAACTCACGAGTTTGGTCCAATAGCAAAAATAATTGATATAAATAGGGGAAACAAAATGGTTTCTCTCGTATCTTTGGCTAGCAAAAGCGCAGGTCTTCCTGCCTTTGCAAAAACAGAGAAAAACCCAGATAAAACGCTTATAGATAGGGTTTTTGCTCAAGGCGATATAGTAAATACTATCATTACTTGTGAAAATGGCGAAACTGTTCTTTTAACGCTTGATACAACTTTGCCTAGATTTTACACTAGAGATTTTACAATAAGGGGAACAAAAGGCTTTACATCGGGTGAAGAAAATCTTGTATTTTTAGAAGAGAAATGTGATTCACACGAGTTTTTTGAGACTGAAAAAGCTATTGAAAAATACTTAAATAGCGCAAACGAATACACCGAATATTTACCTAGCTATTGGCAAAATATCACCGAAGAAGAGAAAGAGCTTGGTCATGGTGGTATGGATTATTTTATGCTTAAAGACTTCGTTGAGTGCGCTCTCAGTGGCGAAGATTTTGCTTTAGACGTATATGATGGCGCAAGCTGGATGGTTATATCAGCCCTTTCTGCGCAGTCTATAAAAGAAGGTGGCGCGCCACAACAAATTCCTGACTTTACAAGGGGAAAATATAAAACGAGAAAACGCCACGACGTAGTTTAAAGACGTAGTTAAAATTTAATAGATAAACGCCCCTTTTGCAAGCGCAAAAGGGGCGTAATTTTTAGTTTAAAATACTGTTTTTATATTCTCTTGGTGTCATTTGAGTAATCTTTTTAAAGGTCTTTGTAAAGTGTGGCAAAGAGTCGAAGAAAAGTAACTCCGAAATCTCTGAAAAGCTACGGTTTTCTCTTATTAATTTTTTACTTTCTGCAATCTTAATTTCAAGGTAATAATTGATAATAGAATTACCCGTTTTTGCCTTAAAAGTCTTGCAAATAGTCGTCTTGCCATAGTGTAATTTACTGGCAATTTCATCAAGCGAAATCGTGCCGTAAATATTGTCTTGCAAAAGCTTTATAATTTCATCTTCTAAAGAGTTAGAGTCTTCAATTTTAGATATAAAAATTTCAGAAGAAGTCGGCTTTGTCGTTTCGGCTCTAATAAGCTTAATAAGTAATTCTTCAAGGTTGATTTTTATAAGCTGTGCGCCACCTATATTTGCACCGTCTTTAAGCTCTAATTTAGAAAGGTTAGGGTTAAAATCGGGTATAATAAACGTCTGTTTTGCTTCCGTCATAATGTTAGACAATAAAAACCTAGCGTCTTCCGGCACTTTAAAGAGTTTCTCTTTAAAATAGCTCATAGTTCTTGATTTGCAAACAAAGCTCACGATAAATAGGTTGGCATCTTGCTTTCCGTCGCCCGTTACACTATGCACGGAATTTGGTTGAATAAAAACAATCTCGCCTTTTTTAAGAAGCAGGGGTTTATCGTCAACAGTTATAAGCACTTGATTTTTATCGCAATACATAATCTCCCAAAAGTCGTGCTCTTCGCTAGGGAATTCGTAACTTTTAAAGAGCTTTTGGTAGTGAATTGTAACTATTTCTGATATAGAAAGAACGTTTGAAATTTTGTATTTATAAAATGTTTTTTGTATCATATGTTCATTCTAACATAAGTAAAAAATATTTGCAATATATTTTGCATTATATTTTGTGAAAGATTATATAAAAAATATAAAATATTATAACTTTAAATTTGCCTTTCATAATTATATAATATATATAATAAAAATTATCACGAAAGGAGTGAGATTATGAAGTATATTCCAAAGCTTGACAAAAACTTCCGTCCTATGGTTTTAGAGTTTAGAAACTACGTAAAAGAAGTAGAGTCTACTCAAAACAAAACTTTAAAACTTTGCGTTGAAAGAAACGACGGATACAACTATATTTTCGAGTATAAAAT
>JBGUUU010000053.1:0-10095 GCA_045133775.1 Christensenellaceae bacterium
CGTGGCCTTTTCGTAAACGCCGTGTGTTGTAAACGTATACTTTGAAGTATCTTTAACTATTTGCCAGTTAGCGTCAATATCATACTCATAATACCTATTTTGGCTTAAATCAATGACCTTTAAATATTCCGTTTCAGTTTTAGTTTTTCCAATACTTGCATAGGTGCGATACACTTCGTCTTCGTCATAAAAACCTTCACCACAATAGCCATCTGAACTTATCAAGTCATCATATTTTTCTTTACGGAAAGTATTTGAATTAAAATCATAAACGCCGATATAGTATTCACTATTTACATAACCATCCATAAACAGCAACTTATCTGCTATATCAAAGTATAAAAAGTCTTCGCTTGTAAGGGTATGGCTTACTTGTAAGCCACCGTAGTAACTATCGTAAATTATTCTACCGTAAACGTATGCAACAGGTTTTTGAGCATATGAATAGTTGCTTTCAACACTATAGCAACTACCGTTAGTTAAATCCATATAGTAAACTTTATTATCGCTACTAAAATCAGCGCGATTATAAAAAACAGCGTAATACAACTTACTGTTTTCTATACCAAGCAAGGTTACATTATACCACGATGGAGATGGTCTTTCTACTTCAAACTCAAGCAAAAGGTTGTGATTTTTATCATATTTTCTTACCGTTACGTTGTCAAAAGTATAAACGTCGCCTGTAGTTTTATCTACTATGGTTTCCGAGCAAAACTCATCTTGCGTAACTTGTGTAGATTTTACACCTTGAATAACGTTGTTTCCATCAAAAAGAGCGCTATAGTTTGATAAATTTGGTGTTGTAACCGTAGGGGTTTGCTTTATTTCAAGCAAGTAAGACTTACCGTCATCATCGACGATTTCAATTTTAGTAAATATTTCGCCTTGTTTTACAAGCACTAGCTTTACAGTTCCAGATGAATATAAATAACAGTCGAATTTTTCTTTAATATATTCAATTCCATCTTCAGTTAAGTATATTGAGTAAGTTGTTTCAGTAGAATTTTCATCTATAAGTATTGTTGAAACGTGGTTTTCTTCAACGTTAAAATCAAGCGCTACTAACGATTTTAAAGATACGTATTTAGTTACCGTTTGAAAATACTCGTCAAAACTTGCCGGTTTATAATAATTAAATGTCCCATTATAATTTGATGTTACACCATAAATTTTGCCGTTATAATAGTAAACGTTGCCTTCAAAGGTTGTTGCAACAGCTTTTCCACCACTTAAATTAGTTTTAGAAATAGAAAATTCTTCGCTATTATTTACGTATAATCTCTTTTCATATTTATTCAAGTTTTTAGTTACGTCTAAAACGTCTTCTATATCGCTTAACGTTGTTTTAACGTCAACGCCTTCTTGATATTTGGTAAAATCTGGAAAAACGAATGAAGAATTGCTATTTAATTGTCTAGTTGCAGTAAACTCGTATTCAACGCCCTGATAAATAAATTCAATTTTAACGTTTTCACTACTAGAATATGCTGTTTTTGTAAAAGTAACTTTACAATCTGTGATAATAACACCGTTTAGCGAATTATAAAAATCTTCTAATTCAACCTTAACAAACTCATCAGTTAAACCAAACTCATAAATATAGGTATTACCCTTTTTCTTTGCCGTTATGGTTGTTATATCTTCTAACGAATACAACTCTTCTATGTCTTCAAAATACTCTGAAAGATCATATGCAGATTTATTAAGGCGTAACTTTTCGCCATATTCAGTCGTTACGTATAAATAATTTTTATCACCGTAAACGTCTAAGTCTTCAGCATCGTGCTTAACGTAATATTTCTTATATTCGCCGTTTTGTTTATCAATTACAATTTTAAAAGAAACAATTGCGCCAGTTTTGTCGTTATATCTTAATTTGCCAACGTAATCATACTCGTTAATACCGTTTTTTAACTTTATAGCGCCGTTAATATCAGCTAACAACTCTTCTTGAGTAGCATTTAACACCGTTTCTTTAGGATTTTTATTATTTAACCCACGAATTAAAAATATAAGCCCCACCGTAAAAGCAATAACGCAGGCAGAAATTATGCTTATCAATAAAACCAAACGTTTGCGCTTGTTATCAACTTTTTTATTTTCATCGACTTCCTTATCTTTTTCTTCAACTGAAAAAACGCTATCTTCACTCTCGCCAGAAGCCAATCTCAAGAATTGGTCAACGGTTATATCAAGAAATTTGCATATCGTTTGTAAGGTAGTAACGTCGGGTTGATTTACACCGTTTTCCCACTTGCTAACGGCGTGATTAGAAACGCCGATTTTCTCTGCAAGCTCTGTCTGTGTTAAGGAGAATTTTTTCCTTAAAATCTTTAATGCTAATCCGTAATTGTCCATATATGCACCACCAAATTTGTTGGCAAAATTATACCAAAATAAAAACTGTGAATCAAGGGATTATCTGCTATTTTTTATAGACAATTTGTCAACTCGATGGAAAATTATCTAAAAAACCGCCTATAAGACGATTATTAAGTGATTTTATGCTTTATTTATACAGGTATAAATTAGCTTTATCTTTTAAAAATTGCCTTACTTTTCGCCAACTTGATAGATACCTATCCATCTCGCGTTTAAAGTATTCGCCGTGATTTGCATATCTTAAATGGCAAAGCTCGTGAAGTATTACGTAATCTAAACAAAATTCTGGCATACACGCTAAATACAAAGATAAGCTTATAGCCCCAGTCAGAGAATTACAGCTACCCCACCTAGATACTGTTCGCCTAATGGTTAAAGATGTGCTTTTTAGCCCTGTTAATTCTTCCCACTTTGTAAAATACTCTTTAGCTTTTATAAGCAAAATTTCTTTTAAAAGCCTTTCGTATTGAAGTTTTAAACTATCGCTATCGGTCTTCTTTGCAAATATTACGACTTCTTCGCCGTTTAAAAGACTTTTATTAGCCTTTGACGGCTCAACCCTTAAGGTATAAGCTTTTCCTAATATATAAACTGTTTCGCCGTTTTGCATAGCCAATTGGCGTTTTGTTGGCTTTGAGAATAATTTGCTTTTAACCCAATCTATTTTAGCAACAAAAAAGTCAACCCCTGCCTTTTCACTACAGCGATTTGGAATAACGATAGAAACTTGCCCTTCTCTATCAACTTTTATTCTTATACTTTTTACGTTGCGCCTTAAAACGTCAACTTCAATTCCACAAATAATTTTTTTCATATTTTGATAAAACTGCCGTTGCAATAATAGCAACGGCAGTAATTTAATTATTTTGCATATTCAACGCAACGCCATTCTCTAATAACGTTAACCTTGATTTGACCTGGATACTCAAGCTCGCTTTCAATCTTCTTTGCAATATCCTTTGCAAGGAATAATGCTTGGCTATCGTCGATTTGTTCAGGTTTAACAACAACTCTAACTTCTCTACCTGCTTGAATTGCATAAGCCTTTTCAACGCCTGCAAAGCTAGAAGAAATGTTTTCAAGTTGTTCAAGACGCTTGATGTAGTTAGTGTTAGTTTCACGTCTTGCGCCTGGTCTAGCACCCGAAATAGCATCTGCAGCTTGAACTAATACTGCTTCGATACACTTTGGCTCTACGTCGCCATGGTGAGCTTGTATACAGTTAACAACGTTTTTGCTCTCTTTATACTTTTTAGCAAGGTCAACACCGATTTGAATATGTGTTCCTTCAATTTCAAAGTCAACAGCCTTACCGATATCGTGTAAAAGACCACCGCGCTTTGCAAGGTTTACGTCTACACCGAGTTCGGCTGCCATAAGACCTGCTAAATGAGCAACTTCTAATGAGTGTTGTAATACGTTTTGACCATAACTTGTTCTAAACTTAAGTCTACCTAAAAGTTTGATAAGTTCTGGGTGAATACCGAAAAGACCAACTTCAAACATAGCAGACTCGCCGGCTTCTTTTATTTGAACGTCAAGTTCCTTTTTAACTTTCTCAACGGTTTCTTCGATTCTTGCTGGGTGGATTCTTCCGTCTGCAATAAGTTTTTCAAGCGAAAGCCTTGCAACTTCTCTTCTTACAGGGTCAAATCCCGAAAGGATAACTACTTCTGGAGTATCGTCGATAATAAGCTCGATACCAGTTGCGTTTTCTAAAGTTCTAATGTTTCTTCCTTCTCTACCGATTATTCTCGCTTTCATATCGTCGTTTGGAAGTGGAACAACAGATACGGTTATCTCTGATGCGTGTTCGGTACAACACTTTTGAATAGCAAGGCTTATTATGTCCTTAGCCTTTTTGTTTGCTTCGTCTTTAGCTTCTTGCTCAAGGTTACGAACTTGAACTGCTACGTCGTGACGAGCTTCTTCAACAATAGAATCTGTGAGTTGTTTTTTTGCTTCGTCTTTTGTGAGACCTGAAATTTCTTCAAGCTTAGCAATAACGCTTTCGTATTCTTTATCAATCTTTTCTTGTTTTTCATTAAGAGTTTGAACTTTTCTATCAAGATCTCTCTTTTGTTGGTCAAGTTCTTCAGATTTTTTAAGGTTATTACTCTCTTTCTTAGTTAAAATTTCATCTCTTTGATCAAGCCTTTGCTCAATCTTTTGCAATTCGCTACGCTTTTCTCTAGTTTCTCTTTCAAAGTCGTGGCGAAGTTTGATTTCCTGCTCTTTAGCCTCAAGCGCGGCTTCTTTTTTAAGTGCCTTGCACTCTTGCTCGGCATCCTCTCTCATCTTAGTAATTACTTCTTGCACTGAGCCGATTTTTGCAGCTCTGATTTTATCAAAAAATACCTTTGCAACAATAAAACCTAAAACAATACCAACCACCGCACATGCAACTGGAATAATAATTCCAACAACGGGGTCAACAGCTAAAAGCAGGGAGTTTAAATATGCGCACATAATCGCACCTCCCGAAAATTTAATAATTGTAAAATCTAAAAAAGAATTTCTTCTTGGATTAGCATTATACCTTTATATTTTAACTTATATTTTATATAAAGTCAATACAAAACTAAAAAAAATAAGGTCTTAATCAAACTTTTTTCGATCAAGACCTTTTTTTCGCTATTTTATCAACTTTAAAATTTCATCAACGGTTAACTGTGCGCTTTTTAATTGCTCGTCTACCGATGAGTGATATATATATTTATCTGGAAAAGCTTTGCCTATCAATTTGCAGTTTATATTGTTTTCAATCAAATATTCAGCAATTGAGCTAGCAAAACCACCTGCTAAAACGTTTTCTTCTAAAACTATTACGGTTTTACCCTCAAAAGTATCAACAATCGACTTATACAAAGGCTTTATTGACCTTGCATTTACAACACAAACACTATTTTGAGCAATTTTTTGCACTTCGTAAGCAAGCCTTAACATTCTTGGCCCTACGGCTAAGATAACGTTTTCACCTTCTCCGTCAACTTCCCACAAACTCTCGTTTATATCCGTATGATTTTCAAACTCAGGATTGTTGCCGTTTGGATATCTTATAGCGCAAGGAGTGTTCAATTTTAAGCAATAATCTAAAACGTTTTCAAGCTCAATGACGTCTTTAGGCGCAAACACGCTCATATTAGGCAACGTTCTAAGATACGAAATATCAAACAAACCTTGATGAGTTGCCCCATCTGCCCCAACTGCACCAGCTCTATCAACCATAAATACAACAGGCAAGTTTTGCAAACATACGTCGTGCATAATTTGATCGTAAGACCTTTGCAAGAATGTGGAATACATACAAACTACAGGCTTTAAGCCACCTATTGCTTGACCTGCAGCAAAGGTTACCGCATGTTCTTCCGCAATACCAACGTCAAAAAATCTATTTGGATATTTATCGGCAAATTCAGAAAGCCCCGTTCCATCTTTCATTCCTGCGCATATTGCAGTAATCCTATCGTCGTTTTGAGCAAACTTATCTAAAATTTTGCTAACAGATGACGAGAACGTGCTATTTCCACATTTTAAATTTGAACTTACGCCGTGATAGTAAGACGGATTATTCTCTGCCTCTGAATCACCTTTTCCCTTTTTAGTCTTAACGTGCAATATAACTGCCTTATCTGCGTTTTTAACGTGGTTTAAAACGTTTACAAGTTCCTTTATATTATGCCCGTCGAAAATACCCATATATTTAAAACCAAGAGCTTCTGCAGCAGTCGTATGGTTTAAGCCAACCTTTATAAAGGTTTTAAATCTCTTGAGCGCTCTACCAATAAAACTTTTACCTACGGTTTTATTTGCAAATCTCATAAATTTACCATAAGATTTTTTAGTTGTGTAAAGAGAAATAAATTTATATAATCCGTTATTGTTTTTTGATATTGACATACCGTTGTCGTTTAGTATGGTAATCATTTTTAAAGGCTTTTTATCCGTTGAACTTAAAGCTTCTAAATTCTCCCCATTAAAAAACGACGCGTCGCCAACTACGTTTACAACGAAATAATCCTTACCCGTCAAATCCCTTGCGGCGCAATATCCTAGGCTAGCAGAAATAGAATTGCCTGCATGACCTGCAACAAAAGCGTCGTATTCGCTCTCGCTTGGACTTGGAAAACCACTTAAACCGTCTTTTTGCCTTATAGTATCAAAAGCTTCGTTTCTGCCACAAATAATTTTGTGAGCATAACTTTGATGCCCTACGTCAAATAAAAGCTTATCAGTAGGAAAATCAAAAACGTAATGAAGTGCCACAATAAGGTCAACTGCACCCAAATTAGACGACAAATGACCGCCGTTTTTATCAACGACGGAAATTATACGTTGTCTTATTTCTTCTGCTAAAATAGGCAACTCTTCAATTGTCAAATTTTTAAGGTCTGCAGGCGACTTAACCTTATCTAAAAGCAACATAACACCCCTTAAATTTTAGAATAGATTTCAACAAGTTTGAGTATTACTTCAACCATTTTATCAAGCGCAAATGACGGTATAAATTCTCTTCTACCGTGGAAATTATACCCACCAGTAGAAAGGTTTGGACAAGGCAAGCCTTCGTAAGAAAGCCTTGCTCCGTCTGTACCACCCCTGATTGGAATAATCATAGGCTCTACGTCAGCGCTTTGCATTGCAACTTTAGCATTTTCAATCAAATGAAAATTATCTTTGATAATTTCAGCCATATTATAATAGCTGTCTTTAATTTCTGCAACAAACGTGTTTGCACCGTGCTTTTTATTAAGAAGTTCTACGGCGCTGACTACGTATTCTTTCATTGCTTCAAACTTTTGTTTATCGTGGTTACGAATAATGTATTTGCACGTAAGGTTCTCTATACCACCGCTAATATCGTCTGCCATATAAAAACCTTCGTAACCTTCAGTGTTGCAAGGGCGCATTTCTTCAGGTAACTTCGCATGGAATTCGCAGAATAAATCAACTGCGTTTTTCATAACGTTTTTAGCGCTACCCGGATGAATACTTACACCGTTTACGGTTAACGAAAGCGATGCAGCATTAAAGTTTTCGTATTCAATTTCTCCCAACGCACCACCGTCGATAGTGTAACCGAAATCCGCACCAAAATCATTAAGATTAAACTTGTCTGTTCCCCTACCAATCTCTTCATCTGGAGTAAAGGCAATAAACACGTCACCGTGCTTAATTTGTGGGTTATTAACAAGAACTTCTACTGCAGTCATTATTTCTGCAACGCCTGCCTTATCATCTGCGCCTAAAAGAGTGTTTCCGTCGGTTACGATAAGCTCTTTGCCAACGTATTTTTTAAGGTCAGGAGTGTCATTTTCGGTTATTTTAAGTCCGTTTGCAAGCACAACGTCACCACCCTTATAGTCTATAAGGGTTGGATTAACGTCTTCTCCACTAACGGCAGGCGATGTGTCTACGTGCGCAATAAAGCATATTTTACTTTTTTCGCCTACGTTTGAAGGGATTTTTGCATAAACGTAGCCGTTTTCATCCATTTTAGCATCTACACCTAACTCTAAAAGCTCGCTGTGCAAATCTTTAAGCAAAACGAGCTGTTTTGCAGTGCTTGGACAGGTTTCGCTACCTTCGTCTGACGTAGTATCATATTTTACGTAACGTAAAAATCTTTCTTTTGCATTCATAATTATTTAATAAACGCCTTAAATGCTTCGTAAGTGCTGAAAAGGTCAGCTTTAGAGATAAGCTCGTAAGGAGCGTGCATTGAAATTACAGGAACACCGATATCAATAACGTCAATGTTAAGTTTTGCGATAAACTTAGCAACTGTTCCACCACCGCCTGCATCAACTCTACCAAGCTCTGCAGTTTGCCAGAACACGTTATTTTCGTTGAAAAGTTTTCTTACAAAACCAACGAACTCTGCGTTAGCATCACTTGAACCACTCTTACCACCAGAACCTGTAAACTTACAAATTGCAGCACCACAAGAAAGCATACTTGAGTTTCTCTTTTCGTAAACGCTTGCAAAGTTAGGGTCGTAGCATGCAGTAACGTCAGCAGATAAGCACTTACTATTTCTTCTAACAACAGCAGAAGACTTGCCAAAAGCTGCAGCGATTTCGTTTATAATATCCTCGTAAACGCCACATTGCATACCGGTATTGCCTTCGCTACCGATTTCTTCTTTATCTGCAAGAACAACGATTGAAGTCTTTTCATTGCCTTGGTCTTCGCAAATAGCCGTGATTGCAGGATATGAACAAACTCTATCATCGTGGCCGTATGCAGCAATTAAAGCTCTATCTAAACCTACGTCGCGTGATTTAAATGCAGGAACGAGAGAAAGCTCTGCACTTAAGAAATCTGCTTCTTGCATACCGTATTTTTCGTTAAGCTTAGATAAAACGCTAAGCTTAATTTTATCTTTAACGTCTGCATCCTTAAATGGGAAACCACCAACTAAGACGTTGAGAGTTTCTCCGTCGATTGCAGTTGCTAAAGGCTTAGTAACTTGTTCTCTTGCAAGGTGTGGAAGAAGGTCGTTAATGTAGAATACTGGATCGCCGTCGTCTTCACCGATACAAACGTCAACAACGTCGCCAGACTCAAGCACTACAACCCCGTGGAGAGCAAGTGGAATTGCAGTCCATTGATATTTCTTAATACCACCGTAATAGTGAGTTTTCAAAAATGCCATTCCACTATCTTCGTAAAGTGGGTTTTGCTTAACGTCAATTCTTGGTGCGTCTACGTGTGATGCAAGAATTCTAACACCGTGCTTTGCGATATCTTCGCTACCAATTTTAAATAAAACAAGGCTCTTGCCCCTATTGTTATAATATTTCTTGTCGCCTACGCTTATTTTATCGCCAAATTGATACTCTGTAAAGCCCATTTTTTCAGCATATTTAATAGATGCCGTAACAGCTTCTCTTTCCGTTTTAGAGTCGTCTATATACTTCATATAGCCAACAGCATAGTCGTAAGCTTCTTTTATTTTAGCATCGTCTGCTTCTTCAAAAAAGTTCTTTTTTTTGTATACTAATTGTTCTTCAAGGGTTGCACCCAATGATTTTTCTTTATCTTTAGCCATTTTTTAACTCCTTAAGTTTTATTTATAATTAATAATAACATAAATATAGTATAATTACAAGTAGTTTCGGGAATTTTTGCTATAAGTTTTTAAAAGAAATCATTTGACAAAATACATTTTTTTGTATACAATATTTAAGCGATCGTTGGCAATTAACTTTTTGCAATGATATTAACTTATACGGAGATTATTTCGACCTTGTCGAATATTTACCATGGGTAAATGCGAAGTGGTCTTAAATACGGAGATTATTTCGACCTTGTCGAATATTTACCATGGGTAAATGCGAAGTGGTCTTTAGCCGAGCGTACCGAACGCCACGAGCGATAGCGAGTATAACGGACATAACACGAAAAACAAAATCTATTTAGTACAACAAAACTTAAAAAACATAAAATATGGAGATTATTTCGGCCTTGTCGAATATTTACCATAGGTAAATGCGAAGTGGTCTTTAGCCAAGCGTAGCGAACGCCACGAGCGAATGCGAGTATAACGGACACAACTCGAAAAACAAAATCTATTTAGTACAACAAAACTTAAAAAATATAAAATATGGAGATTATTTCGACCTTGTCGAATATTTACCATGAGTAAATGCGAAGTGGTCTTAAATACGGAGATTATTTCGACCTTGTCGAATATTTACCATGGGT
>JBGUUU010000054.1:0-7251 GCA_045133775.1 Christensenellaceae bacterium
AATCTCTGCAAGCTTTATAAGCTCTGCAGGAATATTCTCTTTAGGCATTATGTCGGTTTTTGTAAATGCAACTATCATAGGCACGCCTACTTTTGCAAATCTTGTAGCTAAAGATAAATCTTCTTCTTTTAAGCCTGTGTGTCCGTCCACTACGAAAAGTATCAAATCGGTCTCTTTTGCAGTATTTTCCGCCGCCCTTTGCATACGAGAATTAAGCGTAGTTTGCGCTTTATAAATACCCGGGGTGTCTTCAAACACCACTTGATAATCATCTGTTGTTAAAATGCCGTATATTCTATCTCTCGTGGTTTGTGGCTTTGGCGAAACTATTGCAACCTTTTCGCCAACCAATACGTTTACAAGCGTTGATTTGCCTGCATTTGCCCTACCTACTACGGCAACTGTTCCTGTTCTCATTTTAATTCCTCTTTAAGTTAAGCTTAGTCATAATTTGTTCGGCAAGAGCCGTCATTTGCTCTTCATCTTCCTTTTCGATATGGTCGTAGCCGAAACAATGGAGTATGCCGTGCGCTGTAAGATAGCAAATCTCTCGCTCTAACGAATGACCGTATTCTTCGGCTTGCTCTTTTGCCTTTTGCATACAAATACAAATAGAGCCAAGCAAAAATCCGTCTTCTTCTCTTTCGTTGCCAAAATGAGCCGAATTTAACACAACGCCCCTAATTCCGTCAAGATAAGGAAAGGACAAAACGTCGGTAACTTTATCAATATTTCTCTGCTCTAAATTAAGCTGTTGTATTTCTTCTGCGCTAACGAAGGCTATTTCTATCAAAAGCTCTTCTTTTTGGCAAAGCATTTGATATGCAACGTCTGCAACTAGCTGAAGATTAAACTGCTCACTCTCTTCTTCTTCACAAATTACTTTTAAAGTGTTCATTATTCGTATTTATTTCCGCCTACTTTAAGTTTAGGATATTCAACCCTTTCGTGATGAACGCCAGATAATGCGTTTGTAAGTGTTTTTCTTATAACGTCCAAATCTCTCATAGTGATATTACACTCGAAGAATTGGTCAAAATCCATTCTCTCTTCAATAATCTCTCTAACAGCTTCGTCAACCTTTTCGTGTGAACGGTCTGGGAGTGACCTTGCTTTTGCTTCGCAAGCATCTGCAAGCATAATTATAGCGGCAATTTTGCTTTGTGGACGTGGTCCTTTATACGCAAAATCCTTAAGCGGTAGAGTTTCTTCTGAGAACTTGCTTGCCTGCATATAGAAATATCTAATATGCAAAGTGCCGTGGTGTTGCTCTGCAATATCACTTAAAATAGTTGGCAATTTATGTTTCCTTATAATTCTTGCACCGTCGGTTGCATGCGCTCTAATAATATCAACTGAAAGCTCTGGAGTAATTTCGTTATGTGGGTTATAGCCACTTTGGTTTTCGGTGAAATACTCCGGATGCTCAATTTTGCCTATATCGTGATAGTATGCGCAAGCCCTTGCAAGAAGTGGGTCTTCGCCAATTGCAGCAGCGCAAGATTCTGCCAACGTAGAAACTACTAAGCAGTGGTTAAACGTGCCCGGAGCTTTTTCGTTAAGCATTCGCAAAAGTGGCGCTTTATGGTCGGTAAGCTCATAGAGCTTATATACAGTAACTCTGTTGAATAGTCGCTCAAATACCGGAATTATCGCCATCATACCTACAACCGAAACCATACCAGAAGTAAAGCCCGTTATCATTAAAGAAATTGCAGATACGATAGGGTCTGAAGACTCTAAAAGAGCGTTAAACTCAAGGCATAACGTGCAAATTATAATCGGCAAAGAAATTACAAAGCCTTTTAAAAACACCTTTATTCTTGACGTTGTTCCTACAACTAAATAAATAGCTAAAATACTCGTTGAAAATCCTATGATAAGCGAAGAGTAAAGAACGTGCTCTTCTAAAACTCTTACCGCTAAAAAGGCGTCTATCATAAACATTAAAAAGCAACAAACGGTGTTCATGAAGATTGCCGTTCTCTTTTCGATAAGTATGAGTGATAAGAGTGCGCAAAGCGCAAACGGACGTGAATAAACGTTAGATTTACCCATACCATACATAATTGCTATGCAAAGCTCTAAAATCAAAAATACCAAGTTGATATTTTTAGTTTCTTTTATAAACTCGTTATTTTCGTGGTAAAAATATAAGAAAATACCAACCGAAACTAAACACATTGCTAACACTAAATAAATTAGGTTTTTCATAGCGCCTGTTTTTTGCACGTGCTCTACAAGCGCGCTTGTGCTAAAACCTGCGTTAATATAAAGAATTGCCACGAATCCACACACAAAAATTAACGTATGGAGAGCAAACCAAAACACGGCTCTAGCAAAATCTTTAATTTCCCATTGTTTGTCTTGTCTTGTCAATCTCATAATAACTTACTCCGACTTTGTTTTACCACTAGGTAAATTTAGCCTTTCTTCGTATTTGGTGTATGCCTTTATTATTTCCATAACCAAGGCGTGTCTAACTACGTCTTTTGCAGTTAAGTATATACTTTCTATACCATCGATATTTTTTAAAATATCGGTTGCATGCTTTAAACCACTCTTCTTGCCGTCTGGAAGGTCTATTTGCGTTAGGTCACCCGTAACAACCATTTTACTTCCGTCGCCCATACGCGTTAAAAACATTTTCATCTGCTCTTTAGTGGTGTTTTGTGCTTCGTCTAAAATGATGAACGCGTTAGAAAGAGTTCTACCTCTCATATAAGCAAGTGGCGCTATTTCTATCACACCCCTTTCCATAAGCTTAACGTAGCTATCAAGCCCTAACATTTCTTGAAGAGCATCGTATAAAGGGCGAAGATAAGGGTCTACCTTAGTTTGCAAATCCCCCGGTAAAAAACCGAGCTTTTCGCCTGCTTCTACTGCAGGTCTTGTCAAGATTATCTTTTCTACTTCTTTGTTTTTAAAGGCTGAAACTGCCATCGCAACGGCAAGATAGGTTTTGCCCGTTCCTGCAGGGCCAACGCCAAAAACAACAGTATTTTTCTTTATGGCATCTACGTATTTCTTTTGACCTACCGTCTTACACTTTATCTGCTTACCCTTGTGCGTTATTGCTATAACGCCGGACATCACCTTTTCGATGCCTTCTGCGTTACCTTCCTTTGCAAGCTCTATGCAATAGATAATTCTCGACTTGTCCAAAGGCTCGCCTGACTTAATGATTGACGCAAGCTTTGTTATAACGGTTTCTGCAAGCACTACCTGTTGCTCGTCGCCAGAAAGGCGAATACCCGTTCCTTCAACGTAGGCTAAAACACCTGTTTCCCTTGCGATTATATTTAAATTTTCATCGAAAACACCTAAGAGTTTAGATAGGTTTTCTAAACTGCCGATATCGACAAACACAGTAAATTCTGCCAATTTATCCTCCATTTAACTGACGGTTACCAAATAACTAAGCGTAACCGTATATACGATTTTACCATCAATTGTTTCTTCTTTTACAGTTTGGCTCGTAACGTTTTTATCGCCCAAGCATTCACGCGCCAACATACACGCGCGATTTTTATAACGCTCGCCACTAGCAAAGCTCTGGTAGGTATAAACAAAATCTACCATAATCTCTATCTCGCCAAGCGCATACGTTTCTATTTTGTTTTCATCTTTTACAAAGTAACCGTCTATTAGCACGTCGCCTTGTTTAACACTATCGCCAACACTCACTAGCGCCGTGCCACTTAAAAGGTTTATCGCTACTACCTTGCCGTCTACCGGAGAAACTACGTTCTTCTTTTTAAAATCAATTTCTTCGATTTTAGGCGCTTGGCGATATGCTTCTACTATGAGAATTCGACCTTCTTGCCTTAAAGACAGATAAGACACGTTATCTAACCCAACTAAAAGCTTATTTTCTAAATATCTAAGGTCTGCTTTTAGAAAACTTCTCTCTTTTACCCCTTCCTTTTGCAAAAGCTGCGAAATTTGTGGGGCAAGATACTCGCCGTCGCCAACGTAAGAAATTTTAGAAACGTAGCTATCAAACGTTAGGGCTAGCGCTAAAAACAAACAAAAGCATATTATTAGCCCAAGCCTTGAAAAGGCTTTTTTTAGAAAGGATATCTTCCCATAATATTTAAGTATACGTATATTATAACACATATTGCGCGAAATTGCAAAAAATTTTTTAAAATCTGCAAAATCTATTGAAATAATAGTTTTTTGGTCTAAAAAAGTAATATCGTGAACAAAAATCCCTTTTTTATGCAATGTTTCAACTAAAGAAAAGCTATTTTCACCCAAAACTTGTAGCTTTACAAACAACTTTCCCCTTTTCACAACGTGCAAACCCCCGTAATTTTTCCAACAACTACCACTTGGCTTTGGTCGTAAGTTTTTATTTTTAGTTTTTCGCCAACTATGACTAATCGAACAGACTTAGCTAAAATTTCTATTCTCTCTTCAGAATAAAGCTCAATAGCCTTTACCCCTTCGATAATACCACCGCATTTGCCAAATAAAGTTATTCTGTATGGATATGGCGTAAGCTCTTGCTTTAAGCCTAGTAGCGACAACGCATCTTCTAAAAAAGTCATAAAAAAATCCCCTTTTAATATGTATTCTTTTAGTTGAAAATACATACCAAAAAAGGATTGTTTTTAATAAAATATGTGGCTATAAGTCAATTATTTAAAATTTAAGCAAAGCAGATAAGCCTTTAAATTATAGATACTTTTTAAGGTCAGCCACGCGATCTAAACGCTCCCAAGGGAATTCGTTTCTGCCAAAGTGACCGTAAGCAGCAGTCTTTTTATAGATTGGTCTTCTTAAATCTAAAGTCTTGATAATTGAGTATGGACGAAGGTCAAATTCCTTTGCGATAATTTCTGCAATAGCTTCGTCAGAAAGCTTGCCCGTGCCTTTAGTATTAACAAAAAGTGAAACCGGCTTTGCCACGCCAATAGCATATGCAACTTCTAAAGTACACTCGTCTGCAAGACCTGCGGCAACTACGTTTTTACAAATATATCTTGCCATGTAAGCAGCGCTTCTATCTACCTTAGTTGGGTCTTTACCACTAAACGCACCACCGCCGTGTGGGCAACTTCCACCGTAAGTATCAACGATAATCTTTCTACCAGTTAAACCACTATCGCCGTGTGGGCCACCAATTTCAAATCTGCCCGTTGGGTTGATGAAATATTTAGTGTTCTCATCAATAAGGTCGGCTGGAAGACAAGCTAAGATAACTTCTCTCTTTATATCTTCTCTAAGTTGTTCAGTAGTTACGCTTTCGCTATGTTGAGTAGAAACAACTACGGTGTCAATTCTCTTAACCTTGCCGTCTTCATATTCGATAGTAACTTGGCTCTTTCCGTCTGGACGAAGATATGGAAGAGTGCCGTTTTTTCTAACTTCGGTAAGTCTTCTTGTAAGTTTGTGAGAAAGAGTTATTGCCATTGGCATATATTCTTCAGTTTCGTTACAAGCATAACCAAACATCATACCTTGGTCGCCTGCGCCGTGAAGGTCTGCCTCGTCGCCACTTTCTCTATGCTCAACAGAGTTATCTACGCCAAGAGCTATATCTGCGCTTTGTTCGTGAATTGCAGTTAAGACTGCGCAAGTATCACAGTCAAAGCCGTATTTTGCTCTGTCGTAACCAATTTCTCTAACGGTTTCTCTTGCAACAGTTTGAATATCTACGTAACAATCGGTAGTAATTTCGCCCATAACAAGAACAAGGCCAGTCGTAACAGACGTTTCGCATGCAACTCTTGCATTTGGGTCTTGAGCTAAAATAGCATCGAGCACAGCGTCTGAAATTTGGTCACAAATTTTGTCTGGATGCCCTTCAGTAACACTTTCACTTGTAAAAAATTTGTTCATAATAAAATCCTTTTCGCGAATAAGATTTGTGGTCGTTTCGCTTAATTATTATATACCATATAAAAACGTTTGTCAATCTTAAAATATCGTGTTACAATAATAATTGTAATTTGCAAGTAATAAGGGCTAGGGGTTTTATGAGCGACAAATGTAAAATTTGCCCAATCGAATGTGGCGCTGATAGAGAAAACGGCGTAGGCTACTGTGGGCAATCTAACAAAATGAAAATTGCAAAATATTATCTTCACACCTTTGAAGAGCCACCTATAAGTGGTAAAAACGGCTCGGGCACGGTGTTCTTTTGCGGATGCTCTATGCAATGTGTTTTTTGCCAAAACTACGAGCTTTCTAGGTCGAAAACAGGCAAGGAAATTACCCCGGAAGAATTAGCGCAAATCTTTAAAGAACTTGAAGATATGGGCGCACATAACATAAACCTTGTCACCCCTAGCCACTTTGTAAAAGAAATTGTTAAAGCGTTTGAAATTTATCGCCCCAAAGTGCCTGTCGTTTATAACACGCATTCTTTTGAAAAGGTAGAAACTTTAAAGATAATCGACCCATACGTAGATATTTATCTGCCAGACCTTAAGTTTTTCTCGACAGAACTTGCAAAAAGATACACGGGAAAAAGCAATTATTTTGAAGTGGCGACAAAGGCTATTTCGTTTATGATGAACTCCAAAAAAACGGTATTTAGCGAAGACGGAATGCTAAAACAAGGCGTAGTCGTTAGGCATATGATAATGCCACTTGGAGTTAGAGATAGCAAAGCATTACTTGATTGGTTTGCAAAGAATAAGCAAGGTGGAGCGTTTATTTCTCTTATGGGGCAATACACTCCTTTTGGCGAGTGCGATAAATACCCCGAACTTAAACGCCCAATTACAAAACGCGAATACCAAAGAGTTTACGAACATTTGTTATCGCTTGGTATAACGGACTATTTTGCGCAAGAGCTTGGCTCGGCTAGTGAGAGCTTTATTCCTAAATGGGATTGGTAAAACGTTGCTCAACCAACTATCAATAAAAAACAAGATTGAAAAAAGCAAGCGAAAAAGGGCGTTTCTCATAGGGGTTTTTTAGGAACTATAAAAGGATAGCGATTATTTCGCTATCCTTTTCATTTTTGCTTTGCAAACACACAACTTTCATTTAAAAGTATAGTGTGCTACACTTTTTAAAATCTTTCCGCAAAGATTAACAACTCGATAAATTGGAATTTGACTAACCTTTTTGTAAGAAAAATTTATTTATAAATCCTTTTGCACGATAACCTAATAGAAACACAATTTTATTAGCCTTTAATTCTGAAATTAGGTGGTTTCCGTCATTGTGCTTTGATAAAGTGATTTCCTCTTTTTTGAAAGCATAGCACCCTAAATCTCTTTCACCGTGAAG
>JBGUUU010000055.1:0-3129 GCA_045133775.1 Christensenellaceae bacterium
GCAGCGTAAGCAAAATTGTTATTTGCATTTAAATTTAAGTTATCGTTTTAACGCAGTCGATACCTGCGGTATGCTTATACTCTCCCCTTTCTATCCAGTCGAATCCGGTGCACCCCCGTTTCAACCACATAGTGGTTGTTTTTATTTATTGATTGCCTAATTTTTCGCCCGCTAAATATTCGCTTACTATATCAAAAATGTCGGCGTTTTTTATTAAAGCTTTGTCTTCAAAGGTTGAATATGCTTTAAAATCTATCGTAGCGCCATGTGCGAAAAGCCAAACGTTAGTGTTTGTGTGCCCTGTTGTAGTCCACCAAAAGTTATTATACGTGTGAGTGTTTTCATCATACTCGAAAAGCTCGCCATACTTAGTATTAGGATTAAGCATAAGCCCGCCTGTTTCGTGGTCTGCAGTAACTAAAACTAACGTATCTCTGCGCTTTTTAGACCATTCTACCACATATTTTACCATATCGTCAAATGCTAAAAGCTCAGAAAGCATATATTCTATTTTATTTTGATGTCCACCGTGGTCTATGTGCGCGCCTTCTACCATAAGGAAGAAACCGTCTTCATCCTTACAAAGATAATCTAACGCTTCGCTAACAAGTCCGTCTAAGGCAAGCGCCATATCACTTATAGTCATTGATTCTGCAGCGGCTAAAATTCTATAATCACCAAAAATCTTTTCGCTCGTGCTCTCAGAAATATCTGCAGGATGAGAAACAACTTCATAACCGTTTGCTACAAACTCATCTATCATATATTTGTTGCCAGATGGCAAGGTGTAAGAAGCGAATAAGTTTACGTTACTTGTTCTTGCAGCGCTATACATAAGGGCTTCACTATTATTTCTACTGTCTGAATGAGCCGAAAATCCCATTGGAGTTGCGCCGTAAAGTTCTTCTGTAGTTATAACGCCAGTTCTTTTGCCAAGCTCATGCGCAATATCAACTAAGGTTGTCAGCTCTTCGCCCCTAGCATTTATACCAACAAAGCCGTTTGACGTTAAAGTGCCTGTTGCAAGCGCTGTTGCCGCTGCGGCAGAGTCCGTAGTGTCACCATAGTAAGAATTTGTATCAACCTTAACAGATTGAGATATTTTTTGCATATAAAGCTTTTGCTTTTTATAAATTTCGCCTGCTTTAATTTGGTTAGGACCCATACCGTCGCCAATTAAAAGTATTACGTTTTTAATTTCAACTGGTGGCAATCTTTCTTCCTGTGTTTTTTTCTTACAAGAAAAAGAAAGTGAAAGACAACCCACGACAAGCATTATTGCTATAAATTTTTTAAACATAAACACTCCAAAATAATATAATAATCGACTTATACCGCACTTTTATTATTTAAATATCAAAATTTTTCTACCTAGATAATTCCAAGCAAGCACTATACAGGTCATAGCTACTTTGGTAAACCACCACTTCCACTCATGCCCTAGCAATTGAGTAAAACCGAGAAAACTAAAGGTTGGTAAAACGTTTGCTAAAAGCATACCAATTTCTGTTATTGCTAAACCAATTAAGCCTACTATTGCAAAAATTAAAAACGACTTTGTTGACCTTGCTTTTTCTACGTTTTGCACTTGCTTAAATACAAAGACAAGCGATAATACCCAGTTAACCAATAGACCAACTAAAAAGCCCATCGCAGTTGAAATAATTACAGACCAAACTGCGCCAACTAACGAAGTTGGTAAAATCCAAGTAAAAAATAAATACCAAACGGCATAATCAAAAATCGTTGCTATGCCACCTACTAAAAGATATCTAAAAATCTCGTAAAAAAGTTGTTTTTTCGTCTGTTGCATAAATCTCCTTAAATGCACGTGCAGTAAAACAATGATGAACTAATTAAAAACGCCACTATAAATACAGATAACATTTTGCTAAGCCCTAACGAAAAGGCAGAGCCTTCTGCATTTAACGTTTTTTGAACGTAGCCCGTGATGAGCGCAAGCCCTGTTATTAAAGGCATAACGTATCTAAAGTCCATCGTGCATGCGTAAGGCATTTTAATATAAAATACTATTTCTGGCACAACTTGCGATGCCACAAGTAGAATTATCGTTACCAAATCTTTAAAATCTATTAATTTTTCTTGAGAGTTTAAAGTGATTTTACCCCTTTTGCTATTTACACAGATAGCGCAGCTTTTTACAACGCCAACTGCAAGAGTAAAAAGCGAAATCCAAGCTAAAAGTAAAGCAACCGTTGCAAAGCCTTCGCCCTGCCAATAACTAAATTCACCGAAAATTGCAGAACGAATTTGATAATTTAATAGATTGTAATTGTTATAATACTCGTTGTTTGCACCACTAAAACAAACGCAATAAAGTTTACCGAAATATTCGTTAAAATCAAAACTGAAAACAAGTCTTTGGAATAGCGTGTGGTGGTCGGTTCTTAATCTTTGATTTAAGTTATTGAAGACAAAGCCGAAGTTTTGACCGAATTTGTTGCTTGCATAAACTTGAAACCAAAGCCCTAAAGGAGCGCAAATAGCTAAAAAACAAACAAATTGAATAGGTAAATTTATATGTTTTTTGATGCTTAATTTATTATTGCCTTTTAAATCGCAGATAAATTCTTTTACTGCCAAAATAAATTCGTAGACAAAAATTCCGCCTATTGGCAAACAGATTGTTGCTGTTGCAAGCTTGGTCATCATACCTAGGCCCACGAATAACGAACAAGCTAGGATATCCCAAATCTTTTTACCTTGTTTTTGCCACTTAACTGCAAAATATAATGCTAAAATTGAGCACATATAAGAAAGCGCATCATTATTAACCATACCTGCAAATTGCACGTGACGTGGGAATAATATTACTATTGCAGAAACTAAAACTGCAGTTTTACCCTTAAAATTGAAAAGTTTAACGAGTTTTAAGGCGTAAACCATTGTAATTACCGAATAGATTACGGCGAGAATTTGCGTAGTAGAATAGAGAAAATATCTCATTTCGCTACCCGCAGGAAGCTTTGCCGAAGTGTAGCTATGCAAAAACTTATCTGGGAAATAGTTTGCATCAAAACCAAAGTTTTCTGTTAAAAAACTCGTAAACGCTTGCATAAACTTCATAAAGTTTGCCTGCAAAAAAGCATTTAACGGTGGATGATAAAA